>DASZZJ010000080.1:0-6326 GCA_035545075.1 Candidatus Acidiferrales bacterium
CGCCCGCGCAGAGGCCAAACTGCCAACTGCAACGTGAAGAACTATCCTCAAGCGCCCTGCGCAACGGCTGCCAGAGCGATCTTGCGCGTCAGGTTTGAGACAGGAACACTTATCGGCCCGTCGAGCGGGATGGCGTGCGCACCCCGCGCGCGGGGGAGTGCTCTTACCCTCACCAAAAATGGCGCGATCTCTATGTCGCGATAAGTTACGGCCTGGCGCACTGCTTTCAACGGTACAAACCGGAGTCGCGCCGTGGCTGCCTTGCCAAGGCGGGTTCCAAGGTCAGTGCGCAGCTCGGCTCTGGCATCGCCCCGCACGCGCACGGCCGGGAAGTGCCATAGCCTGGAAAAGAGCGCGGCGAGCTCTGCGCCCCTTTCATTCTTCCGCGGAGGAGGAAGCAGGAGCGTCCGGCGCTTCTCGTCGAGGAAGACGGCCGCGGCGAGCTTCAGCCTCACTGCGTCCGGTTTTTTCCGTTTCTCCGGCAGCGTTTCCTCGATGCCGAGCGCCCGCGCGCGGCACCAGCTCGAAACCGGACAGAGCCGGCACATCGGCGCGCGCGGTGTGCAGAGCGTCGCGCCCAGCTCCATCATCGCCTGATTCCACTCCCCCGGCCTTCGCCGATCCTGGAGTTCGTCGGCGAGAGCCTGCAGCCTTCGCCAGCGGTGCGGCTCGCGCAGATCTCCTCGCACCGCCTCGATTCGCGCCAAAACGCGCGCCACGTTTCCGTCCAGCACCGCGTGCGGCCTGCCGAACGCGATGCTCAAGATAGCCGCCGCCGTGTAAGAACCGATCCCCGGAAGCGCCAGCGCCTCTTCGTAGCGGGGCGGAAATTTTCCTCCATACTTGGCGACAATTTCGCGCGCCGCGCGTTGCAGGTTCCGCGCGCGGCTGTAATACCCGAGGCCGGACCACTGCCGCAACACTTCCTCTTCCGGCGCTGCCGCGAGCGCGCCGACGCCGGGAAACCTGGCCAGAAATTTTTCGTAGTAGGGAATCACCGCGGCGACGCGAGTCTGCTGCAGCATGATCTCGGAAATCCAGATGCGATAGGGATCTTTCGTTCGCCGCCAGGGCAGGTCGCGCTGCTGCTGTCCGAACCACTCGAGAAGCCGTCGCCGGAACTTGGCGGGATCTTTTCCTCTAAGAGGCACGCGCCATTCTCTCACAACCGGCGCGGGAGCCTCCCTCACCGAAGAGTTGCAATGAGATCCTTCACGGGGCCCGGCGAGGACGGTCGGTGCGGTCTAGCTCCAAAAAGTTGGAACGGCACTAGAGGTCCGGCAGGAACACATAATAGGCGGACTTCCACATTTCTTCGGGAATGGAGCCGCGCGCGTGGCTCGTCAGCACGATCTTGGACAGCTCGGGGTCACGGCTGAGCGATTCCAGCAACTCGAAACCGTCATTCGGCGGCGCCGGCTGGGCAAACGCGAGCATGCGCAGGACCTCCGAAACGATCTCTCCCGCAGGCGCCAGGAGCGTTTCCGAGTCGGCCATGCGGAATCGGAGCATCGCGTTGGTCTCGCGGAAATACCAGGCGATGCTTGCGCAGAGCGTGACGGCGCGCTCGAACTTGGCCTCGGCTTCCGGCAAGTCTGCCGGCAGGCTCGGGTCGAAAATCAGCAAGACACGGCGGTCGTCTTCCCGGCTGAATTCCCTCACCAGGAGCGTGCCGGTCCGCGCCGACGCCTTCCAGTGGACGTGGCGCGCGCTATCCGTCGGCCGGTAATCCCGCAGCGCGTGCAGGTCGTGGCCGCGGCCCTTCTTCAAGCTTTCGATCGATCCCTGCAGAGCGGGCAGCACGGCAAGGAAATCCGGCGAAGCCGAAATCGATGGATAAACCAGCGCCTCCTTGCGCAGATCGATGCGCCGCGATTTCTGCAGGAAACCGAATGGAAAGCGCGTCACGATCCGGAACGCTTCTTGCCGGTAAACACCGCGCCGCGGGAAAACCAGCGGGACCCAATGCTGCGCGCTTTCTCGCCGCGGCACGTAGGGGAAGTAGACCGGCGTCTCCAGAACCGCCGCGTGCGCTGACCCATCGGCCGGAATCCCCTCGACCCGCAGCGAAAAGGACGGCAGCGATTGTTTTTCATTCTTCAATTCCAGCAGCGCGCGCAACGGCTCGCCCGCGAAGATCTCTTCCGGCAATTCCAGGCTCATCGCCATGCCGGAGAGCACGACGGTGGAAAGGATCCCGGACATCAAGATGATGGCGATCATGCTGGCAAGGATCAGGAAGAGAAGATTGTTGCCTGTGTTCAGCGCGGCCACGGCCACGGCCATCACCCCGCCGATGTAGACCCATCCCTGGCGCGTGAGCTTGTACTCGATTCTGTATCCGATCCAGCGCAGCGCAGTTCGCCGAGCGATGACGGGCACCAGCGTTATCGCCACCCAGCCCGCCAGAATCAGCGCCGAGAGCGCCGACAAGCCGGCAATCACCGGATGGCCCATCTCCGCGGCAGCACCCGAATAGAGAGCCAGTAGCAGGGCTACGGCGAGCGATGCGATGGACAGAGAAAATGCGCGCCAGGCCGGGCGCTCGGCTTGGGCCCGGACTTGCGGCAGCGAGGAAGAGCGGTTCACAGCGGTACGGGTACGGACTCGACGATTTCGCGCAGGAACGATTCGACCCACTCGCTCCTTTTCACGCCCGCGGGACTTCCCGTGCCTTTGGTGGCCGCGATCACGCGATGTGCCAGCACCGGGATCGCGAGCTGCTTGAAATCATCCGGCAAACAAAATTCGCGGCCGTCGAGATATGCGCGTGCCTGGGCGGCGCGCTGCAGCATCAGCGCCCCGCGGGGACTGACGCCCAGCGTCAACTCGCGGGCCGTTCGCGTGCGGCCGATGATCTCGAGCGCGTATTCGACCAGCGCGTCGTCCACGCGCACCAGTGTCACCGCTTGTTGCATGGCGAGGATGTCTCGGGCATCGGCGGCCGGTTCGAACTCGCGCAGGGGGTCGTCGCTCGCAAGCCCCGAGCGCTTCCGCAGGATCTCTTTTTCGGTTTCCAAGGATGGATATCCCATGCGAATCCGCAGCAGGAAACGGTCGAGCTGCGATTCCGGCAGCGGGTAAGTGCCGTGGTGCTCCACCGGATTCTGTGTTGCCGCAACGAGGAACGGCTGTGGCAGGGGATATGTGTGCCCGTCCACCGTCACCTGCGCCTCGTTCATCGCTTCCAGCAGCGCGGACTGTGTGCGGGGCGTCGTGCGGTTGATCTCGTCCGCCAGGATGACGTTTGCAAAGATCGGCCCGGGTCGGAATTCGAATTCGCGGCTTTCCGGGTTGTAAACGCTCACTCCGACGACGTCGCTCGGCAGCAGGTCCGACGTGAACTGGATCCTCTGGAAGGTGCAGCGGAACGACCGCGCCAGCGCCTGCGCCAGCGTCGTCTTGCCCACTCCGGGAACGTCTTCGATCAGGATGTGCCCCCGCGCCAGCAGCGCGGTCAGCGCGAGCTGGATTGCCTCTTCTTTCCCGAAGATGGCGTGGGAGAGGCTGCGGTGCAACTGCGAAACGATCTGCGCTGTGGCGACGGGCATCGGTTGAATCTCCCGGTGCTTCGTGTTACAAACTTTACGTCGTGGGCGACTAGCTCAGTTGGTTAGAGCGCTCCCCTCACACGGGAGAGGTCAAAGGTTCAAGTCCTTTGTCGCCCACCATTCTCCGGCGCTCTGGAACATTCTAGCGGAATTCAATCCATGTCAACGCTTCTCCGCACTTTCGAGTTTCTATGCTTGGGCCTTTGGCTCGGCGGAGACATATTCCTCAGCTTCGTGGTCGCCCCGGGCGCGTTCTCCATTCTGCCGGGGCGCGACGTGGCGGGCTCGATGGTGGGTTACGCGCTCGGACGTTTGCACGTCCTCGGCCTCGTCAGCGGAGGGATATTCCTCGTCGCCAGGCTCGCACGAGTGCGATCGGTCGCCAGTCTGGCCGCCCCGGCAGCCATCGCTGTGGTTCTCATGATAGCCCTCACGGCCGCCTCGCAGTTCGGAGTCAGCCCGCGCATGGCGCGGCTGCGGACCGAAATGGTCTCCGTTGAGAAAACCTCGCCGGAGAGTCCCCTGCGCGTGGAATTCGACCGCCTGCATAAGATCTCCGTGAGTCTCGAAAGTGGCGTCCTGCTTGCCGGCATCGCTGCGGTCTATTTCCTCACGCGCGAAGTCACCCGCTGAGCCGTTTGCGCTTTGCCGCTCCAGGCCGCCGCCGGGCGCCGCTCGCCGGGCGCTTCTTTGCGGGTGCGCGGCCGACCTTGCGCCCCTTATTCCCGGCAAGACCGCACGCGCGCCACATATACCAGCTCGCGACGGTTCGGTATGGCCTCCAACGCTCGCCGAACGCCGACAAATCTTTCGGCTTGGTGAGATACCTCTTGCCGTAAGTCAACGCGTGCCCCTTCTGCACGCCCAGATCGTGGACCGGCAGAACGTCGGGCCGGCCGAGCCGAAAGATCAGGAACATCTCCACCGTCCACGCGCCGATGCCTCGGACAGAAATCAACCGCTCGACGAGCTCCTCATCGCGCATCGCTTCCGCCTCGGACCGCGACGGCACCACTCCCTCCAGCGTCTTTTGCGCGAGGTCCTTCATCGCCGCGATCTTTGCGCCGGAAAGCCCCGCTTTGCGCAGCGCGCGCTTCGGAATCCGCAGCATCGCTTCGGGCGCCGGCACTTTCCCCTTTGAGTCCAGCGCCTTCACCCGCCCGAAAATCGTCTCCGCCGCTTTTCCGGAGATCGATTGGTAGGCGATCGCTTCGAGCAGCGCCTCGTACGGGCTCTCCGTGCCGTCGGACTCGACGCGGTATTCCGGCGTGCCTTCCATAAGCCGCGCCAGCCGCTCGTCCTTTGCCGCCAGCGTATCCATCGCCAGCCTCAGATCAAACGGCGGCATCCTTCGCTCCATTGTCTTCACAGCTCCCCCGTTCGAAACGGCCCAAGAGAATACCAATTCCGCGCCACTGCGTCCCCTCGGACAGCGCTTTCCAAGTACGCCGAAAATGCCCGGGAACCGCCTGTGCTAGGATAACCGTTTCATGCAAACGGGCATCATCGGGCTGCCGCAGGTCGGCAAGACAACGCTATTCCGAATCCTAACCAGGGTCCACTTCGACGCCAGATCCGCCGCTGCCGCTACGCATGTCGGGGTGGCCAAGGTGCCCGAACCGCGCCTCGCCCAACTCGCGGCGCTCTACGACCCGAAGAAGACCACTTACGCCACCGTTCAATACGTGGACGTCGGCGGCATGCAGAAAGACCGCGCGCGCGATGCCGCCGTCCTCGCCCCGCTTCGCGAAGTGGACGCCCTCGCCCACGTCATCCGCATCTTCGACGATCCGTCGGTTCCCCATGCTTCCGGCACGACCGACCCGGTTCGCGACGCGACCAACCTCGAGCTGGAGCTGATCTTCGCCGACCACGATCAGATTCTCCGACGCCTGGAGCGGCTCGAAAAGGAGCTGAAGAAAAAGAAGGAGCCCGCCCTCGAGAACGAGAAAAACGTTCTGGAGCGCTGCAAGTTGCACCTCGAAAGCGAAAAGCCTCTCCGCGAGCTCGAGCTGACCGCTGAAGAGCACAAGTCCGTCAGCGGCTTTCTTTTTCTGTCGCAGCGGCCCATGCTCTATGTCCTGAACCTCGGCGATGACGAAGCCGCCGAGCTTTCGACCGCCGTCGACCGCCACAAGCTCTCCGCGCTTGCGGGACGCCCGAACACCGCCGTCGTGCCCGTTTGTGGCCGCCTGGAAGCGGAGCTTGCCGAGATGGACGAAAAAGAGGCCGCCGAGCTCCTCGCCTCTTATGGCCTTCATGAGCCCGGCCTCAACCGCGTCATTCGCACCACCTACGAACTGATGGGACTCATCTCTTTCTTCACCGCGGGCGATCCGGAAGTTCGCGCCTGGACCATCCGCAAAGGAAGCACAGCCGTCAAAGCCGCCGGCGAAATTCACAGCGACATCGAAAAAGGCTTCATCCGCGCAGAAGTGGTCCGCTGCGACGACCTGCTCGCTGCCGGCAGTCTCGCCGCCGCCCGCGAAAAAGCGCAAGTCCGCCTCGAGGGGCGCGACTATATCGTGCAGGAAGGAGACGTCATCCTGTTCCGGCATAGCGGCTGACGCTTCATGACCTACACCGAGCCAGTCCGCATCGCACTCGCCGCCGCCCTCGGCCTGGTGGCCGCGGCAGGGAACCTGCTTGGCGGCTACTTCGTCGTCCGCAAGGATTGGCCGCGGCACTTCCTCCAATATTTCCTGGCGCTCGGCGCGGGCTACATGCTTGCCGTCGCATTCTTGGAGATCATTCCGGAGTCCATCCGCCTCGCCG
>DASZZJ010000081.1:0-5942 GCA_035545075.1 Candidatus Acidiferrales bacterium
AAGGATGGCAGGGCTCTTCGCGCGTTTCGGCTCATTCCTGAAGGCAGCGCAGGCGGCGGGCGTGATTGCGGTAATCGGCGGACAAGCGGGGTCGAAGTCCGCGGGCATGCACCTGACGCACACGGGGATTCTCGGCTTCGCGGCGGAATTTCAGGTGCCCGTGGTCTCCATGACGGCGGAAGATCAGGGACAGCTCGAGCGATACGTCGCACAGGGAAAGAAAATCCGCGTGCGGTTTAACATCCAGAACACGTTCACCAACGGGCCGGTGGAAAGCGCCAACGTGGTCGGAGAGATTCGCGGGCGCGAGCACCCGGAGCAGGTGTTCGTCGTCGGCGCGCACCTCGACTCGTGGGATCTCTCGGAAGGGGCGACGGACAACGGGACGGGTTCCGCCAGTGTGCTGGCCGCAGCGGAGGCGATCGTGCGCTCGGGTCAGAGGCCGCGCCGCACGATCCGGTTTGTGCTGTTCACCGGCGAGGAGCAGGGATTGCTGGGTTCCTTCGCCTATGTGAAGCAGCACCAGGCGGAGATGGCGAATCATCTGGGCGATCTGGTTCTGGACGCCGGACAGGGGCCGGTGAGCAGCTTTCAGCTCGGCCGCGACGATGTGGAGGAAGCGTTCGCGCCTTTTGCGAAGTTCCTGAGCGCGTTCGGGCAGTTCAGTGTGAATCACGAGACCAGCTTCAGTACGGATACCGGGCCGTTCAACCTCGCTGGGTTGCCCGGCATCAACATGGAGCAGAACTCACCGGACTATCGCTACACGCATCACTCGGCGGCCGACGCGCTTGAGGCGGTGAAGCCGGAAGTCCTGGCGCAAAACGCAACGCTGATGGCGCTGACTGCGTACTGGATTGCCGACCGGCCGGAGCGTTTTGCGGAGCCCTGGCCGAGAGAACGAACGGCGAGGATGCTGGTCCGGCAGCACCAGGACGAATTGCTGAAATCGTTCAACCTCTGGCCTTTCGGAGACCTCGGCGGCGAAGACACAGGCGATAGGCCGAAGGAATAGCGGCTCTTTCCCCCCAGCGAGCCAGAGGCGGCCCGCCAGGAGCGAGCCGCGCGCCCGCTAATTGCAGGAGTGGTGTTCCGCGAGGATGAGGAAGCGCCAAGGAGGGTTCGAAGATGTCCAAGAGATGGAGTGCCGCGCTCGCTGTCGTTCTTTCGGCTGCGTGCGTTCTTATGAGCCAGGAGAAGGCGCAGGACCGCCGGAAGTATCTCGATCCGAAGACGCCGGTTTCCGATGATCCACGGCGCGTGCCGGTGCGGCCGGGGCCGCGCGGGCCGGAAGGGACATTGGTGCTGCGCGGCGGACGGATTTTTGACGGCACGGGCGCGCCGGCTCGGGAAGGCACACTGGTCATCGAACGGAACAGGATTGCGAAGATCCTGCCGCCTGGGTCGACGGACTGGCCGAACGATGCGCGCGTGCTGGACGTTACCGGCAAGACCGTGATGCCGGGCTTGATCGACCTGCACACGCACCTCACCTACCCGCTGACGGCCGGGAATTTTGCCGCGGCCACAAACGAGGCCGACGCGACACTGCGCGCGACGGAGAAGCTGCGCTACTTCATTGAGAGCGGAATCACCAGCGTGCGCGACGTCGGGTCGCAGGGCGGCGTCACCTTCCGGTTGAAAGAGTGGGTTGCAGAGAACCGAATCGCCGGCCCGCGCGTTTTTCCCGCTGGAAAGTTCATCACCGCAGAAGGGGGCCATTCGACCGAGAATACGCCGGACGACTACATCCGGCTGCAGGGCGCCACGCGGCTGGCGTCAGGGCCGGACGACTGGAGGCAGGCGGTGCGCGAGCAATTTCACAACGGCGCGGACGTGATCAAGCTCGGCAGCCATTTTACGGCGCAGGAGATCCAGGCGGCGGTGGAAGAAGCGCACGCGCTGGGACTGAAAGTCACCGTGGACGCGGAAACTTTCTACATCCAGCGCGCAATCGAAGCCGGCGCGGATACGATCGAACACCCGCTGCCGCGGAGCGAGGAGACCATTCGGTTGATGGCGAGCAAGGGCGTGGCCGCCGACCCAACGCTCATCCCTTACCAAATTATTTTCGACGAGTGGGGCGGCTACTACGGTTCCACTTCGCGGCGGTTCACGTTTTCCAAAGAAGCCAATTTCGAAATGCTGCGCCGGCTGCGGCGCGCCGGAGTGAAGTGCGGCGTCGGCACGGACTTGATTTTGCACTGGTACCAATATCTTCCGTGGCCCTACATCACGGAGCTGAAGAATTTTGTGGCCGCGGGCTGGAGCGTGCCGGAGGCGCTGACGGCGGCGACGAAGACGAACTCCGAAATCCTGGACATGGATGACCGGCTTGGGACGCTGGAGCCGGGCAAGCTGGCAGACGTCCTTGTGGTGGACGGAAAGCCCGACCGGGACCTGGACGACCTCGCCAGAGTGGATCTGGTCCTCCGGGACGGATACGTGGTCGTTGAGGGAGGGCAATCTCGCTTACCACGGCACACGGTAGTGCCAATGAAAGGCCCGTCACAGTAATTTCAGGTCCATTGTATTGAATATAAAGATGTTAAGTTCGACTTGAGCGCCCAGGAGCCCCTGGGCATTGCCCAGCCAGACGGGGGCTTCGCAGCTCTTATCTGAACAAGTCAGGGATTATTTGGGAGAGGCGAGGTTTGGGGCGGCAACGGGTACTAGGACCGCAGGGACCGCCCTAAGCTCAGGATTTTCACAGGCTTTTCCACGGAATCGTGTTGGTTCCGATTTGACAGAGCCGATAGTTTGCCCTATACTCTGTTGCTTGTCAGGGGGTCTTAGACCCTGTAGTTGGAAGGGATGTAAGATCTTCGGCTCCAGAACATAGCAAGACGGAATGGAGCAGAAGAGCGGCCGGAATGGGGCGCCAGCCCCGCAAAGCCGAGTAAGCCTCTCCAATCGAGACCTGGAGCGAAATTCTGCCTCCGGGGTGCGTGCGGAGTTTCTTGCTGGTCTCTCCGGATTCGCAGTACGACCTTTCAGCAGTTTGTGCGTTTGCGCGACGGAAGTGTGCCGCCGCGGACGACGCAGAGAAAACTTGTGCGCGATGACGACCGCCAGGCGGTCGCACGTGAAGAGGGAGCACTGTGCCGACGTTTTCGCAATTGGTACGCTTGGGACGCGAGGCCGTCCGGACAAAGACGAAGTCGCCGGCGCTGATGGGTTGCCCGGAGAAGCGGGGCGTGTGCATTCGCGTGTACACGCAAACCCCGAAAAAGCCGAACTCGGCGCTGCGGAAAGTGGCGCGCGTGCGACTGACCAACGGCGTTGAGGTAACGACGTACATTCCCGGCATTGGCCACAACCTGCAGGAGCATTCGATCGTGCTCGTGCGCGGAGGCCGCGTGAAGGATCTGCCGGGCGTGCGGTATCACATCGTGCGCGGAACCCTGGACGCCGCGGGCGTCGAGAACCGCAAGCAGGGCCGGTCGAAATACGGCGCGAAGCGTCCGAAGGCCGCGCAGAAGTAGCGGCGCGCTGGCGAAGAAGGAGCTGGAGAAGAGATGCCACGCAAAGGACAAGTCGTCCGCCGCAAGGGCCAGAGCGATCCGGTCTACGGCAGCGAGCTGGTGATGAAATTCATCTGTTCGATGATGTGGGACGGGAAGCGCTCCACGGCGCAGCGCGTTTTCTACGGTGCGATGGACCAGGTGGCGAAGAAGACCAACGACGATGCGCTGAAGGTGTTCAATAAGGCGGTGGAGAACGCGAAGCCGGTGCTGGAAGTGAAGACGCGGCGCGTCGGCGGCGCGAATTACCAGGTGCCCGTGGAAGTGAATCCCTTCCGGCGGCAGTCGCTGGCGATCCGCTGGCTGCTGCAGTATTCGCGGGAACGCGCGGGCAAAACGATGGTGGACAGGCTGGCGGACGAGCTGATGGACGCCGCCAACGCGCGCGGCGGGGCCATCAAGAAGAAGGAAGACGTTCACCGCATGGCGGAAGCGAACAAGGCGTTCGCACATTACCGGTGGTAATCGCCGTAAAGGTTTTTTGAGAGAAAATGAGCCGTCAATTCAAACTCGAGGATACGCGCAACATCGGCATCATGGCGCACATCGATGCCGGTAAGACGACGTCGACCGAGCGCATCCTTTTCTATACCGGCGTGACCTACAAGATCGGCAGCGTGGATGAAGGCACGGCCACGATGGACTGGATGGAGCAGGAGCGCGAGCGCGGGATTACGATCACTTCCGCCGCGACGACGACGGCCTGGGAGCGCTTCGGCAAGAAATACCGCGTCAACATCATTGATACGCCCGGACACGTGGATTTCACGGTCGAGGTCGAGCGTTCGCTGCGCGTGCTCGACGGCGCAGTCGCGATTTTCGATTCCGTCGCCGGCGTGCAGCCGCAGTCAGAAGCGGTGTGGCGCCAGGCGGACAAGTACCGCGTGCCGCGCATCGCGTTTGTGAACAAGATGGACCGCGTCGGAGCGGATTTCGACCATTGTATCCGCACGATCCGCCAGCGGCTCGGCGCCCACCCGGTTCCCCTGCAATTCCCCCTCGGCAAGGAAGACTCCTTCATCGGCTGCATCGACTTCCTCGAACAAAAAGTGATCGTTTGGCTGGAAGAAACGCTCGGCGCGAAGAGCGAGATTTTCGAAGTCGAGAAGCTCTGGGACAAGGCGTTCTTGGCTTCCCGGCCGGAAGTGGCCGCGGCGCTGAAGGCGTCCGCGATCGACAAGGCTTTCTACGAGGAACACCGCAGCAAAGTGATCGAGTACGTCGCCGAGCACGACGACGTGGTGATTGACAAGTACTTGACCCAAGGCACGCTCACCGTGGAAGAGATGCGCGGCGCGATCCGCCGCTCGACGATCGCCATGAAGATCGTGCCGGTCCTGGCGGGGGCGGCCTTCAAGAACAAAGGCATCCAGCCGCTGCTCGACGCCGTGGTGGACTACCTGCCTTCGCCGGTGGATGTGCCGCCGTTAGAGGGCATAAATCCCGAGAACGATAAACTCGTCCTGCGCCGCGCCTCGGATGAGCAGCCGTTTTCCGCGCTGGCGTTCAAGATTATGTCCGACCCGTTCGTCGGCCACGTCACTTATATCCGTGTCTACTCCGGCGTGCTCAGCTCGGGAAGCTACGTCTACAACTCGACGAACAAGTCGCGCGAGCGCATCGGCCGCCTGCTGCAGATGCATGCGAACAAGCGCGAAGAGATTGAAGCGGTCTATGCCGGCGACATCTGTGCCTGCGTGGGGTTGAAGAACGTCACCACCGGCGACACCCTCTGCGACGAGGAGAACCAGGTCATTCTCGAATCCATCGAATTTCCCGCCCCTGTCATCTCCGTCGCCATCGAGCCGAAGACCAAAGCCGACCAGGACAAGATGGGCCAGGCCCTCGCTAGGCTTTCGCAGGAGGATCCCACCTTCCGCGTGCACACGGACAACGAGACGGGCCAGACGCTGATCAGCGGCATGGGCGAGCTGCACCTCGAGATCATCGTGGACCGCATGCTGCGCGAGTTCAACGTGCAGGCCGGTGTCGGCCGTCCGCAGGTCGCCTACCGGGAAACCATCCGCAAGAGGGCCGCCGCCGAAGGCCGATACATCCGGCAGACCGGCGGGCGCGGGCAGTACGGCCATTGCAAGATCGAGGTGCACCCGCTGCCGAGCGCCGTGCACGAAAACATGCACGAGATGTCCACCGACGAGATTGATGTGCTCGCGAAGGAGATCACCGGGCGTGGCGGAAAGTGGCGTTTCGACAAGGAGCACCGCTTCCTCTTCATCGACAAGATTGTGGGCGGGGCCATTCCCAAGGAGTTCATCGCCCCGATCGAGGCGGGCATCCGCGAAGCGATGGACAGCGGCACGCTGGCCGGGTTCATGATGGTGGATGTGGCGGTGGTGCTGGTGGATGGCACCTACCACGAGGTGGACAGCTCGGAAATGGCCTTCAAGATCGCCGGCT
>DASZZJ010000082.1:0-1612 GCA_035545075.1 Candidatus Acidiferrales bacterium
AACTGGCACGTGGAAGTGATCTCTTCCAGCCCTTCGTCCATCGGCGGGCTCAAGGAAATTGTCGCCGTGGTCGAAGGCCGCGGGGTCTACAGCCGGATGAAGTATGAAAGCGGTGCGCACCGCGTGCAGCGCGTCCCGGAAACCGAGCAGCAGGGGCGCGTGCACACCTCGGCGGTCACCGTGGCCGTGCTCCCGGAGGCGGAAGAGGTGGATGTCCAGATCGATCCCAAAGACATTCGCATCGACACCTTCTGCTCCTCGGGCCCCGGCGGGCAGTCCGTCAACACTACCAAATCGGCGGTGCGCATCACCTACATGCCCACGAACACCGTGGTGAGCTGCCAGGACGAGAAGTCGCAGATCAAGAACCGGTCCAAGGCCATGCGCGTTCTGCGCGCGCGCCTTTATGAGATGGAGCAGGAAAAGCAGCAGCAAAAGCTGGCCCAGGAGCGCCGGTCCCAGGTCGGCTCCGGCGACCGCAGCGAGAAGATCCGCACCTACAACTTTCCCCAGAACCGTGTCACCGATCACCGCATCGGCCTCACCCTCTACCAGCTCGACCTGGTGATGGACGGGCGCATCCAACCCTTCCTGGACGCCCTGGTCAGCTACCACCAGGCCGAGCAACTAAAGGGCGAACTCGGGGCGGCGTAACTCAGTGCTGAGTGCTGAGTGCTGAGTCCTGAGTGCTGAGTGCCCAACCTCTCCATCAACGAGTCCCCGCGGGTGGAAGGGGCCGGCCCCGTCCAGATTCACTATCGCGAAACGGGCAGCGGCTTCCCTCTTCTGTTTCTGCACGGCGGCTGGGGTTATGAAATCTATCCTTTTGACCGGCAGATCGAAGCCTTGCGCGACCGCTTCCGGATTCTGATCCCTGACCGCTCCGGTTACGGCTGTTCGGGAAGGATCCCCGATTTTCCGGTGGACTTCCATCAACGCGCGGCCGGCGAGACCCTTCGCTTTCTCGACGCGCTCCGAATCAGGCGCGCCGTCTTGTGGGGTCACAGTGACGGCGCCGTGATCGCGGGGATCCTGGGACTCGGCGCGCCGGAGCGCGTTTCCGGAATCATCTTCGAAGCGTTTCACTTTTACCGGGTGAAGCCCGGCTCCCGGAAGTTTTTTGAGGAGCTGGTCTCGCGGCCCGAGGGAGTGGGCGAGCGGGTCGCGAGGACCCTGGCGCAGGAACACGGAGAGGATTACTGGAAAGAGCTGATGCGGAACGGCGGCCGCGCGTGGCTCAAGATTGCCGATGGCAGCAGCCACCCGGAAGAGGACCTGTACGGCTGCAAGCTCTCCGAACTAAAGGTCCCGGCGATGTTCCTGCACGGCAGCCGCGACCCGCGCACCGAACCGGGCGAACTCGACGCCGTGCGCCGGCAACTTCCGCACACGCCCCTTCATGTGATTGAAGGCGCCGGTCACAGCCCGCACAACGAAAGCGGCTCGGCCGCTGAGTGCAACCGCCTGGCAAACGAGTTTCTGCAAGGAATTCGGAAAGAGCTAATCCGCAGATGACGCAGAAGCGTTGTCGGTTCTCCTGGACAGTTATACTAATACTTGTATAATGAGCCGTGGCGGACGGGAGATGACTAAGAAGGACAGGCTCATGGCG
>DASZZJ010000083.1:0-49296 GCA_035545075.1 Candidatus Acidiferrales bacterium
GTCGATGCGGTCCAGCAGCGGCCCCGATATTTTCGAAACGTAGCGTTGGATCTGCGGCGGCGTGCAATGGCACTCGCGCGTCGGATCGCCGAACCAGCCGCACGGGCAGGGGTTCATCGCCGCCGCCAGCATGAACCGCGACGGGAAGGTCACCGAGCTGGCCGCGCGGGAAATCGTCACCGCGCCATCCTCGAGCGGCTGCCGCAGCACCTCCAGGACGTTACGCTCGAATTCCGGCAACTCGTCGAGAAACAGCACCCCATTGTGGCCGAGTGAGACCTCGCCCGGGCGCGGCACCGCGCCGCCGCCGATCAACCCTGCGTCGCTGATGGTGTGGTGCGGTGAACGAAACGGCCGCGTGCCGAGCAGCCCTCGCCCGCCGTCCAGAGTTCCCGCGACGCTGTGGATGCGCGTCGTCTCGATAGCCTCCTCCAGGGACATGGGCGGCAGAATCGTCGGGATGCGCTTCGCCAGCATCGTCTTGCCCGCGCCGGGGGGCCCGATGAACAGGATGTTGTGGCCGCCGGCGCAAGCCACCTCCAGCGCACGCTTCGCCGCTTGTTGCCCGTGAACCTCCCGCAGGTCCACCGCATATTGCGCCGCCTCCGTGAGCATCTGTCGCGCGTCCACGCGCACGGGCTGAAACGATTCCGGCGAGTTCACCAGATCCACGGCCTGCGGCAGCGATTTCAGCGCGAACACCTGCACGCCCTCAACGACGGCTGCTTCCCGCGCGTTCATTTCCGGTACGGCCAGCGCGCGCACACCTCCTTCTCGCGCCGCCAACGCGGCAGAGAGCGCCCCGCGCACCGACCGTAAGCTCCCGTCCAATGACAGCTCTCCAAGGAACATGCAATCCCTCAGCGGCTTGCCGAAGAATCCGCCCATGCATCCGATCAGCCCGAGCGCCATGGGCAGGTCGAACCCCGAGCCTTCTTTACGCACATCCGCCGGAGCAAGGTTGATCGTCACCCCCTGCCCGTAGGGAAACTCGAAGCCGCAATTCTTCAGCGCGGATTTGACGCGTTCGCGGCTCTCTTTCACGGCATTGTCCGGGAGGCCCACCACGTTGAAGTCCTGCATCCGGGCCGAGCCGACGTCCACTTCGACCTCGACAAGGTACGCGTCTATGCCGTAGACCGCCGCGCTGATCGTCTTGGAAAGCATTCGAGAGGGAACCACCCCTGGGGGCGGACATCGCTCGCGCAGCATAAACCAGTCAGGAACGATACGCCAGAGGCACCTCGGCTCGGCGCGCCGCGCCCAAGGCGTCTGCTTTACACCCGCGCTTTCACGCCGTATAGTGCCTCTGGAACAGAAGGCGTCAAAATTCTTTCGCGCGAGGTTGATCGATGATTGGTTGGATTATTTTAGCCGCCCTCGTCCTGGTCATCATTTTCTTCATCGGGATGTACAACAGTCTGGTCCGCCTGAAGGTGCAGTGCGACAACGCCTGGGCGGACATTGATGTGCAACTCAAGCGCCGTTACGACCTCATCCCCAACCTGGTTGAAACCGTCAAGGGCTACGCCGCCCACGAAAAGGGCACTTTCGAGGCCGTCACCAACGCCCGCAACCGCGCTATGAATGCCACCGGTCCGGCCGACAAGGCCCAGGCGGAAAACATGCTCTCCGGCGCCCTGAAGAGCCTCTTCGCCATCGCCGAGGCCTATCCGCAGCTCCGCGCAGTCGAAAGTTTTACCTCCCTGCAGAATTCCCTGTCGCAGATCGAGGAGACCGTCCAGAACGCGCGGCGCTACTACAACGCCGTCATCCGCGACCTCAACACCAAGATCCAGCAGTTCCCGACGAACATCTTCGCCGGGATGCTCGGCTTCAAGCTCCGCGAGTTTTTTGAAGTCGCGGCGCCCGCCGAGCGCGAAGCCCCGAAGGTCAGCTTCAACGCTCCCTCCGCCTGAGAGGCTGCGCCCCACATGATGCGTATGCGCCCAACCGTGCCCTGTCCTGCCGCCTGCCGGGAGCGCCGGCGAAAGGAGTGCAGAACAGGCTCTCTTTCTTTTCCTGGAAGGGCAGCCGCCGTCCTGGTCGTTTTCATCTCCCTCGCCTTCGCCTCCGGCGCTTCCGCCCGCGATCTGCGCATCGAAAAGTTTGACGCGGAAATCGTCGTCTCGCCCAAGGGCACGATTGACGTGACCGAAACGATTCAAGTGCGCTTCATCGGGTCGTGGAACGGCATCTATCGCTCGATCCCCGTCGAATACGTCAGCCCCCAGGGCTTCAACTACACGCTTTTTCTCGACGTCAAGCGCGTCACCGATGAAGCCGGCAATTCCCTGAAGTTCGAGTCGAGCCGCGAGCGCCACTATCGCAAACTGAAGATTTCGGTCCCCGGGGCGAACAACGCTGTCCGGACCGTCGTCATTGAGTACGGAATCTCAGACGCCCTGCGCTTCTTCGAAGATCACGACGAGCTCTATTGGAACGTCACCGGCGACGAATGGGATTTCCCCCTCCAGTCTGCTTCCGCTCGCATCATCCTTCCCGAAGGGACCACCGGCATCCGCACCAACCGCTTCACCGGCGGCTATCGCTCCCGCGCCCAGGATGCCGATGTGGAAATCGCCGGCAGCGGCGTCGAGGTCAAGACACGCTCGCCCCTCGGCTATCACGAAGGCCTCACCATCGCTGTCGCCTTCGACAAGGGCTTTGTTCACGAGCCGACCACGGCCGATCGGATATCTCTCTTCCTTCGCAGCAATTGGCCGCTGGCATTCCCCGTCATCGCCTTCGCGTTGATGTTCTTCCTCTGGTGGACGCAAGGCCGCGATCCCCGCCTTCGACCCATCGCCGCGCAATATGAGCCGCCCGCCCAGTTGACGCCCGGCGAAGTCGGCACGCTAGTGGAAGACAACGTGAACATGCGGGACATCACCGCCACCCTTGTGGACCTGGCCGTCCGCGGATACCTGGTCATCGAGGAGCAAAAAAAAGAGCATCTGGGCGGCTTGTGGTCCGACAAGGACTACCAGTTTATCCTGCAAAGAAACCGCTCGGCGTGGACTGAGCTCAAATCCCACGAGAGGGAGCTGCTCAGGGGGATCTTTTCTTCGGCCACGGCCGGCGAAACCGTCTCCATGAGCAGCCTCGAAAATCAATTCTATACGCACGTCGCCCCGATCAAGGACTTTCTATTCGGTTCCCTCGTCACGCACGGCTATTACCGTGATCGTCCCGACAGCACGCGCCAAACCTATTTCGGCGCAGGTGTGGTCATCGGCATCCTGTTGGCTTGGGGCGGAAATCTCATCGGGCGCTCGCTGGGAATGGCGCCGCTTACCTTCATCGTCTCGGGCGTACTTACGGGCATGGTGATCTGCGCGTTCGGCTGGTTCATGCCCGCTCGCACGGCGGAGGGCACGCGCGCGCTCGAAGGAGCCCTCGGCTTCGAGGATTTCCTCCAGCACGTTGAATCGGACCGCTTCGCCCGCACGGTCAAGACGCCGGAAATGTTCGAAAAATTCCTGCCCTTCGCCATGGCCCTCGGCGTGGACAAGAACTGGAGCCGCGCCTTCCAGGACATCTGCAAGCAACCGCCGGACTGGTATCGCGGCTCTTACGGCCCGCAGTTTTTTCCCGTCATGTTTGTTAGCGACCTGAGTACGATGTCTTCCCGGGCAAGCAGCGTGCTTTCCTCCGCGCCGCGCAGTTCCGGCGGTTCCGGTTTCGGCGGAGGGGGCGGCGGCTTTTCCGGCGGGGGCTTCGGTGGCGGCGGAGGCGGCGGCTGGTAGCGCCGTTCCAAGCGGTGCGCACGCGCCACCCCGTTTGATTCAAGGCCGCAGTTTCTTCCGGAAGGCTTTTTGCGTCTTGTAGTGCTCGTAGCCGTTGCGGAGATAAAACTGGTGCGCCCGTTCGCGGATCACGTTTGAGCGCAGGTTCACCGCGGAGCAACCGTGCTCGCGCGCCCAGCGTTCCGCCTCATCCAGCAGGAGCTTCCCTGCGCCGGCGCTGCGGTGCCTTTCATCCACAATCAATCCATTCACCTCGGCTCGCGCTTCGCTCTCGATGAGGTGATTCGCACTGACGTGTACCCAACCGGCCACCGCCCCGCCAGCCGTCTCCGCGACAAACACGGCGTGCAGCTCCGGCGCACTCAGCATTCGAAGCCGCTGCAGAGCCTCCTCGGGAGTCGTCGGATAACCAAGCTGCGTCGCGAGGACGGCGAGCGCCGCCGCATCGCGCTCTTCCGCCCGGCGAATGCGCACCGCGCCGGCTGCGCGCGCATCGGTCATTTTGCGCCCGCTTTCTTCCGCAGGCGCCGCTGCACCGCGTTGCTTCGAAGCTCGCGCAATGCGTCCGCCGCGATCCAGCGCGCCGGGGGCGTTCCCTGCGCTCGGATGCGCTCGGCGGTCCGGATCGCCTCCCGATTGAGCTGTAGGTTTCGCTTCCCGATATTCCGCAGCGCCCAGTTCACGGCCTTCTTCACGAAGTGGCGCTCATCGTGCGCCTCGCGCTCGATGACACGCAAAAGCCGCCCGAAGCGTGTGTCGCCCGCCTTCTTGTCCTTGTAGCTCAAGTACGCGGCCAGGGAGAATGCGGCGCGCTTTACGAACTCTTCGCGGCGGCGGCTCCATTCCGATGTTTTCTTCCAAGCAGGCGCCGTCGGCGCATACAGACACGCGCACGCAGCATCCACCACGTCCCAGGCGTCGAAGCCGCGCGCCCAGCGGTCCATTTCAGCGGCCGTCACTTTCTTCCGCTCTCCAATCAATGTGGCCAGGATCTTCGCTTCGTGGATGCCTGTCGCCCAGAGCTGATTCGCCAGCTTATGGCTTCTCCCAATGCGCCGCGCAAGCGCGTGGAGCACCGGCGCCGAAATCCCGTGCGCTTTTTCAACGTGCACCCCGAAATGGGCCATCTTGGCGCGCACGCGAGGATTCGCCTGCCGCTCGAGCTCCCGCAGCACGCTCGCCTTCGTCCACGCATTCAAGCCGGCCGCGGCGAGCTCGCGCCTAGAACGCCTTGTCCGAATCGAGGAGGATTGTGACCGGGCCTTCATTGACCAGCTCCACCGACATCATGGCCTGAAACACCCCTGTGCCCGTCGTGACACCGAGCGCGCGAAGCTTCGCCACAAACTCTTCATACAGCACCCGGGCCATCTCCGGCGGCGCTGCCGAGAGGAAGCTCGGCCGCCGCTGTCCGCGAGCATCGCCATACAGCGTGAACTGCGACACCACAAGCGCCGCCCCGCCCGTCTCAAGCAGCGAGCGGTTCATCTTCCCTTTTTCATCCTCGAAAATCCGCAGGTTGGCGATCTTCTCCGCAAACGCCGCCGCGGCCTCGGCCCTGTCCCCGGCCCCGACGCCGAGAAGGATCACCAGCCCAGCGCCGATCTCCGCCGTCGCGCGGCCCTCCACGGTCACCCGAGCGCGGCTCACACGCTGCACGACCGCACGCATCGCCGCTAGTGCCGTTCCAACTTCTTGCAGGCAAACCCAGCCGGCCGGCTACCAGAGGCGATAGCTGTTTGTTTTGAGGAACTCATCGGGGCAGCAAGTTGGAACGGCACTAGTGCGGTTCCTCTTTCTTCGGCGCCGGCTTTCGCGGCAGCATTTCCGGCAACTGCGCCGTATTGTAGGCCCACACCGCCAACACTCCCGCTCCCTGCGCCAGGTCGTCCAGCCGAACGCGGTCAAACGTGTCGGCCTGGGAATGGTGCGTGCGGTCGTAATCCAGGTTGTCCTGGATGCACCAGAACGCCGGCACTCCCGCCTCGTCAAACGGCACGTGGTCGCTTCCGCCTTCTGACCGCAGGCTCGGCTCGGAGAGACCCGCGCTCCGCGCAATCGGAAACAGAACGCGGTCGATTGTTTCCCGCACCGCGTAGTTGTGCATCAGCCCGATCGTGAGCACCCGGCCCGTCCCCGTGTCGTGCACGAGCACGCCGGAGATTTTCGCGAGGTCCTTCTTGTGCGCGGCCGTATAAGCCTTCGAGCCGTTCAGCCCCTGCTCCTCGCCTGAGAACAGCACGAAACGAATTGTCCGCTTGGGCTTCAAGCCGAGCCGCGACATCGCCCGCGCCGCCTCCAACACGGCCATCGAGCCCGTCCCGTTGTCCGTCGCCCCGGTGCCGAGGTCCCAGGAATCAATGTGCGCCCCCAGAATCACGACTTCGTCCGGCTTCTCGGTTCCGCGGATCTCCGCGACGGTGTTCATCACTTCGACGGACTTTTTCGTGAACGTATTCTGGATACTCAGCTCCGCCCGCACCGGGCCGGCATCGAGCAGCCTCCACAACAGATGTTGGCCCTCGAGAGTCATGTACGCCACCGGGTACGCGCCCGCCTTATAGTCCCGCCCCGAGACGCTCATGTTGATCAGCCCGTACCATTTGTCCGATGGCAGCAGAAGCCCCGCGATGCCCTCGTCCTGCAGGAATTTCAGCTCTTCCCGGATCATCCGGAAAAACGCTCGCCGGTCTAATTTCTTGCCGTCCACGATCTCCGCGGCGAGGGGCAACGATGTCTGGTCATAGGGCGTCAGCAGCGGGTTTCCCGGCGGCTCGAGGTCGAGCGCCGGCCCGATGACCACGATCTTTCCTTTCAGCTTGCCCTTGTATTGCTGCAGGTCCTGTGTCTTGCCAAACGCGATGCGGAACACCTCTCCGCGCACGGCACCCTTTGTCCCCGGCGACCATCCCGCCGACGCGATGGTCAGCGTCTGCTCCACGGGAGAGAAAATCCGCGCCGTGGCCTTCTCTCGCGCCCAGCCCGACGCAATCGTCCAGGACTCCAAATGAACATTTTCGAGCCCCAGGCTCTTGAACTGCTCGGCCGCCCAGCGGCTCGCCTCCAACTGCCTCGGCGAACCCGTCAGCCGCGGCCCCAGCCGGTCGGAAAAGTACTGCATGGCATTCTTCAGATCCCCTGCATCCGCTTTCACCTGCGCGAGGATCTTCTCGTCCATCTCCGCGATGGGGTCCGGCTTTGGTGGCGCCGCGGGGGCCGCGTCGCCGGGGCCCGTCGCCGGCCGGTTCGGCGCGGGGCGCCGCGGCAGCATCTGCGGAAGCTGCGCCGTGTTGTACGCCCAGGCCGCCAGCACCTGCGCCCCTTCGTTCAAATCGTCTTTCCACGCCTTGTCGAACGTGTCCGACTGGCTGTGATGCGTCTTCGAGTATTCGGCTCCGTCCTGGATCACCCAGAAGCCGGGTACGCCGGCATCGTCGAACGATGCGTGATCCGTGCCGAACTGCCGCGCCAGGCTCGGCTCGAGCAGCTTCAGCTCCCCGAGCGGCGCCAGCACCTGGTCCAGGATCTCGAAGTCCTGATAGTTGTCATGCAGTCCGACCGAGGTCACGCGCCCCGTTCCCGTGTCGTGCACCAGGATCCCCGAGATTTTTTCCAGATCGCTCTTGTGCGCTTCCACGTACTTCTTCGAGCCGACCAGCCCTTCTTCCTCCCCCGAGAACAGCACGAAGCGGATCGTCCGCTTCGGTTTCAGGCCCAGCTTCGCCAATGCCCGCGCCGCCTCCAGCACCGCCATCGACCCGGTTCCATTGTCCGTTGATCCCGTACCCAGGTCCCACGAATCGAGGTGCGCGCCAAGCATCACCACCTCGTCCGGCTTTTCCGTTCCGCGAATCTCCGCCACCGTGTTGTAAACCTCCATCGGCTTCTCGCCGAAGGAATTGGTCATCTCGATCTCAATCTCCACCGGCCCGTGCTTCAGCATCCGGTAGAGCAGCCGGTAACCTTCTCCGGTGATGAACGCCGTCGGAATCGCGCCGACATCGAATTTCTCGCCGCCGATTCCCGTCATGTTCAGCAGGGCGTGCGGCTTGGCCGAATCGCGCAGTACCACGGCCACGCCTTCCTGCTTGAAAAATTCGTTCCGCTCCTGAGCGACACGCACAAACGCGGCAAAGGGCTGTGGCGCAGGCGGCTCGCCGGGCAAGGGCGGTGGCGCCTGCATCGGCCGCAAGCGCCGGGAAGGATCCTCCGGGGGCGGCGGCGAAAGGCTCGCCGGTTCCTGGTAAATGATCGTCGCGCCCTTCAGCTTTCCGTGAAATTTCCCGAAATCCGCTTTTGTCCGCGCGTCAAAGTACACGACCGGCCCGCGCACAACCCCCGGCGTCCCCGGCGACCATCCCGCAGACGCGATCGTCAGCGCATGTTCCGTGGGGCTCACGATCCGCGCGCGTGCCGTTCCCCGCGTCCAGGAGTGCGCGATCGTCCAGGGCTCCAGGTGGACATTCGTCAGGCCGTATTTGCGAAACATCTCCGCCGTCCAGTCGTTCGCCTGCTTGAGCTGCGGCGACCCCGTCAACCTCGGCCCGATCCGGTCGGAGAGGTACTCGAGATTCTCCATCACTTCGCTGTGGTCGTGAATCTCGGCGAGAATTTTTGCGTCGGCCGCGGCGACGGCGTTCGCCTCATCAGCGGAAATCCGCGCCGCAGCGAAAATTGCCGCCACCATCGCCAGGCAAACCGCGCACAACAGCGTCACGTTCCTCTGTGGTTTCATTCTTCCCCCGCGCAATCGTTGGATTGAGATGTCTTGTTCAAGGCCCGTGCTTCACTCCGGCAAACGCTGCAGCGTTAGACGCCACGCTTCCCGCGCCGCGTTTCGCTGCGGCCGCGCGGCGCGCGCTGGCACCGCGGGCAAAAATAACTGCCCCTGCCGGCGACCAGGATCCTGCGGATCCGCGTGCCGCAGCGCGCGCAGGGCTTTCCTTCCCGCCCATAGGCGCGATGGCGCCGCTGATAATCTCCCGGCCGGCCATCGGCGTCAACAAAATCGGAAATGGAAGATCCGCGCAGCGCGATGGCGCGCCGGAGGATTTTCTGCAGAGCCCGGTGCAGCTCCGCCGCCTGAGCCTGGCTCAGCCGAGCGCCTAGCCGTGCCGGATGGATTTTCGCCCGCCACAGGCTCTCGTCGGCGTAGATGTTGCCCACGCCGCGCAATACGTGCTGGTCGAGCAGCAGCGCTTTGATCCGCGCGCGTCGCAAGCGCAGCCGGCCGCAAAAATCTTCCACAGTCACTTCCAGCGGATCCGCGCCCAGCGGCGACAACTCCTCCGCCAGCGCAGCCGCCGGGAAAAACGCCATCCTTCCAAACCGCCGCGCGTCCGTGTAGCGCAGCTCGCGGCCATCATCCAGCCGGAAGCGGGCGTGCGTGTGTTTCTCCTGCGGGCGCTCGCTGGCCGCCGAGATCAGCCGCCCCGTCATCCCAAGATGTACCAGCAGGCCCGCTGCGATGCCGTGGCCGTTCGTCTCCGACAGCCGCAGCACCATGAACTTCCCGTATCGCTCGACTGCCTCGATCCGCCGCCCCGGAACATTCCGTTCAATCGCCGCGGGATCATCCATGAAATCGGTCTTCCCGAACGTCACGCCGACGATTCGCCGGCCTACCACGGCCGCTCGCAGGCCGCGCGCAATCGTCTCGACTTCGGGAAGTTCCGGCATGGCATCAAAGCTTCAACAAAATAGCACACTGCCGGCGTAAACTCCGTATCCGCCTGGCCGCTGCCCGGCTCCCCGGAAGCATTCCTCGACGCATTGTGCTATTTTCTCTACTCGCCCGGTTCACCCTGCGCACCGTTCGGCCTTGAAGGATCCCTTTTCGTTTGGAGAAAGCGCATGACAAGAAAACCAGCCGTACTGGAGAGGCAAAACGCCGTCCGCCACCGCTATGAAAACGCCGCCGCCGGCTGCGCCCCCGGCTCCGGTTGCTGTTAGGAGGGATCCCGCATGGAAACTTACTACCATCCGCACGACCTCGCGAAATTCGCCGATATGGGCAAAGCGAACAAAGAGCTTTGGGAAAAATTCTCCGCCTACTACGCCGCCGTGTTTGCCGAAGGAACCCTCACCGAGCGCGAGAAGGCCCTCATCGCCCTGGGAGTGGCCCACGCCGTCCAGTGCCCTTACTGTATTGACGCCTACACGCAGGCCTGCCTCGAGAAGGGCTCCAACGTTGAGGAGATGACCGAAGCCGTACACGTCGCCTGCGCCATTCGCGGCGGAGCTTCGCTCGTCCATGGCGTGCAGATGCGCAACATCGCCGAAAAACTCTCCATGTAGGCCGGTGCAGACATGGGACTCACCGTCATTCGCTGGACCAATCCCTTGACCGCCGCGAGCGATCAGCTCCGCATCCTCGATTCTTCCGTCGGCCATCCCCGCTTCGAAGAAAAGCTCGCTGCCGCGGGTTTGCTGCCCCTTCACGCCACCGGCATCTCTGTCTTCCAGATCAACGTCGGCAAGCTCTGCAACCAGACCTGCCATCACTGTCACGTGGACGCCGGTCCCAGCCGCCGCGAAATCATGACTCGCGAAACCGCCGAAGCCTGCATCCGCGCCCTCGCCCAGACCGACATCCCCACCGTGGACATCACCGGCGGCGCGCCCGAGCTCAATCCTCATTTCCGCTGGCTTACCGAGCAGGCCCGCGCGCTCGGCCGCCACGTGATGGATCGCTGCAACCTGACGGTCCTCCTCCTCCCGGGCCAAACCGGGGTCGCAGAGTTCCTCGCGCTCCACCGCGTTGAGATCATCGCCTCCCTCCCCTATTTCCGCGGGGCGCAGACCGACGCGCAGCGCGGCGACGGAGTCTTCGACAAATCCATCGAAGCGCTCCACCGGCTCAATGCCCTCGGCTACGGCAAGGAAGGCTCCGGCCTGCTCCTCAACCTCGTTTACAATCCGGTCGGCGCTTTCCTCCCGCCCAAGCAGGCCGCCATCGAGGCGCAGTTCAAGCGCGAGCTCTCCCGGCGACACGGCATCGACTTCAACCGACTCTACACCATCACCAACATGCCCATCAGCCGGTTCCTGGATTT
The DNA here is from genome assembly GCA_035545075.1 of Candidatus Acidiferrales bacterium. Lineage (GTDB taxonomy): Bacteria > Acidobacteriota > Terriglobia > Acidiferrales > UBA7541 > Acidiferrum. The sequence goes on from DASZZJ010000083.1 coordinate 10,805, forward strand.
CCTGCTGGAAAGTGGGAATTACGCGGGCTACATGCAGCGGCTGGCCAATGCCTTCAACCCCGCCGCGGCGGAGAACGTCATGTGCCGCAACACGATCTCAATCGGCTGGGACGGCCGACTCTACGATTGCGACTTCAACCAGATGCTCGAGATCTCCACGGACCAGGGCGCGCCGGCGCACGTCCGCGACTTCGACTTTGCCGCGCTCGCTCGCCGCCGCATCGTCACCGGCAATCATTGCTACGGCTGCACAGCCGGCGCCGGCTCTTCTTGCGGCGGCGCTATCGCCTGACGACGGCCCGAGCCGCTCATCCAACCGGCCGCGTCACTCCGAACGGGACGCAGGGGACTCTCCGATGCTCACTTCGGGGCGGCTGGCGTGTTCGCCGGTGGCGGCCAAAACCCCGGATCGGCTATCGCGCGCGAATCCATCTGCGCGGCGTATTTCTGCACGGCTGGCCGGATCTCCGCCGCCTTCCCGATCAGCACAAACACCAGGTTTTCGAGCGGGAAGTGCTTCTGGATCACCTGCCGTGCCATCTCCGGCGTCACCGCATCCACCCGCGCTTCGAACTGGTTCACTTCTCTGTCGTCCAGCCCGTAGAACTCGTTCCTTGCGATGCGGTTCGCGAGCTGCTGCGAGGTTTCGATCGTCGGCGGAAACTGGCCCTTGAGGTAGCTCTTCGCCGAAGCGAGTTGTTCCGCCGACACCCCGTTCTTGTGCAGTTTTTGAAGCACGTCGAGCGCCATGTCGATCGTCTGCGCCGTCGTTTCATTCTTGGTGAAGCTGAAGATCGCAAACGGCCCGGGCACCTTCCGCGAATCGAAGAACGACGACGCACCATAGGTCAGGCCGGACTCCACGCGCAGCGCTTCGTTCAGCTCTGACGTGAACCGCCCTCCAAAGATCGTGTTCACCACGCGGATCGCCACGCGGTCCGGATCGTTCACGGATGTGCCCACATTCCCGATCGCAAAATACGTCTGCGTGGCATCCGGTTTGTCGATCAACAGCAGCCGCTTCCCTTTCGCCGGCGCCATCGCGGATATCGCGCCCGCCGGAGCCGACTTGGCCGGCCAGGCGCCGAAGATTTCCTCCAACTTCTTGCGCATCTCCGTGGCGTTGAAGTCCCCGGCCACCGCAAGAATCGCGTTTCCCGGCGCGTAGTACGTCTCGTAGAACTTCACGATGGCGCTGCGCTGGATGCGCTTCAGCGAAACATCATCCCCGCCCTCCGGCCGCCCGTACGGATGCGTGCCGTAGAGATAGCCGTTGTAATAGCTGAATATCACCGCTTGTGGATCGTCTTTCGCCGCCTTCACCCCATCCACGTTCTGCGCCAGAAGCTTGTCCACCTCTTCCTGCGGGAACGCAGGGTGGAACACCGCGTCCGAAAAAAGATCGAGCCCGCGCGCGAGGTCCTTGGTCAAGAACTCCGCGAACACCGACGTGTAGTCGGAGTTGGTCTCCGCGCTGAATGACCCGCCGATGAAATCCAGGTCCGCTGAGAACTGCTGCGCCGTCCGCTTCTGCGTCCCCTTTCGCAGTAATCCCGCGGTTATTTTAGCCAGACCTTCTTGCCCGGCGGGGTCCGCCGCCGCCCCGACCTTGACGATCGCCGAAATGCTCACCATCGGCACGCCGCGCTTCTCCATCAGCAGCACGGTCAATCCATTTTTCAAAACCACCTTTTCATGCGGCGGCAAGTGGATGGACTGCGCCGATGCCGCGGCGGGGGCGGTGAGAACAACAGCAAGGAGAATCAGCAGGCGCGTCGCTTTCCGTTCGGCTTTCATTGTTTCGGTTTCTCCTCATTCTCGGGAAGCAGCGTCGCCACCGTCCTGTTGTTCGCGCCAAAGTAAGTCTTCGCCACGCGCTGCACGTCTTCTTTCGTGACCCCTGCATATTCCTTCGCCGCACCGAAGAGCTTGCCGTAGTCGCCGAAGAAAACTTCGTACGTCCCGATCGTATTCGCTCGTCCGCTGATGGTCCGCATCTGGTGGTAAAACTCGACGAGCCGGATGTTCTTCGCCTTTTCGAGCTCCCGATCGGTGATCGGCGCCGTCTTCACCCGCTCGAGCTCCTCATAGATCGCTTTTTCACACGCCGCTGGGTCCACGCCCTGTTTCGGCTGAGCGTATATTCCCGAGAGCGTCGGATCGAATGCCGGCTCGGCGAAGGACCCCACTTCCAGCGCGATTTGGTCCTTGTCCACCAGCCGTTGATACATCCGCGAACTTTCCCCCTGGTAAAGCACAGTGTTCAGGATATTCAGCGCGTAATAGTCGGCGCTGTTCGTCCGCGGAACGTGATACCCGATCAGCAGAAGCGGCAGTTCGGCGATCTTGTGCACCGTCAACCGCCGCTCGCCGAGCTGTTCCGGCTCGACCGTGGCGACCGGCGGCGGCGGAGCGTGCGCCGGGATCGGCTCGATGTATTTTTCGCACAGCTTGAAGATCTCGTCCGCCGAGACGTCGCCAACCACCACCATGGTCGCGTTGCTCGGCGAATACCCCATCTCGAAGTGGTGCTTCAGGTCCTCCATCGTCCAGTGCTCGATGTCGCTCATCCATCCCACCACCGGCCACTGGTAGGTGTGCGCCAGAAATGCGGTCGCCCACAACTGCTCGTCCAGCAGCCCGCCGTTGTCGTTCTCCGTCCGAAGGCGTCTCTCGGACGCCACGACGCCCCTCTCGGACTTGATCTTCACCGGATCGAAGCTCAGGTCGCGGATGCGGTCTCCCTCGATGTCGAAGATGAGCTCGAGCGCCGAGTGCGGAAACCAGTCCTGATAGACCGTCACGTCGCGCGTGGTGTAGGCGTTGTTGGAGCCGCCGTTCGCTTCCATGACTTTATCCAGGTCGCCCGGGCCGTACTTTTTCGCCCCGTTGAACATCATGTGCTCGAAAAAGTGGGAGAGGCCCGTCGTGCCCGGCCGCTCATTGCGCGAGCCGATCCGGTAAAAAATGTAGAGCGCCACGTTCGGGATGCTCCGGTCCGTCTGCACCAGCACCTTCATCCCGTTCTTCAGCGTTCGCGTTTGGACCGGAAATTCCTGCGCCGTGGCGGGCGCGGACCAGCCGGCCATCGCGCCCAGCAAGACGAGGGACAGCACCGCCCTCTCCAGATAGCTTTTCTTCATTTCCACACCCCTCCCCGGCTCATCCTGTAAGACGCAGAAAGCTCGGAATTGGTTCTTGCGAATTCCCCGCTCAATCCAGGACCGCGAAGACGCGCACGGCCCCGCCCGAGCCGCCCTCCAGTTTGATGGGCGCGGCGATCAAGAACGCGCCCGCTTCCGGTAGCGCGCTCAAGTCCGCGAGGTTTTCAAGATGATAGAGTTCCGCCCCGAGGGTCACCCGGTGCACCGCGAAATCCTTCGAGTTCCCCGCGTCTACGCTCATTGTATCGCAGCCCAGCCCGCTGATTTTTCTCTCCAGCAGCAGTTTCGCCGCCTCCACGGAGAATCCCGGAAAGTGCATGGTCCCTTGCGCATCCTGGTTGCGGTAGCGTTTCGCGTCCGGAAACCGCGCTGCCCAGCCCGTCCGCAGAAGCACGATGGCCCCCGCCGGAATCCGCCCGTGCCGCCGCTCCCACTGTTCCACGCCCGCCGCCGGCAGCAGGTAGTCCGCGTTCTTCTCGCCTTCTGCGCGCACGTCCAGCACGACCGCCGGACCGAACAATTGTTTCACGGGAATTTTGTCCACCGGCGTGGTTCCCGGAGGGAAATGGATGGGCGCATCCATGTGCGTCCCGTAATGTTCCAGCATCCAGAAGCTGCGCGTGAAGTAGCCGTCCTTCTCGACGGTCGCGTTCACCTTCGCCTCGAACCAGCGTGTGTCTCCCGGCCACGCCACCAGCTTGTCGCTGATCGCGTAGCTCAGGTCCAGGACGCGCGTGTGTCCGGAAGGAATTCCGCTGAGGCGGTCGTCTTTGGGAGTGCTTTCGTTCGCTATGCCCCATCCGGCCAAACCGATCAGGCTCACGGCAAGCAACAATCGGGCCATCACCGCCCTCCCTCGCTCGAAGCATAGCAGTGGCTCACACGGGGCATGCCACGGCCTCCCCTGGCGGAACTCACCTTTCGGCTCCTTCGCGCGGCTCAGGGCAGCGGGATTCCCGGCGTTGCCACGATTCCCACCATTCTTAGGATTTCCAGGTACTCGGCCTCGCCGAGCGTTGAGACGAGGAGCCGCACGTTTTTCAGCAGCTTCACCTTTCGGAGCGCCCTGTTCTCCCGCAACTCCACGAGCGTCAATTGCCGCGGCAGCCGTTCAAACGCCCTCAAGTCCGCCACCAAGTTTTTCCCCTTCTCATCGTGCGGATCCGGATAAGGATCGCGCGTCACTTCCGCGATCGAATAGAGCGATCGTTCCGGCGCGGAGTGGTAGCACAACACGCGATCTCCTTTCCGCACCTGCTTCAAGGCCCGGTTGGCGTCCGCCCTGGACCCCGCGCCGTGCCACATCTCCTTGCCTTTCACAAACAGGGTGTCCCAGTGGTAGTGATGAGGGTCGGCACTGAAGATCCAGTAGTGTTTCTGCGGCGTCGGCGTGGCCATCGAGTGGTTTATCGGCCGCACTATACACGCGGGTCACGGCAATGCCAAACGGAATGTTCATTCCCGCTCTCAGTTCCGCCATCAGGGCGACCGAACCGTGGCAAGCACCGGGTTGTATGTATCTTATTGAAACTAAAGGAGTAACGTAGAAGTTGGCCTTTCGGCCCGCACTCAGCCCATCTCGACGAAGATGTCTTCCCCACGGACTTCCAGGGGGTAGCAATCCACTCCCACGGCTGGATTCCGTACGACCTTCCCCGTGGTCACGTCGTACTCCCAGCCGTGCCACGGGCAGGTAACGATATTTCCTTCCAGGACGCCCTGCCCGAGCGGCCCACCCCGGTGCAAACAGGTGTTGTTGATGGCGTGAAACTTCCCTCCCACGTTGGCGAGGGCAATCGCCTTGCCCTCCACCTGGAATTCCCGGATCGTGCCCGCGGGAATCTCCACGGCTTTCGCGACGCGAAGCAAAGCCATCCTTATCTCTCCTTGATTCTCAATGCCAACTCGCCTTCAGCGTGGCGAGGGCGTCTGCGCGACCATCACGCCGCGCTTGAACTCTTCCACCATCTCCGGCCGCAGCCGAACTTCCGTGGGCTTCTTCGCCAGCGTCATCCGATCGATCTTGTCCTGCAGCTTCAGCAACGCGTAGAAAAGCCCTTCCGGCCGCGGCGGGCAGCCGACGACGTAAACGTCCACGGGCACGATCTTGTCCACCCCCTGCAGCACCGAATACGCGTTGAACGGCCCGCCCACGCTCGAGCACGCCCCCATGGAGATGCACCATTTCGGATCGGGCATCTGGTCCCACACTCGTTTCAGCACCGGCGCCATTTTCAGCGTCACCGTCCCGGCCACAATCATCAGGTCCGCCTGCCGCGGCGACGGGCGAAAGACTTCCGCGCCGAAGCGCGCGATGTCGAACCGCGACGTCGTCGAGGCGATCATCTCGATCGCGCAGCACGCCAGCCCGAACGTCAGAGGCCAGATGGCGCTCTTCCGCGCCCAGTTGAACACGTAGTCCACCGAGGAGATCATGAAATTCTTTTCAAACCGCTGGTCCAGAACGCCCATTTTTGCCCCTTGTACCTCCCATCTTGATTTTGCTATGCGTTCGTCAAACGGGATCTTCCCTCACGGTTTCTTTTCTGCCGGGCTGGCAGCGGCCGGGGCTGTAGATGCCTGGGCCACGCTGACCTTCCCGTTGGCTGTCCCGATCAGGCCGGTCCGGTTATCCCGAACTGCCAGACGCAGCAAATAATCTCCCGGCGCCAGATCAAAAAGTTTCTGGAAAGGCAGCACGCCGCGCATGACTTTCTTGTAGGCATCCGGAGGCAGGGCGTAGACCATCGCGCTGCTCTCCGTCTGGACTACTTTTCCACTATAGGAGTGCACCTGAACCACGTAATCCATCTTGGCGGCTTGCGTTCCGTCCGCCTGAAGCTCAAAGCTGACGGCGTGGGGATCCACTGCGAAGTTCACCAGCACCTTGTTTTGGGTCTTCTCCGAGGGCTGTATGACGCCCGCTTCGAAACGCAGCCCGGTGGAAACCGGGTAATCAATGTTCAGCGCGTCACCCAGTTCAGCCGCCTGTTGTTTCGGGTTCTGATTGCCCGCCGTCTTGGGGTCCATCGAATAGTAGCCGAGACGATGGCGCAAGGTGATTCCCGGCCGGTTCACTTTTATCCCGATCTTGCGGAATTTGCCGTTCCACTCTTTGTTCGCCGGATAGTAGGCCAGGGTGTAGTAAGTGGATCCGTCTTCAATGCTCTTGGCGATGGCATTGTCAATGTCGTTGCGGTTGTAGAAGGCCTTGCCTCCGGTCCTCTCCGCCACCTCCTGCATGGTGCCGTGGGTGGCTTGGAGCGCCGCGGATTCGTTGTTGAGGTTTGTGCCCAGGCGGGATCCATTGTTTCCGATGGACCGCCCGAAGGTGTCGACGCCCGTGCTGGAAGCGCTAAAAACCGATGGGGCTACAAGACCCCGGGCATCCACCGGATAAACTGCGACCTGGGCATCCACCAGAGCCTCCGCCGCCTGGGCGATCTGCGGCGCGTAATTGCGCGTCGAGGCGAAGACATCGCCGCTGAGCGTCAAGTCGGGATTGATGTTGATCGGAAAGGTCTCGGAAATCCAGATCAGGTTCTTGCGCCCCGGATAGCCGGAGAGAGCACGGGCCAGCGAGGTCAGCGCATCGACCGTGTAGCGCACGCGAAGGTCCGTCTGGAACCCGATGCGCTCCTGCTCAAACTGCTGCATCTGTTGGACCATTTGGGCCGGTACCAGCCCCGCGTCGGCGAAGCCGGTCGGCAGGAGTTGCTGTCCCGGGCCGCCGGCAGGATTGTCTTGGAGGGCCGAGGTCTTGACCTTAAGGTTGCGGACCAGGTTTTTGAGCAGGGTGTGATCGGTGGTGAAGTCTTGCAACATTTGCAGCTTGTTCCCCAACATATAGACCGCAATCGGCTGGCCTTCGGGCATTTTTTCCAGATACTTGAGCATCTGTTCGCGTGCATAGGCCTGGTCGAGCAGGCTGGTGTTCAAAGCATCCAGCAGAATCACGTTTAGGGCGCCGGAGTTCAGATTGAATTTCAGAGCATTGGTGAACACGTTTGGCGGGAGCTTGACTTGATCCTGCGCCAGCGCAGGGGTACCGGCTGCGGCCGGGTGCTGAAAGGTGAAGGCGCGGATCTGCTGTTCCTTGCCGTCTTCCAAAACAGTGAAGTCTTCCTTCTTGAGATCCGTGACGGCGTCACCCTTCTTGGTCGTCGCCACAACGTCCACCACAACGAGGCGAATGATGGCTCGCAGCACGGTGGCCGGTTCGTACGCCGCCGGCCGCTGTTGCGGAGGCGGGGCTGGCGCCTGCGGGCTCTGCGGGGCCGGTTGCTGCGATGGACCCTTCAATGTCGGGGCCGGCGGTGCCGGCGCGGGCGCTTGCGATTCCACACCCATCGAAAACAGGAACGAAAAGACAAGAATGAGGCAGAATTTCACTGCGCGTTGTGACATGGCGAATACCCCTGATCAGAACTATCGTAGCAGGTTTAGACCCGGATTTCCGATTTGAAAGGGCGTAGAAGATGTGCATCGCCTGTGTTCATGCGTGAACCGAGCGCAGGGTCGCCTTCTGGAGGTGGACACCCAGTGGGTGAGACACAGACTCAGCCCTTTCGGCTCTCGTTCGAAGACGGGAGGACGACTGATGAAACATGCACGCCACTACTGGCTGCTACTGGCGGAAGGACAACTGAACCGAAAGTGGTTCGGGGCGATGCTGAGCCGGATCGCGTCGCTGCAGATACGGACGGGATAGATCGGCCGAGCAGCAGCAAAATCGATGAACCGGGTAGTTGGAGGAAGAGGTGTCGCAAGAGTGGGCTGGATGTGGGGTTACTTCACCCGTGATGGTGCGGACCATAGACCGTTGGGGGCGGGTCAGATGGAACTCAGCTCAAATTACCCTTTGGAAGATAGAACAGGTGTACGATGGCCACCGTTTTCGGAGTCAAAAAGGAAGGCCCGGAATGAAGAAATTGTGGCTGGCAGTTGCCGTCGGAATCCTGGGTGTTATAGCCGGCAGCGCGCCGGTGTGGGGCCAGGCGCATGCGCCGCTGCAGTATCGCGGGGGACCGGTCCTGAGAACATTCAAGATCTACCCGTTGTATTACGGCAACTGGAGCGCCGCCGAGATCACCGCCCAGCAGAATTACCTGAACGGGCTGACCGGATACCTCTCCGGGAATGGCAAGCCGGCCGGGCAGCAGCCCATGATGTGGCAGTACGGCGTGAACGACGCCAGTGTGGCGCCGGCGGTCACGGCCAGCCCTGGCGCGACGCCCGTGAAACTCACCCGCAGCGACCTGCTCAACATCATCCACACCAACCAAACCAGCGGAAAGCTTCCGGCATTTGGTCCGGCCACGCTGATCATGGTGTTTCCGGCGCACGGTTTCGGATTGGACAACTGCAATGGATGCGGGTATCACTCGTCGGAGTCGGCCTCATCCTTCTGGTCGGTGGTGCCGCACGATGTTGGGCCAAACCTGCCGCTAGTGACTGCGCACGAGGTCTTCGAAGCCTCCATCGACCCAGCTGATGACAACGACCCGGGATGGGACGAGTCAGTGGACGGATGCAGCTCGATCGTCAACCTGCCCTTCGGACAGATCCCCGGGGCCGCCGACAACACCAACAACGGCACATGCTCCACCACCGGCTACACCAGTACCGACGAAATCCAGGTCTATGGATGGAAATACGCTGATTACCGCAAGAAGTACGACGAGCTGTGGCCGCAAGGCTGGCGCCTCTACATCCTGCAATCCTATGTGACCAACAACGAGGTGCTTTACAACGCGGTCTGGCGGCGCTGGATCGGCGACGAGATCCAGGTCTACAGCTGGCAGTTTGCCGACTTCAAGAAAAAATATGACGAGCAGTTTCCGCAAAATTGGCGGCTCTACATCCTTCAGTCGTATGTGGCGAACGGCCAGGTGCTCTACAACGCGGTGTGGCGCAAAGGCAGTCTCGGCGAGCACCAGACCTATGACACCACGTACACCAACTATCGCAGCCAGTACGACAACTTGTGGACGCAAAAGTGGCGGCTGCAGACGCTTGAATCCTACGTGGCCGGCAGCCAGGTGGCTTACAACGCAGTGTGGCGGCCGGGAGATTCCGGCGAATTTCAAGTCTACGGCTGGACCTACACCGACTATCGCAAACGCTATGACGACCTGTGGCAGCAAGGCTGGCGCCTGTACAGCCTGCAGGCGTACGTCAACAATGGCCAGACCCTATACAACGCCGTCTGGCGGCCGGGCAGCATGCCCGAGATCCAGGTCTACGGATACAAGTATGCGGACTACCGCAAGAAATATGACGAGCTGTGGCCCCAGGGCTGGAGGCTGTATGTGCTGGACTCGTTCGTGACTGGGGATGGGCAGGTGCTTTACAACGCCGTCTGGCGTATCGGCACCACGGACCGACCCCTCTGAAGAGCGGTTATGTTGGCCACGATGTGGTCGTACTTTGCCAGATAGAATTTAGAACAATCACCAACTCAGCCACGCAGTTCTTCGGACAGTTCGATCTTTTCCGTTTGATACGCTTTGCCGATTCGGGTCACCATCTGTACAGGCGGAAAAAGCAATGAAGGCTAGTCCCAATTAGAGACGCTCCGGCAGTTTCTACGTTGCATCCCCGGGCAATGGTCCGGCGTCACGCATCATTCGAAACGAGCCAAGCGGAAGGTTTCTTTTCTTTACGAGCTGCCGATCAAGATCCCGGTGAGAAACACCAGGAACCCGCCCACAACCACCTGGAACGCCGCCTGCAGAAATGGCGTGTCCATGTATTTGTGCCGCACATAGCTGATCGCACCCAGCTCGATGAGCACGACGAACACGGCGACTACCGTCGCCGCATGAAAGCTCCGGATCAGAAAGGGGAGTGTGTGCCCGATACCTCCCGCCGTCGTCATCAGCCCGCACACCGAACCTCGCACCCACGGATACCCGCGTCCGGTGAGCGAGCCGTCATCCGAGAGCGCCTCCGCAAATCCCATGGAAATTCCCGCGCCCAGCGACGCCGCCATCCCCACGAGAAACGCGGTCCAGCTGTTTTGCGTCGCGAACGCTGCCGCAAAGACCGGCGCAAGCGTTGAAACCGACCCGTCCATCAGCCCCGCCAGCCCTGGCTGGATCACCTGCAGCATCAACATTCGCCGGTGCGACGCATCTTCCGCCGCGCGCGCCGTCTTCGTCAGGTGTTTTTCCTCCAGCGATTCCGCCATTGCGTAATGCTGCCGCTCCATATCCGCAAGATTGTTCAGCAGCTCGCGCGTCGAAGCGTCGCTCACCCGGCTTACCGCCCGCTCATAGAACCGCCGCGTCTCCAGTTCCATGATCTCCGCCTGCTTGCGCACAACATTGATGCCCAGCGGCCGGATCAGCCACACTGGTTTCCGCTCCAGAAATCCTTTCACGTCCCCGCGCCGGATCAGCGGTATGTGCTCGCCGAACCGCTGCCGGAACATCTCGATCAGCCGCGTTCGGTGCGTCGCCTCTTCCGCCTGCATTTCTTCAAACATCTTTGCCGTCGCCGGGTACGATTCCCGCAACCCTTCGGCAAAATCTGAGTACACACGGGCGTCCTCTTCTTCCAGCGTGATCGCCAGCGCCAGGATTTCGCGCTCGCTCAACTCATCGAATTTCTTCGCCATCGTTGAAATCTCCTGCGGACTCTGGGGCGCCGGTATCGGCAGCCGTGCCGCCTCTCCAGAACTTTGGGTCCGTTCGCGCTCGACCGGAGGCTACATCCCACATTATTCTTTTTTGCCTTCAGAGAATAGTGCGACTCCGAAAGCGCATCGGAATTGCCCGGCCTGGAATTCTGAGCGCAGGGTGAACGCGCCGAGTGCTGGCTCGCGTGGCCGCAGAAGGATTTACAGCCATCCGGAGAAAGGGAGCCAGAAAAAGCGGCAGGATTCCATCCAACCAACCCGCCCTATTCTACCTGGGGTTCAGAAGCATTTATGGCCCGACCGGACCGTTGACCTTTACGACGATCTGAGTACCGCTCTCCAGCTTCACATTTCGGCCGGTGCATGTCACCACCGAACCTTGGCTGCCGCTGGTCAATAGCTTCAGGCCCCGAAGCCCGAAGACGCCGCGGCTGCGTGTGCTCAACATGCCTGCGCTTTCATTGCCTCCAGAGCTCGCCCCACCTATGGGGGAAGTGAGAGTGGTGCCGGTCTGAGCGCCAGCGTTCTTGTTCGCCGGGGTGACTTGACTCGTGGTAGATGCTCCTCTGGTGGGGCTGGTGGGGCTCCCCATGGGCTGGGGCCCGCCACTGCCCATTGAGCGAGTCGTTGTACCCATCCCCGGCGGAGGCATGAGGTCAGGCTGATCGACCCGCGATGCTCGGCTGGGGGGAGCCAACGCGCGAATCGCGGCATTGAAAGTCATCTCCCCGCCGCCTTTGAGGACGGCCTTGTCGAAAATAACGGCCAGGCGGGACTCCGGATCCGTCTTGCTGTGAGGTTTGACTTCGGCAACATGGCCGAGCAGTTTGGATCCCGTGCGGATGACCACGCGACCATGGGAAACCACGTCTTGAATCACGGTGGCCTTGACTTTGTCCCCCACTTTCGCCTTCTTGGCATCCACTGTCTTGTTCAGTTCAACCACCACGTCGGTCCCATTGCTCAACGTGGCCGGTGCTGTGACAGGCTGATTTGTAGAGCCCGATGTTCCGCCGGAGCCAGTCTGGGCCGCGACGGCGGCCGCCAGCGCGGTTGTCCCGACTAACGCGATCCACGCTCTCTTCATGTAGTCCCTCCTTTTTCGAGGGATCACGACTTTTCTTGATCGAACCAGGCAAAACCGCGAAGTGCGGCCGACCCCGCGCCAGCCGCTCTGAAGGGATTATAAGACTTCGCGAGCTCGAAAACATCAAATTCATGTTGAGCCAAACCCTTGACCAGGTGCACCATCCTATACGTTGCGGACAGGCCAGGCGGCACAGGGAGCGCATGAAAATTCGGAAGGCGACGCGGAAATACGAAGCGTGGCTCACGAAGCACCTGACGATCGTCGAGGCCGATCTTGCACGGAAGCACCGGGAGATGGCCGCCGGCGCATTCCCTTTCTTCCGCGCGACCTTTTATCGCTGGATGCAGCTCTGGCCCGAGCGATGTCCCGGATTGACCAAGGCCCCCGAAGTGCTCGCCGTCGGCGATCTGCACGTCGAGAATTTCGGCACCTGGCGCGATGCCGAGGGGCGCCTGACGTGGGGGGTGAACGATTTCGACGAGGCTTATCCCCTGCCCTACACCAACGATCTGGTGCGCCTGGCGACAAGCGCCCATCTCGCCATTTGGGCCAACCACCTCGTCATCGGCCTCAAGGATGCGTGCGATGCCATCCTCGATGGTTACCGCTCGATGCTCGAAGAAGGGGGACAGCCGATTGTTCTCGGCGAGCACCACCACTGGCTGCGCGAAATCGCCACCAGCGACTTGCGCGACCCGGTGGCGTACTGGAAAAAGCTTACCAGTCTGCCCGCCTGGAAAGACAAAGTGCCGAAGAGCGCGCGAAATACGTTGGAGTCGGTCTTCCCGGACCGCCGGCTCAAGTACCAGATCTCGCATCGCATTGCCGGACTCGGCAGCCTGGGGCGCGAGCGTTATGTGGCCATTGCCGATTGGCACGGTGGAAAAATTGCCCGCGAAGTGAAGGCGCTCGCTCCCTCCGCAGTGGTCTGGGCCAACAGCGGCAAAGGTTCGGAAAAAATTCGCTACGAAGAGATTCTTTCCACAGCGGTGCGCTGCCGCGACCCGTACGTGCATCTCCGCGGCCGGTGGATCCTGCGGCGGCTTGCTCCGGACTGCTCGCGCGTCGAGCTCATCCAGTTGCCGAAAAAGCGCGACGAATACCGGTTGCTGTGGGAGATGGGCCGCGAAACCGCGAACGTGCATCTCGGCAGTCCGCGCGCGCGAAAAGCGATTTTGCGCGACCTGCGGAAGCGCCCCTCAAAATGGCTCCATAAAGCCGGCGCCACGATGCTCGAAGCCACGCTCGCCGATTGGAAAGATTGGAAAGACCGTTCTTCCTCTTCTTAGCGCGCAGCTTCTACGGGCTTTTTTCCCTCCAGGAACAGCGCCCCTTCGGATTTGAAGTCGCGAAGCTGAGCGGCGTCGCGAAACCAGCGGCCCGTGTAAACCTCCGGCGTGGGCGTGGGGTCCTTCACGCGCGAGTGCGCGACATCCGCAAAACCGGCAGCGCGAAAATGCGCGGCCCATTCCTCGGCCGAGAGCAGATGCGTGGGAACGGCGAGGAGCTCGCCCCACTGATGGCAGTGGGGATTATCGCGGTAGTAGTTGATGAGGATCCACGCCGAGCCGCCTTCGCGCAGCACGCGGGAAATCTCCCGCAATCCGGCTGCGGGATCCGGCCAGTAGTATGCGGATTCAACCGAGATGGCGTGCGAGAAGAAATTCGCCTGCCAGGGAATTTCTTCGACGCTGCCGGCGGCGAAAAGCAGATTGTCGTGATCGGCGGAAGCGCGGCGCGCGCGGCGAACCATTTCATCGGAAATGTCCACGCCGACGACGCGCCCTTCCGGGACGCGCGCGGCGATTCGCCGCGAAAGCCAGCCCGCGCCGCAGCCGACATCCAGGACGTTGTCCGCCGGCGCGAGGCGCATTTTTTCGATGACGGGCAGCGCAATGGGCAGGTGTTCCTGCTCCATGCCTTCGCCGCGGCCGGCCTCGGCCCAGTTGTTAAACTCGCCGCGAATCTGCTCGCGCTTGAGAGTCTCCGGCATGGCAAGGGATTACCCGAAACTTCCCTCATCGGCGGACGGGCCGTAAATGGCGGGCACGGGCACGTCATTCAAGCGCAAGTACACGCCGAGCTGCGCGCGATGATGGATCAGATGATTCATCACGAAGCCGCGGAAGATGGCGACGCGCGGCATGGTGAAAATTTTCTTTCCGCCGGAGAGCAGGCTCCATGGCTTCATCATCTGGTCGTCCGTGGCCTTGGCGAGCGCGGCGCGGCCGGCCGTGGCGCCGCGGTCAAAGAGTTCTAGCAGCTCTTTGCGAGTCTTGATGACCGGAGGCTGCTGCGGCGGCTGGCCGACCGGGGCGATGTCGAGCTCGGTGCGCTCGAAGGTTTCCTTGCCCCAGCCCGGGATTTGCGCGACGTGTCCCGCGAGCCAGATCATCGTGCCCGACTTGGCGTGCGGCTTCCAGCCGAACTTGTCTTCCGGCACGCGTTCGAGCGTCTTGCGCGTGTTGGCCATTTCCTGGTCGAACTCGGCTAACAATCCTTGGTTGATCGGCATGCATCTCCTCCTGATTGCAACGCGAGCTATCCCTGCACCTTCGCAAGGAGTTCGACAAATTTTTGTTTGCGCTCGGCTTGGTCGTGGCCGCCTTCGGCGTCGGCGAGCTGGGTGATGTTCATGGAGCAGAACTTCGGGCCGCACATGGAGCAGAACTTCGCTTCCTTGTAGAAATCGTCGGGGAGCGATTCATCGTGCATGGCGCGAGCGGTTTCGGGATCGAGCGAAAGCTCGAACTGCTTGTTCCAGTCAAAGAGGAAGCGAGCGTAGGAGAGCGCGTCGTCGCGATCGCGCGCGCCGGGACGATGACGGGCGACATCGGCGGCGTGCGCCGCGATCTTGTAGGCGATAACGCCCTGCTTGACGTCTTCCGGGTTCGGCAGGCCGAGATGCTCCTTCGGCGTGACGTAGCAGAGCATGGAAGCGCCGTGCCAGCCGATCATGGCCGCGCCGATCGCCGAAGTAATGTGGTCATAGCCGGGCGCAATGTCCGTGACCAGCGGGCCGAGGGTGTAGAACGGCGCCTCGTAACACCACTCGATTTCCTTGTCCACCTGCTCCTTGATCTTGTCCAGGGGGACGTGGCCGGGGCCTTCGATCATCACCTGGACGTCGTGCTCCCAGGCCTTTTTCGTCAGTTCGCCGAGGACGCGCAACTCCGCGAATTGCGCTTCATCGCTGGCGTCGGCGATGCAGCCGGGACGCAAGCCATCGCCGAGCGAGAAGCTGACGTCGTGCTTCTTGAAAATCTTGCAGATATCGTCGAAACGCTCGTAGAGAAAGTTCTGCTTCTTGTGGTGCTCCATCCAGTGGGCCATCAGCGAGCCGCCGCGGCTGACGATGCCGGTGATGCGCTTGCGGACGAAGGGAACATGTTCGCGGAGGACGCCGGCGTGGATGGTCATGTAGTCCACGCCCTGCTCGGCCTGCTCCTCGATGACTTCCAACATCAACTCGGGCGTGAGGTCCTCGGGGCGCTTCACGCGGGAGATGGCTTCATAGACCGGAACGGTGCCGATGGGCACGGGAGACGCAGCGATGATGGCGCGGCGGATGACGGGAATGTCGCCGCCGGTCGAGAGGTCCATGACGGTGTCCGAGCCGTAATGGACGGCGTGATGGAGCTTCTTCAGCTCCTCGTCAATGTTGGAAGTGGTGGCGGAGTTGCCGATGTTGGCGTTGATCTTGCACAGGAAGGCGATGCCGATGCCCATGGGTTCGAGATTGCGGTGATGAATGTTGGCGGGGATGATGGCGCGGCCGCGGGCCACTTCGCTGCGGACAAGCTCGGGGTCGAGCTTTTCGCGCTTTGCGACGTAGTGCATCTCCTCGGTGATGACGCCCTTGCGGGCGAGATGCATCTGCGAGACGTTACGGCCCTCGCCCGCGATGGGGGCAGGCTTACCGTTGGAGCCGGCCGCAGCCAGGCGCTTCTCGATCCAAGTGTCGCGTAGATTCATGGGGTCCCCCTCGGCGGGACGAAGTGACCTGTGTCGCCTGTTCCCTGCCCAGTGTGAAGAGGGATTATGGCACCGAGGAGGGGGTGCCGCAACTTCGCCGAGACCAGGAACGCTCCCCTCGCCTGGAACTCCACCAAGCACGGAGCAGGCGCGGGAAGCGCGTGGTTGGTGAACCATAAACACGGGACACGGAGAGGAGTAATGAAGTAACGAGGTAATGAGAGACCCCTCCCCCTGTGTTTTTCGGAAGTGCGGATTCTAAAGGACTTACGAGGTGCATTTCTTGGAAGTGCGGAATCTAAAGGGGTTACAAGTCTTGTGTTTTCCGCAGTTACGAGAGGTGCTCGTAAGTGTTGAAAATAGAGGAGTTGCGGGCCAAATTGTCGTGCTATAAGTCCTTTAGATTCCGCACTTACGTGGGGTGTCTGGAAGTGTTGATTCTGAAGGGGTTGCGGGAGCAGGTTCTCGGAAGTGCGGATTCTAAAGAGCTTACGAGTGATCTCGCGGGTGACCGAGGGGGCCGACCGATTATTCATGAAGAATTTTACTATGAGAATAACCGGCTGTCAAGGGATTTCTAAAGGCTATGGGCCTTTCTTCGTGGCGATCTGTGGGTAAACCCTTCCAAGTGCTTTAACACCATTGGCAGACTTGTTGTACATGTACTCGGCTAAGTCCTTCAGTTCTGTCGCTTTCGCAACATGACCGGCATAGAGCCGCTCCCAACTGTAGAAAAGAAATTGGTCGCGTGACTTTTCAGGGAGGAGCGCGTGAATAAATTGCGTGGGATCTTGAAATTCTACCTTGTTTTGTCGGAGGTGAAACTGCTCTTCGCACACAAGACTAACTAGACCCCACCTTACGTCCAGCTTCTTCGCCATGTAGATTGCAAACACGAGATTGCGGTACAACTGCGAGTAAAAGGGCATCGAGGATGACGGTGCGAGCAGCGCATCGCGTGGCAGTTTGTTTGGGTTGTATCGTTCTAAGATGCCCTCACGCGACTTCGGCTTCTTACCGGTGACATCATGGTTTACGCTGGCCGAAGCGACAGTATTGCCAGAAGTGAATTTGGCCTCCACCAGAACCAGCAACTCCCCTGGCACATATAACATGATGTCAGGCTCGGTTAAGAACTTCGCAATGCCTTCTTCGAAGATGCCGCGGGCGCATTCTAGAGCAGGAAACAATGGAGGTTTGGACGAATCATGAAGGCGCACTTTAAGGCCCCACACGTATAGTTCAGGCTCGTTCTTCAGGGATAAGTTTGTGAGCGTGGATAACAGCGTTGAAAGCAACCCGCCGCTCGCTAGTCTGGAGAACACATTCCAGGTCAGAGCATCTTCACTGGTTTCGTGGCAAATCCGATGAGTTTCGGCTTTGGCTGCGTTACCCAGGATGTGCTCTTTGAAATAGTCGCGTTCGAATAAGATATTTCGCAAGGCCGCATTACGCTTCGAAGTTTTATCCGGACCGTTGTAATAGACGAAAGTCCGAGTTCTCGCGTGGATCCTAATGCGATGCACAGGACAGTAAGGCATCTCACCCCACTGGCTATCTGCTTTCCCAAGAGGCGCGGTGCAACCGGATACAGGGCAGCCATCTAGCTCGCCCATTGGCGAGGCGAGATTGCGCATGTCAAAGTATGCGTCGGTTGTCATCTGTCAGGTTCCCTCTCTTACCGGTGTCAGTCTAACTCTTGTTTAGGCCGATTCCACCTAAACCACCATGGCTGGCCTAACGAGTCGGCGTTCACCCGCGGCCCGTTTTTGGCCGGCCCGATGCAATGATTAGGTTGGGCGTTTACCTCTCGGAGTCCACATTGAATATGGGTCTAAGCAGGCCAACGGCCAAGTCTTCAAGAAAGAACCGCTCAACGAAGGCGCCATCTCCTTGTAGCTGCACGTAGCTCAACGCAAGGTTATCCAGAGCAAGTTGGCGAGTGTCCTGGAGATTGGGGAACAATCGATCCAGACGATCACGTACTTGACAGGAAGTCGTCATGCGTTTGCAAACGCCGTTGACCGCTTTGCCTGGAACTGTGCGGGGCGTCTTCAATTTGAGATGAAGCCCCACTCTTTTTGCAATATCCGAGGCGTTTTTCCCGACATACAAGGGCAGTAATCCGTTTTTCGCAACACGCAGCCAATCACGCCCGATGTCCCACTCAAGAGCCACACCCTTCGGGCCATGAAAGTGGAGAAAACGGTTCTGCAAGGATTGGAAAAACTGCTCCACAGGGCTGCGCCACCAAAACACGTAGACCCCACCAAAGGATGGCCGCCCAGAGGTAGCTCTTCCCCAGTCCAACGCCGTGCCCCTGTGGGGTAAAGGCGATTCCTTGATCGTCAGTAGATCGGAGATGTCAGCCACAACCATGCTTCCAGCAACGCCCAACCCTTGTTAAGCCGACGCGCCTAGACCGCCATGGCGGGCGGCGGAAGACTAGCGCGCCCACGATTGCGGTGCGGATAAGTCCATTATAAGGCCGCTGTGGGGAGTTAAGAGGAGAGAACCCTCGACTCTCTGCGCTCCCTCCTTTCGACTCCGCTCAGGGTAAACGGGATGACGACGGTTCTTGGATGGCGCGTTCGATGATATCTTTATGGCGATGGCGACGACCAGGCCGGCGTCGTCAAGACTGAATCGCTGGAAATCACATTCATGGACGTTCTCAAGAAGCTTTTCGAGCAGCATTTCCACTCACCGGCCGGGCGGGTGGAGCCGCTGCAGGGCCAGCTCGGCGCGTCAGGGCGCAAGATCGTCCGGCTTGCCAGCGAAAACGTCAGCGCGATCGGCATTCTGTATGACGTACGCGAAGAAAACGCCGCTTTCCTGGAGTTTTCCCGGCATTTTCGCCGCCACGGCCTGCCGGTACCGGAGATCTATGCTGAAGATTTGAGCCACGGCGCTTATCTCGAAGAAGACCTGGGGAACACGACCCTTTTTGAGTTTCTCTCGAAAAACCGCGCCGGCGAAAACATCGCTCCCCAGGTCGTTGAAGCCTACCGCAAAGTCGTGGAAGTGTTGCCGCGCTTTCAGATCGAAGCCGGCCGCGATTTGAATTACAAAGTGTGCTATCCGCGCGCCAGCTTCGACCGCCAGTCCATCACCTGGGATTTGAATTATTTCAAGTATTATTTTCTCCGGCTCGGCGGCATCCCCTTCCACGAGCAAGCGCTGGAACACGATTTCAGCCGCTTGACGAAGTTCCTGCTGGGCGCAGGCCGCGATTACTTTCTCTACCGGGATTTCCAATCACGCAACGTCATGTTGCGCGACGGCCATCCATTCTTTTTGGATTATCAGGGCGGCCGAAAAGGCGCGCTGCAATACGACATCGCTTCTCTTTTGTACGATGCCAAGGCCGATCTGCCGCCGGAGCTGCGGCAGCAGCTGCTCGATCACTATCTCGGCAGGCTGGCCGATTTCATCGAGCTTGAACGCGAAGTGTTCATGCAGCACTACCATGCCTACGTATACGTGCGCATCATGCAGGCCCTGGGCGCCTACGGCTTCCGCGGCTTCTATGAGCGCAAAGCTCATTTTCTGCAAAGCGTGCCCTACGCCTTGAAAAACCTGCATTGGCTGGTTCACCACGTCACGCTGCCCATCGCGCTGCCGGCGCTGATGGACGCGTTCAAACGCATGGTGGCCTCGGAAAAATTGCAGGAGCTGGCTTCCGAGACGGCGGCCGCGGAGAAATTGCAGAGCCCGGCTTCCGAAGCGGAAAATCTGACCGTGCGGATTTTCAGTTTTTCATTTCACCGGGGCCTGCCGAAAGACGAGACCGGGCATGGCGGCGGATTCGTTTTCGACAGCCGCAGCATCCCGAATCCCGGACGCGAAGAGCGCTTCCAAACTCTCACGGGCAAAGACGCGCCGGTGATCGCCTGTCTCCATCAGGAGGAGAGCGTGCAGAGGTTTCTCGCCGGCGTGCTGTCGCTGGTGGATGCCAGCGTGAGCAATTACCGGCAGCGCGGCTTCAAGAATTTGATGGTGTCGTTCGGCTGCACCGGCGGCCGGCATCGCTCGGTATTTCTGGCGGAGCAATTGGCGAAACATTTGCGCGGCAGGGACGGAGTGGAGGTCGTGGTGCGGCATCTTGAGCTGGAGAACCCGGACAGATGAAAGCGATGATTCTGGCCGCCGGCCTCGGTACGCGCTTGCGGCCGCTCACCGACAATCGCCCCAAGGCGCTGGTGGAAATCGCCGGCCGCACGCTGTTGGAGATCGCACTCTCTCGCTTGCGCGGCTTTGGGATTCGCGAGGTGATACTCAACGTGCATCACTTTGCCGGCATGATTCTCGAATATCTGAAAACGAACGAGAATTTCGGCATGCGTATTGAAGTTTCTCACGAGGAGGTCTTGCTCGACACCGGCGGCGGCCTGAAAAAGGCGGCCTGGTTCTTCCTCGACGACGCGAATCGCCGCGAAGAGCCCTTCCTACTGCACAATGTGGACGTCATCAGCACGATCGATTTCCGGCGCATGGTGCAATTTCACAAGGAGAATCAGGCTCTGGCCACACTCGCGGTGCAAGAGCGGGAGAGTTCTCGATGCCTGCTCTTCGACGAGCAACTCCAGCTTTGCGGCCGGCGAGCCGATCAGAGGACGGAACCGGATCGATCTTCACAACAGGTCCGGACGCTGGCTTTTTGCGGCATCCACGTAATTTCTCCCCGTCTTCTTGCGGCGATGACGGAAGAAGGGGTCTTCTCGATCATCACTTCCTATCTGCGTCTCGCCGCACAGGGAGAAAAAATCCTCGCCTTTCGCGCCGATGAATACTATTGGCGTGATCTGGGCAGGCCGGACGATGTGATGCAAGTCACTCAGGATTTGAAGCAAAGAGTCCTCTTGTAATCAGCTCACGGTGACTAGGGCATGCAGTCCTAGAACCCCTGTCCGGGGTGCCAGCTTGCGGGTGTGCGGCGCAAGTGCTAGATTTGAGAATACTTTCGCCGCGCCGGCGAGAGTCGAGCAGCGGTTCGGAGGCTGCGCCGGAGAGCCGGCGGCTAGTTCAAGAGCCTCGCGCTGTGGAAAACGCGGACGTGACGCGAGCAGGCGTTCGCCGCCCGGGCAGAAGCGCGGCTCGCGCGCGGGGTCAAGGTGTCGTACTGGTTCGGCAACGATAATCGGCTGCCGCAGTCGCGGCTGACAATCTTCTCCTACATCATCGCGGGAATGATCGGCCTGCTGCTGCTGGGTTTCTGGAAGCTTCAGGTCATCGATTCCGACACATACTCGCAGCTTGCAGAACGCAACCGCGTGCACTCGATCCCCATCATCGCGCCGCGCGGAAAGATGCTGGACCGCGACGGCCGCTTGCTGGTGGACAACTATCCGTCCTTCAGCGTGCTTCTGCTCCGCGACGATCCCGCGCTGGTCGACAAGAGCCTGCCGCAGATCGCCGACGGACTCAACATCCCGGTGCGGGATTTGAAGGAGCAATTGGACGCCTCGCACGGGCTGCCGAAATTCCTGCCGATCGTGATCAAGCCGGTGGCTTCGAAGGCGGACGTGGACTACATCGAATCGCACCGCGCCGAGATGCCCCTGCTGGAGATGTTGATGGTGCACCGCCGGCGCTATCTCCCGGGCGGGTTCATGTCGCATGCCAGCGGATACGTGGGGGAAGTGAGCGAAAAGCAGATTGAGATGAGCGAAGGGCGCCTGCGGCCGGGCGACATCGTGGGCAAGACGGGCCTCGAGCGGCAGTACAACGATCTGCTGATGGGCACGGACGGCCAGCGCCGCGTCGTCGTCAACAGCGTGGGGAAGGAAGTCGGGCGGCTGTCCGAGCAGGAGGCGGTGCCCGGCAAGCAGATTCAGCTCACGATCGATTACGACTTGCAGCAGGTGGCGGAGCAGGCCATGGAAGGGCGCACGGGGTCGGTGGTGGCGCTCGACCCGCAGAGCGGCGAGGTTCTGGCCATGGTGAGCCGCCCCGCGCCCGACCCGAACGATTTTGCGGTGCGCGTCTCGAAGGAGAAGTGGAAGCAGCTCAACGAGGACGACGACCATCCTTTGCTGAACCGGGCCATCCAGGCGCAGCTTGCACCCGGCTCGGTCTTCAAGATCGTCATGGCCACGGCGATGCTCGAATCGAAATCGGTCCCCGAAAATTTCAGGGTGTTCTGCCCGGGCTACGGAGTGTTTTACGGCCGCATGTTCAAGGACCACATTTACGGCAAGAGCGAGCACGGCATAGTGGATCTGCACAAGGCGATCGTGCAGTCCTGCGATGTTTTCTTCTACAACCTGGGCATGCGCATGGGGATCGACAAGATCTCGTACTACGCGGCGAAGCTGGGCCTGGGACACAAGACCGGCATCGACCTGCCCAGCGAGGAAAGCGGCCTGGTGCCTTCGGAAGAATGGGTGCAGCGCGTGTTCCACCGGAAGTGGTATGCGGGCGAGACGATTTCCGTGTCGGTCGGGCAGGGGGCCGTCACGTCCACGCCGCTGCAGCTCGCGCGGTTGATCGGCGGCGTCGCCATGGGCGGCGTCTTCAAGCAGCCGCATCTTATCAAGGACGCGAGCAAAGTGGCGGAAGAGCGCTTCACGATTTCCGAGCCGACCGTGGAGAAGGTGACGCAGGGAATGTACGGGGTGGTCAACGAAGGCGGCACGGCGGCGGGGGCGCGGCTGCAGGGCGTGGAATTTTGCGGGAAGTCCGGCAGCGCGCAGGTGATCGGTTACGACACGCGGAATAAGGTGGGCAAGCAGAAGCGCTTCAAAGACAATGCGTGGTTCGTCGGCTACGCGCCGCGGCGCAACCCGGAGATCGTCGTCGCCGTGCTGATCGAAGGGGGCGAGCATGGCGGCGCCGTCGCCGGCCCGATCGCGCGCGACATCATCAAGACTTACTACGACAAGAAGGCCAGGAAGACACAGGGTCAATACACGGTCGAATACAAGCGTTATGATTTTGGCGACGGGAAGGACACGGAGCGGAACTCCAATATGCCGCCGGCGGCGAAGCAGGCCAAGCGGCGGGCCGAGCGGCGGCCCGCGCGCAAGTCCGAGGAAGCCGCAGCGACGCCGGCTACGCAGCTCCAGGCCGGCACAAGCAACCGGCGCTGACGAGAACGGAGCCGGCCGCGTGAGCGCTCCGGAGGCGCGGATTCATTTGTCATGAGAGAAGCACAGGGATCGCGTGAATATGACTGGTGGCTGCTGGCACTGACCAGCGCAATCTGCTTGATCGGCGTGTTTGAGATTTACTCCGCCACGCACGCCAGCGGCCCCGCCGGGCTGTACACCAAACAGCTCCGCTGGCTGCTGCTCGGAACGATCCTCATGTTCGTGATTTCCCGCGTGGACTACCACAGGATCCTCGACCAGGCGCCGGTGCTCTACCTGGCCGGACTAGTGGCGCTCGGAGCGGTGTTGGCGGTCGGCCACACGCGGTTCGGGGCCAAACGATGGATACCCGTGTGGGGACAATTTCTTCAGGTGTCGGAACTGGTGAAGTTGGTTATAATTATCGTGTTGGCGCGCTTCTTTGCCGAAGTGCGCACGGACCGCCTCTCGCTGAGTGATTTGCTGAAAGCGGGGGTTCTGGTGGGCTTGCCGCTGGGATTAATCCTGCTGCAGCCGGACCTGGGAACGGCGCTCGTGCTGATGCCCATGCTGGTCGTCGGCGCGTTCCTCGCCGGGCTGCAATGGAAACATGCCGCGGCGGTGGCCTTGATCGGAATATCGCTGTTGGTCGCAGTATGGATAACGCCAGTCGGCTCGCGTATCTTGAAGCCGTATCAGAGAGAAAGGATTACCTCCTTCCTGCACCCGGAGGACGACCCCAAGGGGACCGGGTACCAACTGCAGCAATCGAAGATCGCGGTTGGTTCGGGAGGCTTCTGGGGGAAAGGGTTTGGCAAGGGCAGCCAGAACCAACTGGGCTTCGTGCCGGTGCGCTACTCGGATTTCATCCTTGCAGCGTGGGCTGAAGAACAGGGTTTCAAGGGTGTGCTGCTTGCCTTGGGTCTGTACATGGCGCTGCTGCTTCGTTTGGTGCAAAATGCCCAGCGAGCAAAAGACCGTGCCGGAATGTTTCTGGTCATGGGCGTAGCCGCGGCGCTGAGTTTCCATGTTTTGGTGAATGTGGCCATGGTGATCGGCAAAATGCCGGTGACCGGCATCCCGCTGCCGCTGATGAGCTACGGGGGCTCGGCCACGTTGTTTGTGTTTCTGGCGATGGGCCTGGTCATGAACGTCCGTTTGCGCCGGTTCGTAAACTGAGCCCTTCGCCGTTTCCGCCAGCCGCCGCTTCACAGCGCGAGCGGCAGCGGACAGGAATTCACGATTGAGGATCGCATCGTCCGCCGTTCGACCGGCAAGCAGCCGGCGACGGATTCATAGCGAAAGCAAAAGGAAGCACTTCCCTAACGGCTTCGAAGGCCGGGCCGCAACCCTACGGGTGTGGCCGGGCCGTGTCCCGCTCCAAGCGGGACGGAACGCCGGCGGGAAGGGATCCGCGGCGATGCCTCCTGAGGAGTTTTCATGTCAAAGGAACTTGTTATATCCGCACCCGCCCATGAACGGCGAGTCGCGATACTGGAAGAAGGGCAACTCGTAGAAATCTATATCGAGCGCGAAAAAGAGTTCGCGCTGGTGGGAAGCATCTATAAAGGCCGTGTCACACGCGTGCTGCCCGGCATGCAGTCGGCCTTCGTGGACATCGGCCTCGACGGCGATGCCTTCCTCTACGTCAGCGACGTTTTCGAAAACCTGGAAGAGTACGAAGCGGACCACGTCGAGACGCCAGGCCCCGCCGCCCCGCCGCACATTAGCGTTCCGGCACAAATCGAGAACGCAGCAGCTGCAGCCGAGGGCGCCGAGCCGGCGCAAGCCGAAGGGTCACACGATCCCGAGCCGCAGCCGGAGGCCGAGCGTCCCTCAGAAACGCAGGCGGAAGCCTCGATCCAAGGTGACGCGCAGCTGCAGGACAATGCGGGCAATCGCGAGCCGCAGCCGCAGCAGAATTTCCAGCCGCGCCAGGAGGGCGACCGGAACCGCGGCGGAGGTTTCCGCAGCGGGGGCGGGGGACGCGGACGTTGGAGCCAAGGGGGACGCGGCCGCGGGGGAAGGGGCCCAGACAGGGGCCGCAATCTACCGCCCTCGAAGTACGCTTCGCCGCAGGGGCACGACCAGCGCGGGTATGACTCGCGCGGGCCGGAACAACGGCGGCCCGACCCTCCACGCTACTCTCCTCCCGCGGAGAGCGGCGAAGAGCCGATTGTGTTGCCGGGCGAATCGCTCGCCAAATACCGCGGGCGGACACCGGCGACGATGCTACCGCCCGATGAGCCCACGGCACAGCCAAACGAGCCGCGGCCGGAACCCATCGAAGCCGTGGCCCCGGCAAGCGAAACTCCCGCCGGGCCGCAGCACTCCGTGAGGGGCCTGCCGAGCTGGGTTCTAGCCGAGGGAACAACCGCGGCCCCCGGCGAAACACCAACGGGGGACGAGCACGCAGAAGCGAGTCCAGCCGCCGAATCTGCATCCGTGGCGCCGGTGGAAGAGCCGGACACGCCCAGAAAAGCACCGGGCGAGGAGGCGATCCTGACGGACCAGCACATGGCATCGTTGGCCTCGCAGCTCGCCGAAGCCAAGCATGAAGAAACACACGAAGAGGCCGACGCGGACAGCTTTGCGGGCGGAGCCGAGTTCGAGGAGGAAAACGGGAACGGCACGACCGAAGCAGAGGAAGAAGCAGCCGAAGTCGCCGAGGCACTTGGCGAGCCGATCGGAGAGCCCGTCGGCGAGCCGGAACACGACGAGAGAGCCGGGAAACAAGAGGAAGAATTCGCGGAAACGGAAACGCACGAGGAGGCAATCCACGGGCGGGAAGAAATGCCCGTCGCCGAAGCCTCGGCCGGCGCGGAAAAACCTGTGGAGTCCCCCGTCGAGCTGCTGCCGGGAGAGACGCGCTCACCGCACGGGGCACGCATAGAGGAGCCTCGCTCCGACGACCGCCCGCGCGATTCGGCGCGCATCAGCCGGGACCCGCGCTCGCGCTTCCAGCGCCCGCAGCGGGGAGGGCAGGACCGGGGCCGCTTTAGCCGCAGGGGAAGCGGAGGACGTCCGCCGCAGCGGTTTGAGCGCAGCCCGGCCCAGAGCCCAAGCCAGAACCAAGGCCAGGGTACTCAGGGCTACCGGGCGCCGCAGCGGCGCCCGCAGCTCATCTCCGAGATGCTCAAGGCGGGCCAGGATGTGATCGTGCAGATCGCCAAGGAGCCTCTGGGGAAAAAGGGAGCGCGGATCACCAGCCACGTGGCGCTGCCGGGACGTTTCCTGGTGTACATGCCGACCATCGACCATATCGGGGTGTCGCGCAAGATCGCTTTGGCGGAAAACCGTTCGCGGGTGCGGCGCGTGGTGAATGAAGCCAGGGGAACTTTTCCCGGCGGATTCATCGTGCGCACGGCCGCCGGCGAAGCGTCCGACGACGAAATCCGCACGGACATCGAGTTCCTCGGACGCACCTGGAACGAGATCAAGCACCGCGGGGAGGAGCGCAAATCACCCGCGCTGCTGCACCGCGACCTGAACCTGGTCGAGCGCATCCTGCGCGACTACGTCAACGACGATTACACCTCCATCTGGACCGACGGCGAGGAGGAGTACGGCAAAATCGTGGAATTCATGAACCGCTTCCAGCCGAAGCTGGTGAACCGGGTGAAGCTCTACACCAAGGAAACGCCGATCTTCGAAGAGTTCGGCATACAGCACGATCTGGATAAGGCGCTGCGGCCGAAGGTGTGGCTCAAATCCGGCGGGTACATCGTCATTAACCATACCGAAGCGCTGGTGGCCATTGACGTGAACACCGGCAAGTACGTCGGCAAGGGTTCGACGCGGCTCGAAGACACCATCGTCAAGACAAACGTGGAGGCCGTGAAGGAGATCGTGCGGCAGATTCGCCTGCGCGACCTCGGCGGAATCATCGTCGTGGACTTCATCGACATGGAGGAGCGGCGCAACCGGGAAAAGGTGATGGGCGCGCTGCAGATGGCCCTCGATCAGGACAAAGCACCTTCGAAGGCGCTCGGGTTCAACGAGTTCGGACTGGTGGCCATCACGCGCAAGCGGACGAAACAGGCGCTCGAGCGCGTGTTGTGCCAGCCGTGCCCTTCGTGCTCCGGCTCGGGCATGGTGAAGTCCATTCCGACGCTATGCTACGAGATTCAGGCGGAAGCGCGGAAGATGGCCATCGACCACGACGCGCCAAACCTGACCGTGCGCGTTCATCCGGAAATCGCGAAGGCGCTGAAGACGCGCGAGTCCATGCTCGTGGACGAGCTCGAGCAGACGGCGCACAAACACGTCATCATCCAGTCCGACGCGACGCTGCACTGGGAGCAGTACGATATTTACTAGAGGTCGAAAGCTGGAGGCTTGAGGCGGGAAAGAGCCTCCTGAAAGCAATTCGAGCCGCAACAAGGACGCCCGGGCGCAACGATGGCCCGGGCGTCCTGTCTTGCGGGGAAGAAAAAGATGTAACCTCGAGACCGCTTGCACGGTAAAACCAAGTAGAGGGCGGCGCATGGAACTGCTGGAGCGGTTCGTGGCGGGAGACCCCGATGCGTTCGAAGCCCTATTCCGGCAACACCAGGCGGAGGTCTACCGCTGGATCGTGCGCATCGTGCGCGACCCCGGCGCGGCGGAGGATTTGACCGTGGAGACATTCTGGCGGGTGCACCGGGCGCACGCGCGCTTTGACGCGAAGGGCAACTGGGGAGCGTGGCTGCGACGGATCGCGACGAACGCTTCGCTGGACCATCTGAGGCGGGCACGGCGGGAAGTGGAATTGCCCGAAGACCTGGCGGCTCCGGCGCGAGCGGACGGTGCGGTCCAGAGCGAGCTGCACGGTCAGATCCGGCGCGCGGTGCAAGGGCTTCCGCCGCGGCTCCGCATTGTGGCCATCCTCTCGCTGGTTGAAGAGGAGCCGCTCGAGCGAATCGCCGCGGCGCTGGGAATATCGAAGGGCGCAGCCAAGCTGCGGCTGTTTCGCGGCGCGCGCTTGTTGCGAAAGAAGCTGGAAAAGATGGGAGTGAAGCCATGAGTGAAGAAGACCTTAAAGGAATAGGTGAGCGATTGCGAAGCGCGATGCGCCCGATGGAGGACGCCGAGCTGCGCCGCGACCTTTGGCCGGCGATGTTGCGCCGGCTGGATGCACAAGGCAGCCGGCTGTCGTGGTTCGACTGGGTTCTGCTCGCCGGGCTGGGCGCCGCCGTGGTTTTCTTCCCGGCCGTGGTTCCAGCGTTGCTCTACCAGTTTTGAAAAGGAGGGCCTATGAACAAACATGCTTACTTGCGCGCGTATCTGGCGGGGATCGCCGTGCCGACGGTTTTCCTGATGGTGATCATGACGTTCTACAGCGTGCTGCGGTATGCGTACGGTTTTCCCGTCCCCGTCGAGCGCGTGATTGTGTTTCCGATGGCGGTGGTACCGAACATCTGGGGACTGTGGAACATCCTGTATCTCGCGTTGCGCTCGCGGCGGCATTTGCCGCTGGGTCTCCATGGCGCCATTCTGCCGTTTCTGCTCGCGCCGGCCGGATACCTGGTGACGCGGCTCCTGGACTTTGCCATCCCGAGCCACGTCGTCGCGGGCTTTCCGTTTGTGTTTCCGATCGGACTGGCGCTTTACTATCTCGCCTGGAAATACCTGGTGGGATTCTTGAATGCGGAGCTGGGGATTGCCTGAAACGCAATTTCTCACACGGGAAGATTGATCTCGCCTCAGAAGCAACCCCGCTATCTCCAGCGCGCTATTGCAAGCCAGGATTGCCCATGGGTCTTATCTCGTTCCAGCTTTTGAGCCGCCAGTCCCCTGTGGCGGCACTCCGTCTCGATCCATCGAAAGCTGTGATAGATGCACCCGGGCGCGTCCGATTCGTGGCTGTTGCCGAACCATGATTCGCCCTGGTAGTCTGGATGTCTCCAATCTGCCGGCAAGTAGGATGCCAGAAATACACCGTCCTCCTTCGAGTCGCGGAGAAATGAGTCGAGCATCGCTCGTATGTGAGGTTTGGAAGCGTGTGTCCACACGGAGTAGGCGAGGAAATAGTCGAACTTCTCGCCGAATACGGAAGTGTCAAAGCGTGGATTGACATCAAACCGAGGGCGCTTCGCTTCCAGGATCTCCGGTTCCAAAATCGTTTGCATGCCGATCCTTAGCCGACCTTCATGCGGCTCGATTCCGCAGTAGCAGTCTGGGTCAAGGAAATGAATCAGCCAGTAGCCGCCTCGCAAGAGCCCGCAACCTACGTCAACGACCTTCGAGCAGGGTTCCAATCCCGCCGTCAATAGATAAATCAGCTGCTCCCGGCCTCCTTTTGCGAAACCCTCGACCGGAACTCCCAGGAATCCCTTTGCGCCCGCCAGTTCGGCCCTTTGCTGCAGTTTCATCAAACCTCCCGGAGCTTCACAGCTCCTGCAGCAACCACTATCCGCAGGAACTCACCGGCCGACAAGTGCGGATTCACAACAGCCGACAACGCTGCGCTCAAACACGAGTTTCCAAGCAGGAGGCTGATGATCGCTCGGGAGTCCAAAGCAAATTGGAGAATGGCGGCAGAAACGGGAATCGGCTGCCGTGTGGAATGTGGAGGAACGGACGGGGCGCACCTAGGAGAGCCCGTAGCCACCTGTCCATTTTCGCAGGATGCTGCGAGCCAGGCGGGCAAAATGGCGCCCCGCAATGGGGATATCCTCAAGGCGACGAAGTTTCTCTCTTTCCCAAGCGAGCCGGACTCCGTAGTTCCACTTCTTCAAGTAGGCAGCCAGTGCCCGGAACTCGTCACCAATGTCTTGCGGCGAGCGATGGAATTCTTCAATCACCTGCGCATAAACGGACAGCCATCGGCGTGCCGCTCCGCAGAGTCCGGCCTCTTCGCGCACGCGCCGACTTACGGCAGTGGCGTCACGCGCGTCATACTTCGCGATTTCCGCTTCAATCTCCTCAGCGCGCGAGGGGTTCGCCAGCAGGCCCGCGCCAAAATTCATGGGACGAAGAGCATCGTAATTGGCGGTGGATACCATCGGGCCGACGCCTGCCGCGTCACACAGCACCACAGCACTGCCAACGGCAAGCGATTCCAGCGCGCATCTGGCCTTGGCGAACACCATGTCGTAATGCGGCAAGATTGTTTCCGGGTTCGGTACGGCATTTCCCCAGAGGCCGCCCACGACATCGAGTTCCATCCTCGCTCGCCGGCATGCCCGGCGGACTGCGCCGACGTAAGAGGAACGCTTGGCATTGTTGCTGAACACCAAAGCCCGTTTGGGACGTAAAGGGAGTGGCGCGCGCGGCAGGAACCGTGAAAGGTCAACAGCGTTCCAGGTGTCCATAACACGTGCGCGGGGAATCTCCGGCACAGTCTCGAGTCGCTTTCTGCACCGGTTGTCTACGGCCACGTAGCGCAGTATCCGGGGATGATAGAGAGGCTCTTCCAAATAGCCGCCGGCGCCATGGCAAACATAGATGGCGGGAGTGGATTGGAATTGCAGCAGGGCTGCCATCACTTCCGGGTGATGATGGCCGTGAATGATGTCCGGCACGTCCCGCAAGGCCGCCAGATGATCCGTGACTTGAACGCCGCAGCCCCGGAGCTCCTCGGCCACGGCTCCCAATCGCGGGGAGTAGACAGCGGGATCATGCCCCTGCCGGCGCAGCTCCAGCGAAAGATCTCTGACAACAACTTGCGTTCCGGCATACGCATCCAGAAATGCGTTGGTGAGCAGTATTTTCAATTGTATTCGGAAACCATCGGCGCGCTGTTAGGTTGCGCAGAGCGATAGGGCCGCTCCAGCCGGGTCTGGAAGGCATACCGGAAGACTTCATCCGTGATCGGCAAGATGTGTTCGCGGAAGCGGATTACTGCCGCGTACTTCCCTTCTGAAATCCGCTTTTCGCCCCAGGTTTCGTAATATGGCTTGGGCGAATCTTGCGGCGGCGTTCCGGGCTCTGTAGTTTGCCGCAGGCACTCCACGCGAAAATATTCCCTGCCCCGCTGAGCAAGGGCCCGGTGCACTTCTTCCCGCAACTCCACATATCTCTCCGCCGCCAGTAGCTTCCGGCAGAGCAGGCTGTCATCCAGGTGCAGGTGCACGCACCGATGGTTGTGCTCTTCCGGGCCTCTTTGCTCCCATTCCGTCAGTAAGAATTCATAGTTCGCGATCCGCCGGCTTGCCGCAGCCCGCGCCATGTTCACCGCCGCGTTGATCACCGCGCGGCAAATATCGTGCGTGGGGTTGAAGCCTTCCGCCGCATCTCCGGCTACGAAGTCAATTCCGTGCTCGATGAGGGATGCTGCGATCCTGTCCACGAGTCCCAGGAAAAAAGGGATGTCTTTGTCCAGTATGGCTTGATAGATCCCGGCATCCGAGATACAGCCGAAGACATCGCCGAGCTGGCCTCCAAACTCCGTGACGAGCGCGGCAGTGGAAGGTACTCTGGACGCGCCCCGGCGGCCTCCGCCATCTGTGACCACGTATACAAAAGGAGCATATTCGGACAACCAGCCAAGAACTTTCAGTTCGTGACCGGGATGGCCAAGAATCAATGCGGCGCGACTAAAAGGGGTGAAAGACTTTCTTGTACACAGGCTTGCATGTGATAGCGAAGTCGCTCGCTTGTTCAGGCTCAGTCTCGAGGAATCGAGAGGAAACTGATGCCTGGAATTCTTCCTCTGGTCGCGGCCGCTCGCTCCCGTCCTGATGAACTTTCTTCCGGAAATGGCCATGGGCTCCTCCTTCGTTCCGAGCGCGTCGGCGGGCGGCTTCGGAGATGGTGCAATCCTACGCTGATCGTGATGGTGAGAAAGAGACGGAGTCGCGCAGCAGGCGCAGCGCAGAGCCGCGCCTGACGATGCTCAGAGAAAGAGACGAGACGGATCGCGCCGCTAGCTGATGTCCACTTCCAGGCCCCCGACCCAGCCCGCGACCAGATTGTAAATCACCGCACCGAGCGCCCCGAAGACACCGCCGCATACTCCATAGATCAGCGGAAAGATGATGATTGAGGCCAGACCGAAACCAGCCATCATACCCAGGCCGGCGGCGGATCCCCCGCCACCCATGGTGGCCACGCTGCCTGCCAGCATGGAGAAGAGTGCCATGAGGATCCCGATGACGAGGCCCAGAATTCCATAGGTAACGAGGCCGATTTTGAAAGCGGAGCCGGGGCCGATGCGTTTGAGCTTTGCCATGTGATACCTCCCAAGAGAAACAATCGCGGATGCTAACAGAACCCGTCCTTTCAGGCAAATGATTCCCGGCCGCGAGCGGCGGCCGGGCTTGCGCATTTTCGTGTGCTATGCTTTTCCCTGGAACAAAGTCCGCGAATCGGAGAGAGCGAGCGGCGCATGACAGCGCGCATCCTGGACGGGAACAAGATCCGCGACGCGGTTTTTGCGGAGCTGGCGGGCGAGATTCGCGAACTCGCAGAGCAGGGCATCCGGCCGGGCCTAGCCGCGGTCCTGGTGGGTGAGAATCACGCCTCGCAGCTCTACGTGAAGAGCAAAATCGCGGCTTGTGAACAGCTGGGACTCGGGAGCCGGCTGATCACGCGGCCGGCATCGGTCACAACGCTCGACATGCTGCGTTTGGTGGACGACTTGAATCGCGACAATCAGGTGGACGGAATCCTGATTCAGTTGCCGCTCCCGCCGCAGGTGGACTCGAAGCGCGTGCTGGAAGCCGTAGACCCGCTAAAGGACGTGGACGGCTTTCATCCGGTAAACCTCGGGCGGCTGGTGAGTGGCCGGCCGGGGATGGTGGCGTGCACGCCGGCGGGCTGCATGGAAATTCTGCGCCGCAACGACGTGCGCATCGAAGGAGCGAACGCCGTGGTGCTCGGACGGAGCGACATCGTCGGCAAGCCGATGGCGCTGCTGCTGATGCACGGGAACGCCACGGTGACGATCTGCCACTCGAAAACGCGCGATCTGCCCGATGCGGTCCGGCGCGCGGAGATCGTCGTCGCGGCAATGGGCAAGGCCGGCTTCGTCCAGGCGGACTGGATTCGCCCGGGCGCGGCAGTGATTGACGTCGGCACCAACCGGGTGACGGATGCCGCGGAAGCCGCGCGATTGTTCCGCAACCATCCCGGCCGCCTCGAGAAGTTCCGCGCCAAGGGATGGGCGCTGGTGGGCGACGTGCATCCGGACGCGGTGAACGCGGCCGGCGCGCTGACTCCCGTGCCCGGCGGCGTGGGGCCGCTGACGATCGCGATGCTCATGAGCAACACTGTGAAGGCCGCGCGGCTGCGTCGGGGAACGCGGGCGGCCGAAGGGGCTCAGCCGGCGCGAGGCGCGCTTTGATGAGAACGCCCGGTTGATACAGACATGTTGAAACTCGGCCTGACGGGAGGAATTGCCTGCGGCAAGAGCGCCGTGGCGGCCATGCTGCGCGGATTGGACTTTCCCGTGTTGGACGCCGATACGCTGGCGCATAAATTGATAGAGCCCGGTCAGGCAGCGTATTCGGAGGTGCTTCAGGAGTTCGGCGCAGGAGTCATGGACGGAGAAGGCCGCATTGACCGCGCGAAACTCGGCGCGGCGGTCTTCGGGGACCGCGTGATGCTCGACCGCCTGAACGCGATCGTCCACCCACGCGTCAAGGAAGAGATACAGAAGCAACTCGGCGAGTGGCAGCGCGAAGGCGGGCACGCCGCGGTCTTCGTGGAAGCCGCCCTGACCATCGAAGCAGGCTACCAGGGACAGCTCGATGGTGTCGTGGTCGTGTGGTGTCGGCCCGAACAGCAGCTCCAGCGGCTGCGGGCGCGCGGTCTGAGCGAAGAAGAGGCGCGGCAGCGTATTGCTTCGCAAATGCCCATCGAAGAGAAGCTGCGCTACGCCACGGAGAGAATTGACTGCTCGGGAACGCTGGAAGAAACACGGCGCCAGGTGGAAGCGCTGGCGGCCCGCCTACGGCAGCCTCCGCAGGAGACGCGCTCCTCCACACGAAGAAGCGCGGTTTGAAGAGCGGAATTTCGCCGGCGACCGAATCCCTGCCAGGGCGCGGTGAAAAAGTATACGAGTGAAGAAGAAAGGGAAAGAGCCATGAACACAACTCGAACACGAAACGGGATTCGCTGGGCGGCGCTCGCGCTGCTCATTCTCCTGGGCGGCTTCTACGCCGGGGCGCGGTGGGGACCGAGGGAGCCCGTGCGCGTGGAAGCGCTGCCCCTCGACAGCAGCACACCGGCGAGCGGAGTGGTGCGCTCCACCGGATTGACGGATGAGGAGTCCATCAACGTGCGCGTCTACCGCCAGGCTGCGCCCGCCGTCGCCAACATTCTGACCAAGGCCACGGAATACGATTTCTTTATGGACCCGGTGTCGGTGGAAGGCGCCGGGTCGGGCTTTGTGATCGATTCGCGCGGCTACATCCTGACCAATTATCACGTCGTGGAAAACGCGCAGACGATCGAGGTGATCCTGGGTGACCAGTCGCGTTACCCGGCAAAATTTATCGGGGCGGACCAACGGAACGACGTGGCGCTCATCAAAGTCGAAAGCAAGGGCAAGCAGCTTGTTTCCCTTTCGCTGGGCGATTCCTCGGCGCTCCAGGTGGGGCAGAAGGTACTCGCCATCGGCAATCCCTTCGGATTTCAGAGCACGCTGACCACGGGCGTGGTGAGCGCGCTGGGCCGCACCGTGCAGACCAGCCAGACGACGATCATCGACGGAGCCATTCAGACCGACGCGGCCATCAACCAGGGCAACTCCGGGGGTCCGTTGCTGAACTCGCACGGCGAAGTCATCGGGATCAACTCCGCGATCTATACCCCGACCGGAACGACGGCGGGTATCGGCTTTGCCATCCCCATCAACACGGCGAAGCTCATCGCGCACGACCTGATGACAGAAGGCCACGTCCGCCGCGCCTACCTCGGCGTGCAGACGCTTCCGCTGAGCGAGTGGCTCGCGGAAGCGCTCGATTTGCCCGTGCGGAACGGCCTGCTGGTGGAAACGGTGACGCGCGGAGGACCCGCCGCAGCAGCAGGATTGCGCGGAGGCGACCGCACGGCCAGTGCCGGCATGCGGAGGATCGCCATCGGCGGGGACGTGATCGTGGCGGTGGACGGCCAGAAAGTGGCGAATCAACTGGACATGAACGTAATCCTCAACCGCAAGCGGCCAGGGGACCGCGTGAACGTGACGGTCTATCGTGGGGGCAAGAGACTGGATATTCCGGTGACGCTCGGCGAGCTTACCGGCAACTGATAGCTGCTGAGGAAATCAGCGGTCGAACTCGGCGCGATGGCGCGCGCGGTCTTCTTCGCTCATGGTGTACCAGTTTTCAGCGACGTCCCGGACGCGCTCCAGCTCGCGCTGCACTTCGGCGAGCTTGGCCTCGAGCAGCTCCGGGCCGGAGTCTTCCGGCACGTAGATGGGCGGGGCACCGAGCAGCACGATGCGGGCGAAGGGCTTCGGCAGGAGAAAGCGGTCCCAGGCGCGTTCGAACATTTTGCCGCGGTCCACGCCGACGTGGAAGACCATCACGGGATGCCCGGTACGGCGCGCCAGCATCACCGCTCCCGGCTTCGCCACGTAGCGCGGCCCGCGCGGCCCGTCAATCGCGAACCCCGCGTCGCGGCCTTCGTTGAGCTTCTGGGCCAATTCGGCCAGGCCGCGCAAGCCGCCGCGGGTGGAGCTCCCTGGCACGGTGCCGAAGCCCAGCCACTCGCCCACTTTGGCCCCCCATCGGCCGTCGAAATTCGCCGTGGCCATGACCACGACGGCGCGGTTTCGCCCCCACCAGACCACCGGCAGCATGATGCCGTGCCAGAACGTCCAGATGCAGCGCTGACCCGCGGCGTAGAGGCGCTCGGTGTGCTGATAGCCGTGGACTTCGTAGCGCAGCGTGGGCCCGAGCAGGCGAATCATGCACCAGACGGCCGCCGCGACAATGGGGATCTGCAGACGGCGCGACAGCGACAGCTTGGGCAGGCGGGCGTCGTAAGAAGCGCTGAGGGGCTCCGGGGACACGCCGCCCGCTGCAGGAGAAGTCGTCATCGTCGTATAGTATATGCGAGCTTGCCGGGCGCGATGCCTGCCCGGCGCCAAAATGAGTTTTCGATCGCATAACGAAATGGCGGGGCCGCCTCATCGTCCGCTTCTGGCAGCGGGAGCAATTCTCTGCTGCGCTGCGGCGGTGGGAATTGCCGCGGCGCGTCCGGACGACCCGCCCACGGAGGTGGTGGGCACCATCGAAGGCGAATCCATCGTCGTGGAAGGTCCGATGAAGGTGGATTTCGTTCGCGGCCAGGCCCGCACGGTGTTGCGCAGCGGCAGCGAAGTGCGTGTGAAGGCCGGCGTGGCGCGAATCGATCTTGCCGAAGGCGGACAGATCGCCATTTGCGGACCCGCCCATCTTTCTCTCCTGAAGTCCCGCGGCTCCCTGACCGTAGCGCTGGATTCCGGAACCATCCATGCCCGCATCGAGCGCGAGCCCACGCTCACTGTGTACACGCCGCAGATTCAGGCGAAACCCATCGCCATCGGTAACGCGCCGCAGGACACCCTCGTCGGGCTCGATGCAACCGGGGTGATGTGCCTGCGCGCATTGTCCGGCGCGATGCGCGTCGAACAGCAGCTTACAGGGCAGACCATCATCCTGCCGCAGGGCGGCGACGTCACGCTGAGCGATGGCCAGATCAGCTCGCTCCGCGCGGGTCACGGGCGGTGCTCCTGCGAGCCGCCGCCCGTCAACCCCGCCCCGCCGGAAGTGAGCACGGTCGCCTCCGCGGAAGCTGTGCGCGCGAATGCCCCGGCGGCCGCCAAGCCACCGGAACCGGAAAAGCCCGCCGTGAAAGAGGAGCCGATCTACCAGGTTTTCATGCCGCCGCTGGCGTTCGATGCGAGCGCGAAGACGCAGCCGGTGCCGGATCTGCGGTTGATCGTACTGGTGCGACGTGTCCGCGTGCGTTCGGGGCTGGTTTATCGGGGACGCGTCGCCGGAGAGTCCGTTGCGGCCGCGGTCAGGCCCCCGCCGCCCGTGGCTGCGGCGCCGGACCCTGCCGCCCCGAAGAAAGCTCCCCCGGCGAACGGCGGCGTGATGGGTCGCGTGCGCAATTTACTGCGGAGCATCTGGACGCACAACTCGTGATCTCCTGCCTGGCAGGCCGCCAAGAACCACCGGACAGCGTCATCGCTACATTCCTTCGTAATTGGGCCCGCCACCGCCCTCCGGCACGATCCAGTTGATGATCTGATAGGGGTCCGCGATGTCGCACGTCTTGCAATGCACACAGTTTGAGGCGTTGATCTTCAGCCGCGTTTCGCCCTTTTCCTGCGCCATCTCGTAAACAGCCGCGGGACAGAAATACTGGCAGGGATTGCCATACTCGGTGACGCACTTCGTCGCGCAGATGTTGGTATCCGCCACGACAAGGTGGCACGGCTGGTCCTCTTCGTGGCGCGTGCCGGAGTGATAGACGTCGGTGAGGCGATCGAAGGTCAGCTTGCCGACACCTTTGAAGCGCTCCGGCTTGTCTGCAGCGGCTTCGCCGCGAAGGGGCGCGGTGCGACCGTTGATCTTGTGATACGCCTCGTAGCCCTCGTGCGCGCGCATGGGATCAATCAGCCCGCGGCCGCCGGTGAGGAACTGCAACCCGGCGTGAAAAAACCCGGCGAGCTGGCCGTGCTGGAATCCCTGGTGGAAATTCCGCACCGCCCGGAGCTCCTTCTTGATGTAGCTCTGATCGATCTTCTTCTGGAACGAGGAAAGCCTGGCCGCCGAGGTGTCGCCGACAACAAGCGCGTCGAAGACCGTCTCCGCCGCGAGCATCCCGCTCTTCATCGCCAGGTGGATGCCCTTCAGCCGCTGTGAATCGAGGAAGCTGCCCGCATCGCCGATGATCAGCGCGCCATCCACGTAATTCCGCGGCATCGCGTACCAGCCGCCGTAGGGCAGAGACTTTGCGCCGTAGCGCACCAGCTTGCCGCCCTCGAGGAGGCGCTTTACGAACGGATGCGTCTTCCAGTGTTGAAACGCTTCGTGCGGGTCGAACAGCGGGTTCGCGTATTCAAGAGCGACGACGAGCCCGATCGAAAGGCGATTGTTCGAAAGGCCGTAAATCCACCCGCCGCCGTACATGTCGCGCGGTACCGGCCAGCCCGCGGTGTGCGCCACGTAGCCCGGCTGGATCCGCCCCGGTTGGATTTCCCACAATTCCTTGATGCCGATGCCGTAGCTCTGCGGATTGATGTTGCCGAGGTTTTTTTTCGCGACGAGCTCTTTGGTCAGCGAACCACGCGTTCCTTCGGCCAGCACGGTCACCTTCGCGCGCAGCTCGTAACCAGGCGTGTAGTTGTCTTTCGGCTTGCCGTTCTTGTCGAGGCCTTTGTCCTCGGTGATGACGCCGGCTATGCCGCCGCTTTCATAGATGAGTTGCGCGCCGCCGAACTTCGTGAAGAGATTCACGCCCGCCTTTTCCACCAGGCCGCCGAGCCATTTCGCGATTTTGTTCAGGGATACGACGTAGTTGCCCTTGTTCTGAAACGGCGGCGGCGTGATCGGAAAGCGGAAGGAGGATTTTCCGGTGAAGAAAAGCAACGCGCTCTCGGTTACCGGCGTATCGAGCGGCGCCGACTTCTC
>DASZZJ010000084.1:0-24296 GCA_035545075.1 Candidatus Acidiferrales bacterium
GAAAGGTCACCGAGAGTCCGTCGCTCTGAGTCCGAAATTCATAGGTGATGTTTGAGAACAGGCCAAGCTGGGCCAAACGATCCGCGGCAGCCTGAAACTCGTCGCGACCGGCCAGATCGCCGGGCTTTAAGCCAGTCTCCGGGAGGAGTAAATCGGCGGAAAGGCTTCGGAGGCCGACGATGTTGATCTTCGAGAGCTGCGCCTTCGTGCCGCCCTGGGACGCCGAAAGATCCCGCGGGGCGACAAGCAGAAGCGTCAACAGGCCGCAGGTCCAGAGTGTGAGGCGGGCACAGCGACACATGGCAGGTCCATTCTACGAAAGTCCTACGGATGAAGAGATGGTTTTGTGTGAAGCCGGGTTGCACGAGGCTTTCCGGAGCGGGATGCGCGGAGTGTGAATGCTCATTCGACGGTGACGGATTTCGCCAGGTTGCGCGGTTGATCGACGTCGCAGCCGCGACGAACGGCAATGTGATAGGCGAGCAACTGGAGCGGAACAATTTCGAGAATGGGAGAGAGCAACTCCGGCGCCGCGGGAATCTCAATGAGGTGATCCGAGGCTTCGCGGGCGAGATGATCGCCGGCGGTGACCACGGAAATGACGATGCCGTCGCGCGCCTTGACTTCCTTGATGTTCGAAACGCTCTTTTCGTAGAGGGTCATGGAATCGGGATCCGATTCGTCGCGCGTCGCGAGAACCACGACGGGAAGGTTCTCGTCAATCAGGGCGTTCGGGCCGTGCTTCATCTCCCCGGCGGGATAACCCTCGGCATGAATGTAGGAAATCTCCTTGAGCTTCAGGGCGCCCTCGAGGGCGATAGGGTAGTGAATCCCGCGGCCGAGAAAGAGAAAATCCGAATGCCGGAAGAATTGCCGGGCAAGGGAATCAAGAATGCCGTTCTCTTCACCCTGTTGGAGGATGTTC
This sequence comes from Candidatus Acidiferrales bacterium, assembly GCA_035545075.1. GTDB lineage: Bacteria > Acidobacteriota > Terriglobia > Acidiferrales > UBA7541 > Acidiferrum. Next base: position 926 of record DASZZJ010000084.1, read on the forward strand.
TCGAGCTTGTGGGGGATGCGCGTGAATTCCTGAAGGAGGCCCTTTGCGGATTCGGCCGACAATGCGCCGCGGGCCTCACCCAGACGGATGGCAAGCAAGAGCAAGGCGGTGAGCTGTGCGGTGAACGTTTTCGTGGAGGCGACGCCGATTTCAGGTCCGGCGTGGGTGAGGATGGTGCCGGCGGCCTCGCGGGTGACCATCGAGCCCATGACGTTGCAAATGGCGAGGGTCGGGGAGCCTTTCTGCTTGGCCTCGCGCTGCGCGGCCAGGGTATCCGCGGTTTCTCCCGACTGGCTGATGCAAATTGTCAGGGTGCGCGAATCGAGAATCGGGTCGCGATAGCGGAACTCGCTGCCGTAATCGACTTCCGCGGGGATCCGGGAGAGGCGCTCGATCATGAATTTTCCCGCCAGGGCGGAATGCCAGCTCGTGCCGCAAGCGACGAGCTTCACGTGCTGGAATTCGCGGAATTGCTGCTCCGTGATCTCCATTTCTTCTAGGAAGATCCTGCCCGTGTCCTGGGAGATGCGTCCGAGGAGGGTATCGCGAACGGCGCGGGGCTGCTCAAAGATCTCCTTCTGCATGAAATGCTTGTAGCCGCCCTTTTCGGCCATGATGGGATCCCAGGTGACGTGCTGGGAGGGTCGGCTGACCGCGCACCCGTCGTGGTCCATCACGCGGACCCCCTGAGGTGTGAGGACGGCGATGTCGCCGTCGGAAAGGAAGAAGACCTCCCGAGTGTGCTGGAGCAGCGCCGGGATGTCGCTGGCCACGAAATACTCGCCGTTGCCGAGGCCCACGACGGCGGGAGGGCCCAACCTCGCCGCGACGATTTTCTGTGGATCGTTGGCCGAGAGAAACACCAGCGAGTAGATGCCCCTCAATTCACGGAGCGAGAGGCGCACCGCCTCCTCCAACGGGACTCCTGCCTGCATGTTCTTCTCCACCAGATGGGCGACAACTTCCGTGTCCGTTTCCGTGACGAATTTGTGGCCCTCGCGCCGAAGTTTTTCCTTCAACTCGAGATAGTTCTCAATGATGCCGTTATGGACGACGACGATCTGTCCGGTGCAGTCCCGGTGCGGGTGGGCATTTTCCTCGGTCGGGCGGCCGTGGGTGGCCCAGCGGGTGTGTCCTACGCCGTAGGTGCCATCCAAGGGAGCCTTCCGGATGGCCTCTTCGAGATTGCGCAGCTTTCCAGAGGCGCGGCGAACCTCCATCTTGCCGTTGCCGTTCACGACGGCGATGCCCGCCGAGTCATAGCCGCGATACTCGAGGAGCCGGAGGCCGTCGAGGATCAACGGAACCACTTTTTTCGGGCCGATGTACCCTACAATTCCGCACATCAGAGGGAACTCCTTATTCCGAAGCGGCCGGCGCGCAGCGATCAATCGACAATTTCGAAGCGGTATTCCTCGATGACCGGATTGGTCAAAACTTCGCCCGCGATGCGCTCCAGGTGTTTTCGGGCGTCCTCGCGGCTCCAACCGTTCAAATCAAGCACAAAGAATTTTCCTTGCCGGACGTCTTTCACCTGGGCGTAGCCGAGAGAAGCCAGGGCGTTCTGAATCGTTTTCCCCTGGGGATCAAGCACCGTGCGCTTCGGCATGACCCAAACGTGTGCTTTCATAACCCAATTATAGCAAAGGGAGAGTTCGCAAGCAGCGAAGTGCCTTCAGAGACCGGGTTTTCGAGCAGACAGAGCGCGCTTATCTTCCTCCGGCAGGAAGGCATGTTCGAAACTTTGCGCGGCGAGGCGTATCCGTTCCTCTTCGTCCAGGCCCATGGCGGCGGTCTGCGCATATTCGGCGAGCAAAGAGGTGTTGAACATGGCGGGATCGTCGGTGGAGAGGACGACAGGGATGCCCCGGCGCAGGAATTCCGGCAGAGGGTGCTGGGCGAGGGTCGGCGCGTCGCACCCGAGTTGACGCGCCAATGCGCCGGTGCAGAGGTTGCTCGTAGGGCAGATTTCGAGTGGGATGCGGCGCTCGGCCAGGGTCTCCAGCAAGCCCGGATCATGCATTGCGCCAATTCCGTGGCCGATCCGCTCCGCACCCAGGAGATCTATTGCGTCGTAGACCTGCTGAGGTCCGCCGATCTCTCCGGCATGAACCAGACGGTGAAGGCCCTGCGCGGCGACAAAATCGTACGTGGAACGGAAATCGGAGGCAGGCAGGGACAACTCGTCGCCGCCCATGCCGAAGGCGATGACACCCTCTTTTTTGTAATTCCGGGCGAGTAGGGCAACTTTTCCGGCTGCTTCCGGGCCGAATTGGCGCACAGCATCGAATATCCAGCGCAGACGGAGACCTTTTCCGGCACTCACCTCGCTGGCGCGGCGGATGGCCTCAAAGTTGGCTTCGGGGACTTGTTTGCGGAAGTGCATGACGCCGATGGAGATCGTCAATTCGGCATAGACGACGTTCTGTTCGAGGAGGCTGGCTGTCAGCGCGTCCGTGACCAGGGCATAGTCTTCCGGGTCGCGCAAGTAGGATGTGACCCACTTGAAAGCCTCGAGGAATTCCGCAAAGCCGTGGTAGGCATAGTGGCGGCGAGCCTCTTGCTCGGAAACGATCTCTCCGTGACGCGCAGCGAGCCGGCAGACCAGGGAGGGCTCGATGGAGCCCTCCAGGTGCAAGTGCAGCTCCGCCTTCGGCAAAGAGAGAAACTCCGGGGGAAGACGAGGAACGGTCATTCGCAGGCGATCAGCGCTGCGGCAGCGGGGGACGGCCGGCGTTCACCCACGCGGTATACCAGTACGAACCGACATCGGTGGCTGCATCGGAGACCTGCCGGATGAGGATGGCAGCAGCCTGATTGTAGAAACGGTCGTAATACTCGTCGGTGTAAGCGGGCAGCCCGCGGCGGGCATTGCGGTCGGCAAGAAGGATCGTTTCAAGCCAGCTGTGGGCGCTGAGACAGGCTTCAAATGCGCGGTCCGTCGGATCGCTGATGAACACGGCATCGTTGGGGCGGACCGGGAAGAAGGAGGAGAAGCGGTCAACGAGATTTGAACCAAATCGGTCGCTGACCCCATGCTGGCCCGTCAACTGCCCTTCGTGATTCTCGGTCGTGTTGAACGGATCGTGGGCTTCGGCGACGTAGCTCGCCAGCAGCGCCGCAAACAGCCGTGCGTCCTCCCATTTTCCGGCTTTCATGGCATTCGTAAGTTTCTCGCTGTAGACGCCGATCTGCCAGGGCAGAATTCCGTTGGCCTCGATCTTGGGCTTGCCGAACTTCGCGACTGCCGATTTGTAGCTGCGGGGCAAAGCATCGAAGGGGAAACGGCCATAGCGGTCGAGATAGAGGAAGCGGTTCTTTTGCTCGGCCGGTGTCTTCGCGGCACTTTCAATCGGGTCAATGGCGTGCCGAATAAAGAAGGCGCGATTTGCTTCAAAGAAGGGGCGAATCTCCGAGGGGAGGGTGTCAACGGCTTTGTCTACGATCAACCGGCTGCCTTTTTCACCCCAGGCAGACGCCCGCGATGGAAGGGAAGCGGCCAAGACGAGCGCCAAGGCGAATGAAGGAAGAGAGCTTCTAAAGCGATGCCAAGACGCCTGGGACATACAACTGCTCCTCACTTTGCCGACTGGGCTCGGAGTGTGCTGTATCGCCGTCCATAGAAATAGTAAAACACGAGCCCCAACAAGAGCCAGACGAAGAAACGCAACCAGTTCCAAATCGGGAGACCGGCCATCAGGAGAAGACAGGTCAGGATGGTAACGATGGGGGCGGTCAAACCGAGCGGAGCGCGGAAACTGCGGTGGCGGTCCGGTTCGCGGAAGCGGAGGATCAAAACACCACCTGCAACGAGCGCGAAGGCGAAGAGCGTGCCGATGTTGGAAAGATCGGCCAGAGTACCGATATCGAAAATGCCTGAGGGAATTCCCACGACGATTCCGGCAATCCAGGTGGAGAAGTCCGGAGTGCGGAAGCGCGGGTGAACGCGGCTGAAGACGCGCGGCAGGAGGCCATCCCGCGACATGGCGAACCAGACGCGGGCCTGTCCAAGCTGGAAGACCAGCAAAGAAGAGATCATGCCCATCAACGCGCCGAAGAGGACGATGAGGCGGATCGTGGTCAGGTGCAAGCGGCGAAGCGTGTTGACGACCGGGGCGGCATCGTCCAAGAGCGATTGCCAGGGCACAAGCCCGGTGAGGACAACGACCACGGCGATGTAGAGCACCGTGCAGACGACGAGCGTGGCGATGATCCCGATAGGCAGATCGCGCTGCGGATTCTTGGTCTCCTCGGCGGCGGTGGAAACCGAATCGAACCCGATGTAGGTGAAGAAGATGATGGAGCCGCCCGTCAGAATCCCGGGCCAGCCGTTGGGTGCGAAAGGATGCCAGTGGGAGGGATTCACAAATCGCGCGGCGAAGGAGATGAAAACCAGGATGGCCACGATTTTCAGGAGGACCATCACGTTGTTCGTCTTGGCCGATTCGCGGATCCCGCGGACCAGCACCACGGACAAGAGCATGACGATGATGAAGGCGGGGAAATTGAAACCGAGATGCCAGCCCGGTTGAATGAGCAAGTTCCCCTGGAAGTCCGGAAGGCCAGTGGGGAGGTAAGCAGGGCAAATCCATCGCGGGTTGGGATGAACTCCGAACCAGTCGAGGAGATCCACGATGTGGGCGGAAAATCCGACCGAGACGGCCATGTTGCTGACCGCGTATTCCAGGATCAGGTCCCACCCGATAATCCAGGCGATGAGCTCGCCCATCGTGGCGTAAGTGTAGGTGTAGGCGCTGCCCGCGATGGGGATCATCGCGGCCAATTCGGCATAGCAAAGCGCGGCGAAAGCGCAGACCACGGCAACGAGAAGGAAGGAAATAGCGATGGCAGGGCCCGCGCCGGGGCGGCCGAAGGTCGCCGAATGATGGATCAGGTATTCCAGCAGGGGCGCGTTCAGGATGGACGAGGCTTGCAGCTTTTGGCCAGCAATGGCTGTGCCGATCACGGTGAAAATACCGGAGCCGATGACCGCGCCGATCCCCAATGAGGTGAGGCTCAACCACCCCAGGGTCTTGCTCAGCCTCTTTTCGGGATTCTCAGAGTCTGCGATTAGTTGATCGATGCTCTTGGTGCGAAAGAGTTCTGATCCCACTCGTTCTCCCGGTACGCTGCCGGCGCGGCCGGAGCGTGGAAGTCGCGCTCGACCTTCGCAAGATGGATGCGGGGGCCACTTTACCCCGACAATCCACCGCGGTGCAACCGCCGGGTGGTTTTCTCAAGCCGGCTCGAGCCGAGCAAAGCGTTCGATGAATTTTTTTGTCCCGCGCCCGGGGAAGCTGACGGACAGCCGGCGGTCGTCATCGTCCCCCTCGACGGCGATGATCGTGCCCACCCCAAAGGTGGGGTGGCGGACCGTTTGGCCGATGAGCGGGTTTTCGCTTTGGCTCTTTCTGCCGAAACTGGAAAGCCCGCGCGCCGCCCTGTTCGACTCGCCGTCGGCGCGGCGCGAATGCGGGCTGCGTACCCGGCGGGCGAATTCCTGCGGGGAGTAGGAATACTCGGGGTCGGGCTCGTAGCGGCGCGCTACGCCGAATTCGGCCAACGAGCCACGGATGGTGTCAACCAATTCGGATGGAATTTCGGCGAGGAAACGAGAGGGTAGGGAGGCACGCAGGCGCTGCTCCTCGCCGAAGATCCGGCGGTAGAGCGCGCGGGTAAGCGTGAGGGAGCGCCGCGCGCGGGTCATGCCCACGTAACAAAGGCGGCGTTCTTCCTCAAGCTCGTCGAGCTCGTTCATTGATCGGCTGTGGGGAAAGATGCCTTCCTCGAGCCCGGCGAGGAAGACTTGGTCGAATTCGAGACCTTTGGCGCTGTGCAGGGTCATCAAGGTGACGCCCGGTTTCTCCTCATAGGAGTCGGCGTCGCTGACCAGCGCAGCCCGATCCAGGAAATCGGCAAAGGTCTCCCCGGCGTCAGAGCTCTCCGCCACGGCGCGGAGGAGTTCCTCGAGGTTTTCCCCGCGGGAGATGTTTTCGGGAGTGTCTTTCTCACGGAGCATATCGAGGTAGCCGGTTTTATCGAGCACGCGATGGAGAAACTCGGCGGGTTCACTGTGCGCAAGATCGTCTTGGAGCTCAATGATTAATTCCCGAAAAGCGCGTAAGGGGGCCGCGCCGCGGGGGGCACCGGCGCTTGCAATCAGGAGTTCCAGCGCTTCCCAGAGAGGCACACCGTCACGCTGCGCCGCTTGGCGGAGCTGCTCAAGGGCCGCTTTGCCGATGCCGCGGGGCGGCACGTTCAAGACGCGCAGAAGAGCAATATCGTCGCCGGGATGTAAAGCGAGGCGTGCGTAGGCGAGCGCATCCTTCACTTCGGCGCGGCTATAAAAGCTGAATCCGCCCACGAGCCCAAAACGGACGCCGAGCCGGCGAAACTCTTCTTCAAACGCCCGCGATTGAGCGTTCGTCCGGTAGAGGACGGCACAAGTCTGCGCGGAGTCGTCCCGAAGATGCTGCGTGACTTCGCCGGCCACGAAGGCAGCCTCCGCTTGTGCGTCGCGCGCCTCGTAATAACGGAGATGCGCCCCGGCGCCCTGTTCGGAAGCGAGAGACTTTCCAAGACGCCGGGAATTGTGCGCGACGACCGCGCTCGCTGCGTCAAGGATGGTCTGCGTCGAGCGGTAGTTGCGCTCCAGGCGTACCTGCCGAGCCTTTGGAAAGTCCTGCGTGAAGCGCAGCAGGATGCCGACATCGGCGCCCCGCCAGCGGTAAATGGCCTGGTCTTCGTCGCCCACAACGCAGAGGTTTTGGGCGGGGCCGCACAACTGGCGCAGCAAATCGTACTGTACGCTATTCGTGTCTTGATATTCGTCCACGTGGATATAGCGGAAACGCGCCCGCCAACCCTGCCTGACCGCCGGAGCTTCGCGCAAGAGCCGCACGCCACGCAGCAAGAGATCGTCGAAATCGAGGGCGCTGCTTTGCTTCAACAGCTCCTGATAAGCGTCGAAGATGCGCACGAGGGTGCGGGCTTCTTCACTCGCGGCTTCTGCGCGCAGCGATTCCGATGTTTGTCCGTGATTCTTGGCGTAGCTGATGCGGCTCAAGGTGCTGCGCGGCGGGATTTTCTCCTCGGTGAGGCCGAGATTCTTCAAAATCAGCTTGATGGCCGACAATTGGTCTTCCTCGTCGAAAATGGAAAAGTCCCGGGGCAGACCAGCGGCAGAGGCTTCCCGGCGCAGGAGCCGGGCGCAGAGCGAGTGGAAAGTCGAAATCCAGGGCGCGGCCGGCGGCAAGCCGGATTTCAGCAGCAGACGGGAGAGCCGTTCCTGCATCTGTTCCGCGGCCTTGTTGGTAAATGTTACGGCTAGAATGGCGTCCGGCGGGACGCCGAGAGAGATGAGGTTGGCCATGCGGCAGGTGATCGCGAGGGTCTTGCCCGTGCCGGCGCCGGCGAGGATCAAGAGGGGTCCGTCCGTGGTTTCGGCAGCGAGGCGTTGCTCCGGATTCAGATCATCGAGAATACTGTTCATTCGTGACCAGGTCTGAGCGCAGGGTGTGCCATGTCATGTTAGCGGATGAAAATCAGTGCGGCAAATCGCGGGCAGCATGGATTGCGCGAAAAAAGTCTGTCCACTTTGCTCGACGTCCGGCGGCAGGAATGCCGCACCAGGGTCACATCGCCGCGGACTTCGCGAGGTCGATCTCGAAATAGAGCAGGGATTTGCCCTTTTCGAGAACGGTAACTTCGGGAACGTAAAGGCGGGCTGTGCGAACCAGGTCGAACTGATTGGCGAGATCGAAGTAGAGGAGACCCTGCAATTTACTCTGCCCCGCGATTACGCTGCTTGGAACTCCGGCGTCACGCGCGGCCTGTTCGAATTCCATCCATTCTTTGTTCCGAGACGCCTTGGATTTTCCCATGGGGATGGGGATCCGGGCACGCGACCGCGTGGTGTCGCGCGGCTTGCTCCTCAAGACCACATCGGCGACATCCTCGGAGGAGAGCGGCGGCAGATTCTGCCGAGAGTCTTCTCCGAGGGTGACAACCAATCGTATGCGATCGAGGTTCACGCGGAGCGTTTCGGCCGAATCGTTCAGGATGGTGATGTGGATGGCGACGATCCCCCCCGAGAGCGGATTTTTCTTCGGGAATTTTGCTCTGTAGCTTGTGGGCTCAGTCCACGGCTGGGCGGTGATCGTGATGCCGTCGTGCGATTCGGAAGCAGGCGCAGAAGCGACCTGGGAGCCCGGCTGGCCGGCGCCGATGCCCAGAACGGCCCCGGCAAGAATCGTTCCGAGGAGGAGGGCGGTTCGTTCGCGCATCGGTCTATAATATCGGTTCTTGGTTACCAACGCCTCGATTCCGTGGGGAAGCGAGGGGTTGCCGGGGTTCGCGGTGCAGCCGCCCATTTTGGGGACGGCGGCGAGAGGATCGAGGCTCGCGCTTGTACTTTCTTTATAGTGCTTTGACTGCGGCGGCGGTGCTGTTGTTTCTTCCGTATTGGCTCGTGCAGGCCCTCAGGCACGGCAAGTATCTTTCGAATCTGGGGCAGAGGCTTGGGTTCTCCTATCCCGATCTCGCGAAACTTCCGGCGGATCGTCCCGGGGCCATATGGCTGCACGCCGTTTCGGTCGGTGAGGCACTCTCCGGGGTAAGCCTGGCGCGGCAACTGAAGGAGCGCTATCCGAGCCGTCCGCTGATCGTTTCGACCACGACGATGACGGGGCATGCGGTGGCCCAAGCGCGCATGCCATTCGCTGATGCCGTCGTGTATTTCCCGCTGGATTGGGGCTTCGCCGTGCGGCGGGCTTTTCGCGCTGTGCAACCTCAGTTGGTCGTGATCCTGGAGACCGAGATTTGGCCGAACTTCCTGCGCGAAGCGGCGCGGCGAAAGGTGCCTGTCCTGTACGTCAGCGGGAGGCTATCGGCACGCTCGTTTGCGCGGGAGGAGCGATGGCTTGGCGCGCTTGGCTTTGTATTGCGGGGATTTTTTGCGCGTGTGCTCTCGGGTCCTGCCGCATTCCTCATGCAAACGGAAGAGGACGCCGCGCGGCTCCGCGCGCTGGGCGCGCCCGCGGGCCGTGTTACGGTCAGCGGCAATCTGAAATACGATCTGGAGCTGCCTCCGCCGACGGCACTCTCGGTCTGGCTGGAAAAGGAAGTGAACAGGCGCGGGCGCCGCCCGCTTGTCGTCGCCGGCAGCGTGGTCGCGAACGAGGAGCCGCTTGCCCTGATTGCTTTCGGAACGGCGCAGGGAGAGCACTCCCGCGCTCTACTGGTGCTGGCGCCGCGCAAGCCGGAGCGATTCGAGGAGGCCGCGGAATTTATCGATGAATCGCACCGCAAATTTGTGCGCCGCTCGGCGTTGCCCATTCCCGGGCCGAACGGACAGGGAGCTCCCGCATCTTCCGCGGCGGCGGGCATTCCGGAGGATGTCACGGTGTTTCTGTTGGACAGCATCGGCGAGCTTGCGTCGCTCTATGGCGTCGCGGATGTGGTGTTCGTGGGCGGTTCGCTGGTTCCCTCCGGAGGCCATAACATCCTGGAGGCCGCCGCGTTCGGCAAGATTCCCATCTTTGGCCCGCACACGGAGAATTTCGCAGAAATGACGGCACGCTTCCTGCAAGCCGGGGCGGCCATTCGCGCGGAGAGCCCCGAAGACGTCGCCGTGGCGTGGATCGATCTGCTGAAAAACCCCGCGCGCATGCAGGAGATGGGAAGAAGGGCGCAGCAGCTTGTTGAACAAAGCCGCGGTGCAACAGCACGGGCCGTGGCGGAGATCGCCGGCCACCTGGAAGGAAACCCGGAATGAATCCAGCGCCCTTCCAGCGCGTGCTGCTGTGGCCGTTTTCGGCCGCGTACGGGTTATTCGCCCGGTTCCGCGCGGCGCTTTACGCGAAGGGCTGGATCAAGCGCAGAAAGCTCCGCGGCGCCGTCATCAGCGTCGGCAACTTGACCGTCGGGGGAACCGGGAAAACCCCGATGATTTTGTGGCTGGCGGAGAAATTACTGAAAAAAGGAAAGCGTGTCGCCATTCTTTCTCGTGGTTATAAGGGAAGCGGAGGAACGAGCGACGAGGTTGCGCTCCTGCGGAGCCGGTTGGATGGCCGCGTCGTCTTTGGAATCGGGAGGGATCGATTTGCCGAGGGGAAGCGCCTGGAAGAGCAAGGCGTCGATGTATTTCTGCTGGATGACGGGTTCCAGCATCTTTCGCTCGCGCGGGACGTGGATATCGTTCTCGTTGATGCCACGCGCCCATTGGGAATGGAAGCGGTCCTTCCGGCCGGCCGTCTCCGGGAGCCGCTCTCTGCCTTGAATCGAGCGGATATTGTGGTGATGACGCGCCAGAATTCTTCCGGGCGCCCTGCTGCGCGTGGCTCCCGCAGTTGTCCAGTTTTCAACGCCGGCACGCGGTTGCTGGGATTTCGCCCGTTCCCCAGCCAGACGGATCCTCAAAACCTCACCGAAATCGGCGCCGGACCCTTCTTCGCGTTTTGCGGGATCGGAAATCCGGAGGCATTCTTTTCTGATTTGCAGCGCTGGCGTCTGCGTGTCGCCGGGAATCGGCAATTCCGCGACCATCATCGTTACTCTCAACGGGACGTTCGTTCCCTGGAGGAAGCGGCCGGCAAGGCGGGAGCGAGCGCGTTCGTCACGACGGAGAAAGACGTCTGGAATCTGGGAGATTTGCGTTTTTCCACGATTCCCGTATATGTCTGTGTGATTGAGATGGCCCCCGATCTGGAAAGCGAGTTCCTTGGCGCGATCGACCGGAAACTGGCGGCCGGGAGCAAGGGAAGTGCATGAAGGGCGCGTGCCGCCGACACGGCGCGCGATGGTGAGGGATTGAGGCACACTCGATGAAAAACAAGCGGAAGGCGGCGCCGATGGCTGCGGCGGCGATCGACTATTCGACCCTTTCCGATTTTCTTGAGCGCTTCCCCACAAAGAGGGTTGTTTCCTTCGGAGATTGGGTCGCGGACGAATTTCAGTTCGGGGAAATTGCGCGCGTCTCGCGGGAAGCGCCCGTGCTGATCCTGCGGCACAGGGAGACACAGCTCGTCCCCGGAGGCGGTGCAAATGCAGCCAATAACCTGGCCGACCTGGGAGCCAGGGTGTACCCGGTGAGCGCTGTCGGCGACGACGCGGCCGGAGATGCGCTCATCGAGTACTTCCGAGGGAAGCGGGTGGACGTCTCGGGCATCGTGCGCGTCAGAGGCTGGACCACGCCGGTGAAAGCGAGATTTCTAGCCGGGTGGCCGCACACGAAACCTCAACAGGTATTGCGCGTGGATCGCGAGCCGCAAAGTGAGTTACCAGAGGGAGCCCGAAGGAAAATCGACCAAAAGCTGCGCGAGCGGCTGCGCGCCGCGGATGCGCTGGCGATTTCGGATTACGCATTGGGCGTGGCGAAACCCCAAGCGGTGCTTGACGCGCTGCACAAATCCAAACGCAAATTCATCACAACGCTGGACGCTCGATACAACCTGAGGGCCTACGCCGGCGTGGGGATCCTTGCGGCAACGCCGAATGAGGCGGAACTCGAGGCGCTGCATCACACCAGCATTGGACGAAACTTGGCCGAGCTCGAGCGCTGCGGCCGGGAAACGCTGCAGGATCTGAAATTGCAATCCCTCCTGGTGACGCGCGGTCGCGACGGCATGGCCCTGTTCGAAGAAGGAAAGGTCACCGAGCACATTGCCATTCACGGGAGCGATCAGGCGGTGGACGTGACGGGAGCAGGCGATACGGTGCTGGCCGCTTTTACGCTGGCTCTTGCGAGCGGCGCCGGCGCGCTCGAGGCGGCGCATCTCGCCAGCATCGCGGCAGGCCTGGTGGTGATGAAGCGCGGAACGGCCACTGCGCCCCGGCAGGAATTGCAGGCGGCGATTCGGCGGGGAATAACGGGTTCTTGAAAGATGCCCAGGGCAGCGGAAAAAGTCCTCCGTCGGAAAGAACTGCTGCAGCGCCTGTCGGCGCACCGCGGCCGGGGGGAGCGGATTGTCCTGGCAAACGGGTGCTTCGATATCCTCCACGTGGGGCACGCCCGCTACCTCGAAGGAGCCAAGCGCGAGGGTGACGTACTCGTCGTCGGCGTGAATGCCGATGCGAGCGTGCGCCTGCTGAAAGGGCCGGGCCGGCCGATCCTCCTCGAAGCGGAGCGCGCGGAATTGGTCGCTGCATTGCGGGTTGTGGACTATGTGGTGATTTTTCCCGAGCCGAACGCCGAGAAACTCTTAGCCGAGCTGCGGCCGGATGTGCACGCGAAGGGAACCGATTACACGGAGGATACTGTGCCGGAGCGCGAGACGGCGGCCCGGCTGGGAGCGCGCGTCGCCATCGTCGGCGATAAGAAGGTCCACTCGACGCGCGCGCTACTCGAAAAAATCCGCAGAGCCACACATGGCTGAACCCCGGTTCCTCGTTCTACGACTGGGCTCGCTCGGCGACATCGTGCATACATTTCCCGCCGTGGCCGGCCTGCGGGAAAGTTTCCCCGGCGCCGCAATCGTATGGATCACCGACGAACGGTGGCGCCCGCTTGTCGAGCGCAGCGATCTGGCAACAAACATCTGGACCGTGGACGCGCGCTCGTGGCGGTCCGTGCGGTCGACCATCAGAGGAATCCGAAAGGAAACCTGGCGAGCAGCGATCGACTATCAGGGATTATGGAAGACAGCGTTTTTCCCTTATCTCGGCGGGGTTCGGCGGCGGATCGGGTTCGATTCGAAAACGATTCGCGAGTTCGGTGTGCCGATGCTTTACAACGAGAGGGTGCGCGCGCAGGAGGAGCATATTGCCGATCAGAATGGGGAACTCTCGGTCCAGGCGGGCGCGCAAAGCGGCGTCGCGCCCTTCGAACTGCGCATCACAGCGGAAGAAGCAGCGCAGTCGAAGGAGGTGCGACGACATTCTGGCCTCCATCGGTACTGCGTGCTCTGTCCCGGCGGAGGGTGGCGGTCGAAATGTTGGCCGGCGGAGCGTTTCGGGAAACTCAGCCTGCGGATGCGCAACGAATTTGGGCTGCGCTGCGTCGTAAATTACGGTCCGGGAGAAGAAGAACTGGCGAGGGCGGTGGGCGCTGCCAGTGGAGCGGCGGATATAATCTTGGATAGCAGCCCACTCGGTCCCTTGATGGCACTGCTACGCGATGCAGAACTCGTCGTGGGCGGCGACACCGGTCCTCTGCATCTGGCTGTCGCGTTGGGGACTCGGGTGGTCGCGCTGTTTGGGCCGACCGATCCGGCGCGCAACGGGCCCTATCGCAGCGCCGATATCGTGCTACGAAGCCCGGATGCCCGGAGAGACCATACAAGGAGAAACTCGATCGATACAGCCATGCTTGGGATCACCGTAGAAGCAGTAGCCCATGCCGTGAGATGCCGCCTCGAGGCTCAGCAATGAGCCTGGGGCCGGATTTCTTCACTCGCCTCCGGGTGAGGCTGGCCTACCCAACGGCGCTCGCTGTCTTCTGGTTTGCCAGGCCTATCCCGCTGGTGATCATCCTTGGAGCGTTGATCGGAGGCATCGGATTGTGTATTCGAGCATCCGCCGCTGGCTATCTGCGCAAACAGGAGACGCTGGCCATCGCGGGACCTTACGCCTACACACGAAACCCACTGTACCTGGGAAGCGGCTTCCTGATGGCGGGACTCGCACTCGCGGCATACTCCTGGATTTCCGCCGTCCTGAGTATCGGATACTTTACCGTGTTTTACGTGGCCGTGATGCGCCGCGAAGAGGAGGAGCTGCGCCGGCGATTCGGCTCCGTTTTTGAAGAGTACGCGCGCGCCGTGCCGATTTTTTTCCCCAGTCTAACTCCGAGCCCGAGGAGCGCCGGAAGCGAAACTTTCTCTTGGAGCCAGTACAGGAAAAACCGCGAATACCGCGCGACCGTTGGTTTCTTATTTATTCTGGGGCTGCTGGTGCTCATCTGGGCCTTCCGCCTGGCGTGAGGGGGATTCGGGCGCAGTCTGCGGGCAAGGCGTGAAACAAGAGATCTCCAGATCCTCCCCATCCGTCAGGACGTGAATGGCGCCATCACGGTCCGTGCGAAGCACGCGCACGCCTGCACGTTCGAGGCGCTCCAAGACTTCCCTGCTCGGATGGCCATAGGGATTTTCTTCTCCCGCCGAAATGAGCGCGATTTGGGGCTTTACGCGGCCGAGGAATTCTTCCATGGTCGAGTTCTTGCTTCCGTGGTGGCCGACTTTCAGCACGTCGGCGCGCAGCGCATCCCCGGGAGACTCCGCAGCAATCTCACGCTCGGCCTGCTTCTCGGCATCGCCTGCCAGCAGAAAGATGCGCTTCCCGTAAGCGAGGCGCAGGACCAGCGAATCGTTGTTCTTGGGGGGAGCTGCCGTCTCTTCAGGAGCGATGTCCGGCCACAGGACCTGCAGATGGACGGAGTCCCAGTCTGTGGTCTGGCCGCGGCGCTCGTGCTCGATCGGAATATGCCTGCTCCGGGCCAGGGCCTCCAGCGCGGCCTGAGACAAGGAAGACACTTCACGGCCGATCCACAGGCGGCCGACGCGGAAGTTTTCGAGAATGGCGGTGAGCCCGCCGATGTGATCCTGGTGAGCGTGCGTGAGCGCCACGATGTCCAGCCGCTGGAAGCCGCGTGACCAGAGATAAGGAGAAACAGCGTCCTCGCCCGGGTCCGGTCCGGCGTGAGTCTCGCCGGGCCGAAACCCGGTGAAGGCGCCGCCGGAATCAATCAACATCGTCCTCCCCAGCGGCGAAACAAGTAGCAGGGAATCGCCCTGGCCGACATCCAGCGCAGTCAGCTCCAGCTTGCCGGGAACCGTCCGCGGCGCGAAGGGATGGACCGAAATGACGACTGCGCAAGCGAGGAGAGCGGCGGCTGCAAGAGGCGCCCATCGCGATCGCAGCCGGATGGTGGCCGCGAGAACGAAGAGCAGGGCGAGGAAGAGAATGACCAGTGCCAGCGGAGGACCGGGAATCCGGTAGCTCCAGCGAGGAAAATGCGCGAACCAGGAGACGACCCGAAGAAGCAGTGCGGTTAGCCAGGCGAGGGGATGGGCGAGGAACACGGCGATGGGACGCAGAACCAGTGCTGCGCCCAGCGTCAGAAACCCAAGGGGCACGAGGATGGCCGTGAGTGGAACGGCGAAGAGGTTGGAGAATGGCCCGGCGAGCGTCACGCGATGAAACTGCTGCGCCATCATCGGCAACATCCCGATCTGTAAGACAAGAGAGAGAACAAATATTTCCCACACCCGGAATGAAAAAGAGAGCAGCCCGACCGCCGCGTTCTCGGCCAGACGGGTCTTCTCTGGCGGAAATCGCACTGCCAGCCAGGATGCTGCTGCGCGCAAATCGATCCGGTATTGAGCCTGGCGCGGTTCATGCGAGAGATCGCGTGTAACGTCGCGCCAACCCCGCAGGGCTCGGACATAGGGCTCCGCGGTTCGTTCCAGCCACGGAGCCGCAATGCCGCCGATGCAGGCCATCGCGAGGAAGGACAGTTGAAAGCTTGGATCAAAGAGCGCGAGGGGCCTGAAGAAAAGAATCAGCAGCGCAGCCAGAGCGGCGGAATTGAGCAGGTCCAGCCGGCGAAAGAGGAGACGGCCGAGAACCACGACGCCGGCCATCAACGCGGCGCGGACCACCGGCGGGCGCTGCTCGACGATGCCCACGTAGGCGGCGAGAGCAGCCAGGATCGCGAGGGACGCCAGAACCCGCGGCAGTCGCAGGAGACGCGCGCCCCAGAAGAGAAATACGGCGATGGCCGTTACATGGAGACCCGCAACGACAAGGACATGATACGTCCCGGTGAGCTGGAAATTCCTGGATGCGTCGCGGTCCACAAAGCTGCGGTCCCCGAGCAGCATGGCGCGGAGAATCGCTGCTCTTTCAGGAGAAGCGGGGATTAGTGTATCGAGCGTGTCCCGCAGATGTCCCCGAAGCCGTGCGAGGAGGTAACGCGCGGATGGCGGCGCGGGCGGGCCGCGTTCCAACAGCTCAGCCGCCCGCAAAGTGGCGATCGCATGAATGCCCTGTTCCGCGAGATAGCTGCGCCGGTCGAAAGCTCCGTCGTCGCGAAAAACCGAAGGCAGCCGGGCCCTGGCAATAACGGCGACTTCGTCGCCCGCGTGCAGAGCGGGGAGTGGCGGCGCATCCGGGCCCTCGGCAACTGATGTAAGTCGCAACCCGCCTGTCAGTGGGATAAGAGCGCCCCGAAATTCGACCTGTTTGAGGTCCACATCCATTCCGTAACCCCAGGCAAGGCGCCGGGGCTCCTCTCGAAGACGGCCATGCCAGCGGAGAGGCGACGATAGTTCGAGACGCTTCGATTTCAATAAAGAGAGGAGATGCCCTTCAGGCAACGGCTGATGAGACACGGAAGCAGCGACTGCACCGAGCAGGACCCACGAAAACAGGGCGAGCAAACCGGCCGAGCGCAATGCATTCCTCCAGGTGAGAGCGAGGCCGGTCAAAAGGGCGCAGAGCGTTATTAGAAACAAGATGAAAAGGCCCGAAGCGGCACCGAAACGCGAAAGGAAGAAGTGCTGGCTTCCGAGCACGATACCGCCGGCAAACGAAGCGGCGAGCGCGGCGGCGGGAAGCTTCACCCCGCGCGCCTCAGGCGGACAAGGGTCTCGATATGAAAGGTTTGCGGAAAGAGGTCGAAGAGGTGCATTTCCGCGATTTCGTAGCGCGCGCGATTCTTCCCGCTTGCGGCTTCACTCTCCGGAGACGCGGTCAGGATGGCGAGGTCTCGCGCAAGAGTCGCAGGGTCGCAGGAAAGATAGACAATCTCCGGAGCGCCGAGTTGCACCAGGCTGCCGGCAACTTTTGATCCGAGGCCGGCACGCGGAGGATCGAGAACGACCAAGTCGGGCCGCGTGTGCGGCCGGCGCAGAAACGCATCCACCTGTTCGTGGTGCCACTGAATCTTCACTTCAGCGGCCTCGGCGTTCGCCCGGAGGTCGCGCGTGCTGGCGAGATTGGCATCCACGCTGACGACTTTTTCAAACTTACGCGCCAGGGGGACCGAAAAAAGGCCCACTCCCGCGTAAAGGTCCAGCGCGAAATTTCCCTGCGCCCCCCGCGTCACCGTCTCCAGCAGATCGGCGGTGAGAAAGCGGTTGACCTGGAAGAACGACAGATGGCTCACGCGGTAGCGGAATTCGCCAACTTCGTACTGGAGGAAACCGGTCCCGAAAAGCTCAAACTTCCGGCTGGACTCCTCGTGCAGAAGAAGAGTTTCGAGGTGCGGAATCGCCCGCTGGAGAATCGAGGCCAGTTCGCCGGCGGGCTTCGCGAACCTGTCGAAAGAGATGTTGAGAGAGATTTTCCGGTCACTCGAGTCCGCACAGGCCTCGATACCCTTGATTCCGCTGTGCAAAGTTCCGGATTCCACAAGCGAGCGGAGCTGGCCATAAACCTCCGCAAGCCCGGGCGAGAGGACGGGACATTCCTTGATTTCGCACACGGTCGAACTGCCGGGAAGAAAGTAACCGAGTGTGGGCTTCGGCCCATTTGTCACTGCCCATTGCGCGCGGTTGCGGTAGCCGAAAGGCGGAGAAGCGTGTTCCGTGATCGGGCCGTCCCAGCGGATTCCCCCGAGGCGCGAGAGCGTTTCACGGAGAATCTCCGCCTTGAAGCGCTGCTGCGATTCGTATCCGAGGTGCTGGTAGTGGCAGCCGCCGCACGTGCCGAAGTGCGGACAGGCCGGCGCCACGCGTTCGCTGGATGGGTTGAGCACCTCGACGAGACGCGCACGAATGAGTTTCTTGGTCGGGGAAACGGGCTCCGCGCGCACCTCTTCGCCGGGCAACACGTACGGCACAAAGACCGTGTGCCCGCCGGCATGGCCCAGGCCTTCGCCGCCGTAGACAAGTTTCTCAACCGGAAAACGCAACTCTTCAGGCATAGGAAAGCGGCCTCATTCTGCGACACCTCAACGGGAAAGGGAAGGGTGCGGGCCTCGCCTTTCGATCAGGAAAAGTAGTAGAGGCTCATGCGGGGCATGAAGAACTCTTCGAGCAGGCGCTTGCGAATGAACTGCCGATCTACCTCGGCGAGCTGTTCAGCGGTCATCCGGCTCCGGTAAGCAGAAAGCTGACGGTCGAGCTCGCGCCGGATGCCGAGCATCAATTCCGTGTCAGCCCGAGCCGTGAGCTCTGCGTGCAGTTTGTCGTCGAGAACAGTCATCCGGCGCTCGAAATCCTCAAGATCCAGCGTCCCGGGTGATTCCAGCAAAGGCAGGGCGTCTTCGAGCGAGCGGGCGATTTCCGCGATTCGGGAGCGGAGTTCGGTTGCCGTCGCTGGAAGCCGCTCCGCTGCTCTGCGCAATTGCTCGAGGTTTCGCGCCACGTAGGTGCGAACTGCTTGGCGTGAAAAAGTCTCTTCACCGGCTGCATTCCACTTCTTCGCTGTGGCGGCCCCGGCAGCCGCTTCTTTTTCTTCCTCGGCGGCTTCGATGACGGCGTCCGTGCAGTAAGCGAGGCTCTTCAGCGGGCGGCCCGCACCGCGCCGCGAGCGTTGATAGGTTTCAAAGGCGCGATCGATGCCTTTCAGGACGGCAGAGAGCGGGATATCGGCCTTCTGCCAAGTCTCCATAATCGCCCAATCCAGCGGGGAGACGAGCAGGTGAGCGCCGCGCTTCTTCCAGAAGTATTCTTCAATTTCACTGTAGTAACTGAAGTAGTTCCAGCCTTCCATGCGGGCTCGATCAGCGTTGGGATCTCTTCGCCTTTGCGGCGGCCTTGTTTACCGGCGGTGACGCGGCGCGGATCTCGCGCGGTGCGGGCTGATTCCTTTCCCAGATGAGGCGCAGGCCTTCCAGAGTGAGGTACTCATCCGTATGCTGGATGTGCTTGGAGGCGCCGGCGATCAGGGGTGCGTGGCCGCCCGTCGCGATCACTTTCGTTTCGGGACCCATGACGCGCTTCATCCGTTCGAGGATGCCATCCACCAAATCCGTGAAGCCATAGAAGAGGCCCGCCTGCATGGAGGCCGCCGTGTTCGTACCGATGATTTTTCCCGGGTCCCGAACCTCGACGCGAAAAAGGCGTGCCGCCCGCGCGAAAAGAGCATCGGCGGCAATTCCGATCCCCGGCGCCAGTACACCGCCCAGATACTCTCCGCGGGCGGAGACGGCATCGAAATTGATCGCCGTCCCGAAGTCCACCACAATGCACGGCCCTCCGTATTTCTCGAATGCCGCGACGCTGTTCACGATACGGTCGGCGCCCACTTCGGACGGATTGTCGTAGTGCACCGGCATCCCGGTCTTGACTCCCGGTTCGACGAAGAGGGCGTTATGGCCGAAATACCGCTCGGCCATTCCTGCGAGCCTCCCATTCAGCGGCGGCACGACCGAACTGATGATGACTCCGCCGATTTCGCGCGGCTCGAGTCCCGCCAGGGTAAAGAGGTTCCGCGTGAGGATACCGTACTCGTCGATGGTCTGATCTCGCGCGGTCGTCAGCCGCCAGTTGGCTGCCAGCTCTGCCCCGCGGAAGACTCCGAGGACCGTGTTCGTGTTGCCGACATCGAGCGCCAAGAGCATCTAACGGGCCTCCACAACGTCACCGGACAGGACGGCGGTGATCTGGCCGTCGGTCCGCTTCACCCGAAGAAGTCCCTCCGGGGTCAACCCTGCTGTCGTCCCCGTAAAGCTTTCGCGGCCGTCGGTCACACGAACCGGCTTGCCTTGCGCAAAACTCGAAGCCGCGGAGAAGCTTTCGACGATCCAGCCCGGTCCTTCCCGCAGGAAACGATTGTAGTCCGTCTCGAATTGTCGCAGCAACCGAACGAGCAACTCGAGGCGGGACTCCCGCCGGCCGGTCTCCGCGCGCAGGGAGGTGGCAACCTGCGCCAGTTCCTCCGGGAACTTTGTTTGATTTACATTCAGGCCGATCCCGATGATGACGAAGCGCACCACGCCCGGCTCGGCATGCATTTCCGTCAGGATGCCGCCGATCTTGCGCCCGCCGAGAAGGAGATCATTGGGCCACTTCAGATCCGGCGCGACTCCGGTCTGGGCTTCAATGGCCGCGCGAGCGGAGAGACCCGCAAGGAGCGGAAGAAGGGGCGCTTGCACGGGCGAAAGGCGCGGCCGCAGCAATAGGGTCAAATAGATGCCGGCGGCTCGCTCGGAGTGCCAGCGGCGTCCCGCGCGGCCCCGGCCGGCGGTCTGTTCCTCCGCGAGGACGACGGCGCCTTCCGGCTCGCCGGCGTGGCCGAGTTCCAGGGCAACTCGATTCGTCGAGTCCGTCTTGAAAAAATGGTGGATGGATTTTGAGAATAGATTGCCGCGCAGGCCGCGGCGAACCATGTCCGGGGTGAGGATATCCGGCACGGTTTCAAGGAAGTAGCCCGAGCGAGGCTCTCCCTTCACGCGAACGCCCAACTCGCGCAGGCGTTCGACCCAGCGCCAGACGGTTGAGCGAGAAACGCCGATTTCCTTGGCGATGCGCGGGCCGCTGATGATGATGGTGGCGTTGTCCGCCAGCAGCGTAAGGAGAGAGGCGATGCGCCGGTCGGTCGTGCCCGGGAGACTCGGAGGTTTTGGCATGCGTCGGTGGCGACCGGGGCGTCCGGATTCTGGCGCCGCCGGAGGCGAGTAGCTTACGTTCACCGGATGGTTTCGACAAGCAGGCTTAGGTCGGCGGCGGGCGCCGAATGGGTCACCGCGCCGGAGGAGAGATAGTCCGCGCCGGTCTCGGCATAGGCGCGGGCATTTGAGAGAGTGATGCCCCCCGAAATCTCGACGATGCACTGAGGCCGCACCCGCCGCACCAGGGAGACACACAGCGCGGCTTCTTCGACCGTCATGTTGTCCAGCAGGACGGCATCCGCGCCGGCAGCGAGCGCTTCGCCCAGCTCCGCACGATTCCGGACTTCCACTTGGATGGGAAGGGAAGCCGAGTGCGCGCGAGCTTTCTTAAGAGCTACCTCCACGCCTCCCGACAAGGAGATGTGGTTTTCTTTCAGGAGAATTGCGTCGTAGAGGCCGAAGCGGTGGTTTTCGCCGCCGCCCATCCGCACAGCATATTTCTCAAGGGTGCGCAGCAACGGCGTTGTCTTCCGCGTATCGCGGATCTTTGCGCGAGTGCCGGCGAGCTTCTTCACGAATTGGCTGGTCATCGTTGCGATGCCGGAGAGGTGCGCAAGGAAGTTCAACGCGGTGCGTTCAGCCGCCAGGATTGCCGGGGCGCTGCCGCTGATGCGCAGGAGGTCCCCGCCGGCCGGCACGGTTTCGCCATCCTTGCAGAGAAGCTCGAGCCTACACGACGGATCCAGCTCGCGAAAAACGCGCTCCGCCAGTGGAAGCCCCGCACAGACGAGCGGCTCCCGCGCGACGATGCGGGCATTTGCCATCGCCCCTTCGGGGATGGTGGCCGCGGTCGTGGCATCGCCTGGGCCGATATCTTCGGCCAACGCGGCGCGCACCAAAGATGTAATGGCTTCGGAGTTCCAGTTCATGGGCATCGCGATGACTCTGGTTTGTGCTCCTGGATACGGCGTTGGGCACAGGCTGAAGCCGTTGCTTGCTCAGACGCCCCGCTCGAGCTGAGACAGCCGGCCGCTTAGCTTGCCGTATTCGACCCGCCGTTCGGCCAGGGTCGCTTCCAAGCCCTTAACGATTTGTCCGGGGGCCTTGCTTCGAAAGTCTTCATCCGCAAGCCGCCGCTCCTTCGATGCGATATCCTTTTCCAGGCGCTCGACCTCTTTTCGGAGTTTTCCGACCTCTGCGGCGATGTCAACCCCTTCTGCAAACGCCACCCGCACGTCGAACTGTGCCGTCGAGCGAACCGTGCCGCCCGCCGTTGGAAGTTTATCCGTCGTAATCCGCAAACCCGATAGACTCGCCAGCCGCAAGAATGCGCCGGCGTTGCGTTCAACCAGGTCCCGGATCGCCGGGTCGGGGCTAGAGAACTCCGCCGCAATCTTCTTCTTCGGGTCGAGCTTCATGTCCGCGCGGATGTTGCGCAGCTCTCCAATGCCTCTTTGCAGGAGTTCAACCTGCGTTTCGACTTCCGGCTGGAGCCACTCCCGCTTGGCCTCCGGGAATCTTTCGAGCGCAATGGATTTCCCTTCCGCGCGCTGCGGCAGCTGATGCCAAAGCTCTTCGGTCAGGAACGGCATAAACGGGTGCAGGAGGCGCAGTGCTGCGTCAAACGCCGCGAACAAGTTCTTCCAGGCTACCGTCGCGCGTATCCGGTCCGCTCCCGTCAATTCCGGCTTTACCCATTCAATGTACCAGTCGCAAAAATCGTCCCAGAAAAACTGATATACGGCCTGAGCGGCTTCATGGAAGCGGTAGTTCGTCAACGCCGCGTTCACCAGTTCGATCGTGCGCGCGAAGCGTGAGAAGACCCACGCATCGGCCAGGGCGATCTGGCCATCGCTCCCGTAAGGCGCGCCCGCGCGAATCTCCGGCGCGGCCAGATCTTCGATCTTTGCTCCCGCTTGCTCGAACTTGTCGAGATTCACGAACAGGAACCGCGCCGCGTTCCAGATCTTATTTGCAAAGTTCCTTGCGCTCAGGATGCGATCCTCGGTCCAAATCAGGTCCCCGCCCGGCGCGGCCATGGCCGCCAGCGTGAAGCGCATGGCGTCCGTGCCGTACTTCTGGTTCACCTCGATCGGGTCGATGCCGGTCCCCTTGGACTTCGACATTTTCTGGCCTTCGGCGTTGCGCACGATCGAGTGCAGATAGACCTGCCGAAAGGGGATCCTCCCCGTGAAGTGAATTCCCATCATGATCATGCGCGCGACCCAGAAGAAGAGGATTTCGTACCCGGTAATCAGGACGCTCGTCGGATAGTACCGGCGCAGGTCCGGCGTGTCTTCCGGCCAGCCGAGCGTCGAGAATGGCCACAACGCCGAGCTGAACCAGGTATCGAGAACGTCGGGGTCCTGCACGATTTTCGCCGAGCCGCACTTAACGCACTTCGCCGGCGTTTCCCGCGACACCGTAATGCCTTTGCAATCGGCGCAATGCCAGGCCGGGATGCGGTGGCCCCACCAGAGCTGGCGGGAGATGCACCAGTCGCGGATGTTCCGCATCCAGTTGAAATAGACCTCGCGCCAGTTCGCCGGGATGATCTCGACCTCACCGGACTCCACAGCCGAGATGGCCGGTTCCGCAAGCTCCTTCATTTTGCAGAACCACTGCGTGGAAGCGCGCGGCTCGACCACGGTCTTGCACCGCTCGCAAGTCCCGACCGAATAAGTGTGAGCCGTAATCTTGTCGAGCAACCCCCCTGCCTTCAGGTCCTCCACGACGCGCTTTCGTGCTTCGAAGCGGTCGAGCCCGGCGTAGGCCCCAGCCGCCGCGCTCATGTGGGCGTCGTCGGTCATCACATCGATTTCCGGTAGCTTGTGGCGGCGGCTCAGTTCGAAATCATTGGGGTCGTGAGCCGGGGTC
>DASZZJ010000085.1:0-16152 GCA_035545075.1 Candidatus Acidiferrales bacterium
CACCCTGCTGCTTGTGCTGCACAAGGCGCCGCCTCCGCGGGTGGAAACGAGCCCCCAGGCTGCCGCGCGCGCCGAAGAGAAAATCGAGCAGGCCGGGCGGAGCGTGGCCTCCGGCGCGCCCACCACGCTGCGGCTGGATGAGACCGAGCTGAATTCGTATCTCGCCACGCACCTCGAACTTGGCGGTGGCCCGGCGAATCCGGCCGCGGCCGGCGCCGAGCCGAGCGTCGAGCAGGCGCGCTCGAGCGTTCGCGACGTGAAAATCGAACTGGTTGGCGACCAGGTCCGCGCGTACGTTGTCTTCGATGTCCATGGGAAGGACTTGAGCCTGCGGCTCGAGGGGAAACTGCGCGCCGCCGGGGGCTATCTGCAGTTCGAGCCGACGGGCGGCGCGATCGGCGCGTTTTCCTTACCGCGATCGGCGCTGGAACACGCGGTGCGGCGACTGATGGATTCTCCGGAGAACAGCGAGAAGTTCAGATTGCCGGCGGGAGTCTCCGATCTGCGAATCGAAAACGGCGAAATCGTGGTGAGTTACAAGTGACCGGGCGCTCCTGAGTGTCATTTGGGGCATGGGAGCGTGAGCGCGCCCTCCCCGGAATCATCGGGTTTGGCAAAATAGTTCCCGGATGGCTGCCCCGGCGGTGGAAGCCACGGAAGACTGGAGAAAAAATGAATAAGAATGGCAGGGTCAAGTTCTGGGTTACAGCGCTCATCTGCTGCTGCGCGGCCGGTGCAGCTCTGCCGCGTATCTCCGGCGCGCAGAGTCCCGACAAGAAAGAAATCCTGAGACAGGCGCGGCGGTCCTACTACCAGTTGAGAAATGAGGGTCTGCTCGAGTTTCAATGCGGTATGGCGCCGAACTGGGATGCGCTGGTGGCAGAGCAGCGGAAAACGAACCCGGCCGGAGCTGACGAGGCGGTGAGGAAGCTAAAACAGCTTCAGTTTGGGGTTTCGATGGGTCCGGATGGAAGCGTGAAGGTCACGCATAACGACGTCCCTGCCCAGAACGATGCGGAGGCTAAAGCGCACAGCCAGATTTTCGCCGGAATGGACCAAATGATCACCGGGTTTTATCAGACGTGGTATCCGTTCATGCTTGGTCCCCCATTCCCTGAAGTTGAAAGTGATTACCAACTGGAGGATCTGGGGGCTCAATACCGCCTCTCGTATATGGAAGGGACCGCGGCCGTCGTGACCAGCATGGGCAAGGACTTTGCCATCAGCGAGCTGAAGGTCACAACCGCGGAGTTTACCAGCTCCATCCGGCCGCAATTCACGAGGACCGCCAAGGGCTTTCTGATCAACGCCTATCAAGCAGACTATGTGAGCCAATCCGCCGCCGAGGAGACACACTTGCGGGTGCGCATGAGTTACCAGGAATTGAACGGGCTGCAGTTGATCCAGAAGCTGAATCTGGAGGGCACCTACGGCGGAAGTCCTTACCAAATGGAAGTCGCGTTCACAGGCTGCCAGGCGAAGAGGCGGTGATGTGCCGGTGAGCGTGGAAGAGAGCTGATCTTCCTTTCACAGAAATCACTGCGAAAATGCTAGTCGCCGACCGGCTGCGGCGCCACAGGAAGCGGAGCGGCGTGCCCATGGAACTGCTCCGCTTCGGTCGAGTGGGCCAGCGCAGTGGTTGAAGAATTCCCGCCGGAAACGACCTGAGCGACTTCATCGAAATAGCCGGTGCCCACAAAACGCTGGTGCGTCACGCCGCGGTAGCCGAGCTCCTGCGCGGCGAACTCTTCCTGCTGGAGCCTGGTGTAGGCGGTCATGCCGCTCTGCGCGAAGCCCCGCGCGAGGTGGAACATGCTCATGTTGAGCGCGTGGAAGCCGGCCAGGGTCACGAACTGGAACTTGTAGCCCATCCTGCCAAGCTCCTGCTGAAAGCCCGCAATCGCCGCGTCGTCCAGCTTCTTCTTCCAGTTGAATGAGGGCGAGCAGTTGTAGGCCAGGAGCTTGCCGGGGAACTTGGCATGGATAGCGGCGGCGAAGCGGCGCGCTTCGTCGAGGTCGGGCGAAGAGGTTTCGCACCACAGCATGTCGGCGTAAGGCGCATAGGCCAAGCTGCGCGCGATGGCCGCGTCCATGCCGCCGCGGTAGTGGAAGAAACCTTCCGGGCTGCGCTCGCCATAGATGAAGGCGCGGTCGCGGGGATCGGCGTCGGAGAGGAGCAGGCCGGCGCTGTTCGCGTCCGTGCGCGCCATGAGGATCGTGGGCACGCCGGAGACGTCAGCGGCCAGCCGCGCCGCGGTGAGCTTCTCAACGAACTCGCGGGTGGGCACGATCACTTTCCCGCCCAGGTGGCCGCACTTTTTGGCCGAAGAGAGCTGGTCTTCAAAATGGACGGCGGCGGCGCCCGCCTCGATCATGGCCTTCATCAGCTCGTAGGCGTTCAGCGGGCCGCCGAACCCGGCTTCGGCGTCGGCCACGATGGGGGCAAACCAGTAGGCGGTGTTGCGGCCCTCGACGCTGTCAATCTGGTCGGCGCGAAGGAGGGCGCGGTTAAGCTTTTTGACGAGCGCCGGGGCGCTGTCGCAGGGATAGAGGCTCTGGTCGGGATAGACCTCGCCGGCGGTGTTGTTGTCCGCAGCGACCTGCCAGCCGCTAGCGTAAATGGACTTCAAGCCGGCCTGCACCATCTCGACGGCCTGGTTGCCGGTGACGGCGCCGAGGGCGGACACGAAGGGCTCCGATTGCATGAGGTTCCAGAGGCGCTCGGCACCGAGGCAAGCGAGGGTGTGCTCGATGTGGATGGAGCCGCGCAGGCGAAGGACATCCGCAAAGCTGTAGGAGCGGGTGATGCCGGCCCAGCGGGGATTGGCGGCCCAGTCGGAATGGGCTTTGCCGTTTTTGCCGTTGCTGCCGTTTGTGCCGATGGCTGCCATTTTTTATCTCCTCTGCCGGCCGCCGGGGGCGGTCCCGCGAGTGTTCAACATACTGAACAACTGTTCAGCCTTGCAGGCTCCTTTTTAACCGGGGAGCGGGGAGCAGGCAAGGGCCTGTTCACAATGCCGAACAATTATTCTATACTGTGTACAGCAGGGAATCGGGAGGGTCTATGCCGATGCCGCCAGACAAGTCCAGCCCCGCCACCGCCGTCGAGCGGGCGATCAACATCCTGGAGGCGACCGGAGAGCGGCGCGACGGCATGACCAACTCCGAGATCAGCCGCCGCCTGGGTATTCCGAAGAGCTCGGCGAGTTATATCCTGCGCACGCTCGAGAAGCGGGGCTATTTGCGCCGCGACGCCGAGAGCGGGCGCTATCGCCTGGGGCTGAAGGTTCTCAGCCTGGGCCGCGAGGCGCAGGCGAACTTCAACATCGCCGAGATCGGGCAGCCGTTCATGCGCACGCTGGTGGAGCGGATCCAACTGACGTGTCATCTCGCGGTGCTGGACCAGGGGGAGGCCGTGTACATCGAGAAGGTGGACGCGCCGGGGTTTTTCAAGGTGAACACCTGGGTGGGACGGCGGATGTTCGTGCACTCGACGAGCGTGGGCAAAGCCCTGCTGGCTTGGACGCCGAAGGCCGAGGCGGAAGCGGTCCTCCGGGAGCACGGGTTCAAGAAGCGCACGCCGAAGACCATCGTCAGCCATGCCCGATTCGTGGCCGAACTGGAGAGCGTCCGCAGGCAGGGCTACGCCGTGGATGACGAGGAAAACAGCCTGGGCGCGCGGTGCATCGCCGCGCCGATTTTCGACGCGCTGGGCGAAGTGGCAGCGGCTCTGGGGGTCAGCGGAACGATTACGCAGGTCGGGGAGAGCGAGATTCCACGAATCGCCGAGGCCTTGAAGGAGACCACGCGACGCATCTCGCGCCAGTTGCAGCGGGCGGGGAGCGTCGGGGCGGCTTGAGACCCCATTTGTATTCTGCGCTCACTGCCGAAGCTTCTTTCCGCCGGGAGCGGAATAGACGATCGACTACGCTCCGGACAAGGAAAGCCCCAGCCCCCAAAGAAGAGAGCGCTGAGTTTCCGGGCCACGTCGCTACTTCTTCTTTTTCGCCTCGACCTGCAGATTGTTCTGCACGGAGAAGACACCGGCAACGGAATTGGCGCGGATGCCAGCGGCATTCTTGTCCCCTTCGGTGGCCACGACGCCGACCAGCGTAACGTGGCCGTGCTTCACAATGATATGAATCGGGGGCACGGCCTGCACGCTGTACCGCTGCAGCGGGGCGAAGCCAAAAATGGAGCGGAAGAGCGCCCGGCGCAGGCGGTCGTCATTGGACGAAAGCGGCAGAACCTCGATCTGGTTGACCACGCTCTCGGCGCCTTCGATGTCCTTGACGGTTGCCTCGGCATCGGACTTGAGCGAAGGCTGCACGACCTGGCCGTGGAGAGTCACCACACCGTTTTCGACCGAGAACGCCAGGTTATCGAAGACCGAAAAATAAGGAAGCATGAGCAAGTGATGCCGAACTTCCTTGATCAGCTTCTCGTCGGACTTGGGCTCCGAAGCGCGTTGCTTTTGCGCTGTGGCAGGGTCCGCGGCCAGAGTTGCGGTTGCGGCCAGCAGGAGCGTCCAGGGGGCCAGCCTGGAGAAATGGAGCTTGCGCATGTTCATCCTCCTCGTCAAGAAACCTCATTCCTTTAGATTCAGGGCGGGCACGGGAGGGTGTATCGGAGGATCGGTGAGAGGGATTGCATCCCCGAAGGAACCCGAGGGAGGGTTCGGTGCAGCGCAAAAAGTTGGAACGGCAGCCGCGCGATAGGGGAGCTTTGATAACATAGCGGGGACGGGCAGAGGCCCGGCGGCACCCATGACCATTCCGCGCAGCCGCAGCACCAGGGGATTCTGACGTGCTCGTGATCGCGCATCGCGGGGCATCCGGGCACGCCCCGGAAAACACGCTGGCGGCGTTCCGCCGCGCGGTGGCGCTGGGCGCCACCTTTATCGAGACCGACTTGCACCTCTCGCGCGACGCGCAGTTTGTCGCCATCCACGACGATACTTTGGAGCGCACCACCAACGGCCACGGCCGCACCGAGGAGCACTCCCTCGCCGATCTCCGGAAGCTCGACGCGGGCTCCTGGTTCGGGAGCGAGTACGCCGGCGAGCGCATTCCCACGCTTTCCGACATTCTCGAATTTGCGCGCAAACACGACGTGGTGTTCTACCTGGAGCTGAAGCGCGGGGGAACGTGGGGCGCCGAGCACGCGCTGATCGGCGCGCTGCGCCAAGCGGGAGAAATTCAGCGCACGGTGGTGATGTCGTTCGACCCGCACGTCCTCGAATCGCTCCACCAGAGTGAAGCGATGCTGATGCTCGCGCTCCTTCACGACGGCACGCTGAAAGATCCCTTTGGGGACGCGGCGGCGTGCGGGGTGCGGCAAATGGCCGTGCGCGGCGACCTGGTCACGCCGGCAATCCTCGCCGAGGCGCGGCGGCGCGATCTGCAGGTCGTGTGCTGGACGGTGAACAACCCGGCGCACATGCGGGCGCTGATCGCGGCGGGGGTCCACGGGATCATCAGCGATTATCCCGACCGCGTGCTGGCCTCGCTCGAGGAAAAGCGGCCGAAGGAGTGAGCGCGGGCTACGCGGGGATGAGAGTGCGGTAGAGGGCGGCGAACTGCGAGACGGGGAGCTGCTCGGCGCGGGCGTCGGCGCGAATCTTCAGCGCAGAGAGCGCTTCGCGGACGAGTTCGGGCCCCGCGAGCGGCTTCAGGTTGTTCACCAGCGTCTTGCGCTTGTGCGCAAAACACAACTTCACGAAATCGAAGAAGCGTGCCTCATCGCGGATGCCCGCCGAGGCGCCAGCGCCCGGAAGCCGCAGAGTGACGAGCGCCGAAGTGACCTCCGGCGGCGGATGGAAGGCGCTACGGGGAATGCGCAGGGCGATTTCGGGCCGCGTGTAATACTGTGCCGCGACGGAGAGATAAGCGAAGTCGCGGGTGCCGGGGCACGCCACGAGGCGGGCAGCGACTTCGCTCTGGACCACGACGTGGATGGCTTCGATGCGCGCGGCATGCTCGAACAAGCGGTGCAGGATGGGCGAGGTGATGTAGAACGGCAGGTTGCCATAAACGCGGACGCGGCGCTCTCCGAAGATTGTGGCGAGATCGAGACGGAGGATGTCGCCCGGCGCGACGGTGAGATTCGGATATCGCGTGCAAAGTTTTTCAAGGCGTTCGAGGAGCGCGGGGTCCAACTCGACGGCGGTGACCGGCAGACCGGTGGCGAGAAGAAGTCCGGTCATTTCGCCGTGGCCGGCGCCGATTTCGAGCCAGGCGGCTTCCCCACCCTGCGCGGGGCCGAGGCCGGCGTGCCGTGAAATGCCAATTGCGCGGGCGATCTTCTCCCGCCAGTCCGCATCCGCCAGGAAATGCTGCCCGAGTTTCTGCCGCGTCATGACGGCACAGTGTAGCAAGCAGGTCGGGAGTTTTCAGTGCTCAGCTTTCGGGTGCGGCTAAAGGGGAAAATCCTGGCCCCAAGCCGCACGATCACATAGCGACCGTTGCAAGATAATAGACGAGCCATACGAGAGCCAAGAAAGTAAGAATGTAGGTCAGTATCAAGAGAGTTGTCTTCGACTTTGACCGAAAGAATCGCCGCACCGAGTACATCGTCCATCCTTCTACTAGAAGAACTGCGCCACCTGCAACGATCACGACTGCTCTCGTGTGCGAAGTAAGCAGGAAGAAAATAGCCAAGAACACCAACACTGGTGGGAGAAGGGACAAGGGACTAAGTTTGATTTTCAACGGTAGGACTGTCCCATGCTGAGTCAGTTCGCGCTTTAATTCTTCTATGCCGGTGATATCCAAAGGGATCACCAGCTTCCTTGTCGGTTCGCCACCGCCGACCACCAACCAACCGTGCCCTTCAAAAAGTGACTGGATTTGATTTAGAGGTATTTCAACAACTGGCGACCCGGCACGTCTTTGGCTTATCTTTGTGTCGGACAATTCCACCTGGCACTCTCTTTGCAGTTTCCAAAGACCTTGCCTGGTGGATAGCCACATCGCGCCCAACACGCTCGCCAACACGATCGCGGCCGACACCCACCCAAGTGCTTTCCTCGTTCCATCGCTAAGTTCCGGAGGATCGTAGACGGCAATCAAGAGCATGGCGACGAGCAAGAAAATTGTGGCTCCGGCAAGTATGCGGAAGGGGCGCTTATACGGGCTTTCGGCGGGCACTTCGTACAGCGTCATGTGAAGGCAATTATACGGCAGGAATTAGAGGAAGAGCAGAGTACGGAAGTGCGCGGACGGAGAGCGAGTTGGCGCGGCTTGACGCGGGTGAGAGCGTTCGGTAGCGTGGAACTCCTTTACGTAAACCATGCGAATCCTGTTTGTCGCCTCGGAAGGACTGCCGTACTCGAAAACCGGCGGCCTCGCCGACGTGGTGGAAGCCCTGCCGAGGGCGCTGGCCGAGCGGGGGCACGAAGTGGCCGTGGTGCTGCCGCGCTACCGGGGAACGAAACCCGGAGCCACCGTTCTTCCAAGAGTGGCCATTGCTGCGGGCGGGCCGTTGCGCTTCCCCGCGATTACCGGCGGCGAGGCTGTGCGTGGCGTGGTCTATTATTTCGTGGACGACCCGGCATATTTCGACCGCGCGCAACTGTACGGAGATGCGAGCGGCGACTATCCGGACAACGCCGAGCGGTTCGGGGAGCTGTGCCGGGCGGCCATCGAAATCGCAAGGCAGGTCTGGCCGGCGGAGGTTTTTCACTGCCACGACTGGCAGACGGCGCTGCTGCCGGTGCTGCTGCGCACGCAATACGGAGACGATCCGCGGGTCAAAGAGATTCCCGTCGTCTTCACGGTTCACAATATCGGCTACCAGGGAGTTTTCCCCCGCGACGTGCTGGCGCGCGCGGGAATTCCGGCGAACCTCTTCCATCCGGGCGGGATCGAATTTTTCGGCAGCGTGAACCTGCTCAAGGGCGGGCTGGTTTATTCCGACTATCTGACGACGGTCAGCCCGCGGTACGCGCAGGAGATCCAGACACGGGAATACGGCCACGGCCTGGACGGCGTAATCCGGGAGCGCGCGGGACGCCTGCGCGGAATCCTGAACGGCGCGGACTATTCGGTGTGGAGTCCGGAAAACGATGCACACATTGCGGCCCGCTACTCGCGCGAGAATCTTGCCGGGAAGAAGACGTGCAAGCAGGAGCTGCTGGAGATCTTCGGCCTGCCGGCGGAAAAGGCGAGGCGGGCGTTGATCGGAATCGTCTCGCGATTTGCCGACCAGAAGGGGTTCGACCTGATCGCCGGGAAGGCGCAGGAGCTGATGAAGGAAGATGCGGCGCTGGTGGCGCTCGGGAAGGGGGAGCGGCGCTACGAGGAGCTTTTCCGCACGCTCCGGGCGCGTTTCCCCGGCCGCGTGGGAGTGAAGATCGGTTTCGATGACGCGCTGGCGCACAAAATCGAAGCCGGCGCCGACATTTTTCTGATGCCGTCGCGTTACGAGCCGTGCGGACTGAACCAGATTTACAGCCTGCGGTACGGGACGGTGCCGGTGGTGCGCGCGACCGGCGGGCTTGATGATACGATCGAGGAGTTTGACGCGCAGCGCGGGACCGGCACGGGATTCAAGTTCGCGAACTATTCGGGCGAGGCGCTGCTCGACTGCATCCGCCGGGCGCTGCACGCTTACGCCGACGAACGCACCTGGCGGCGCATCCAGCAGAACGGCATGGCGAAGGATTTTTCGTGGAAGGCTTCGGCGGCGGAGTATGAGAAGCTATACGAGGCGGCGCGGGCCGGCCGCAACCAAACCCCTGCCGCAACATCCAATGGAGGCGGAGGAGACGAGCCGCCGAGGGCGGCCTGAGAGCAAACCATGGCAGACAACAGCATCCAGACGGTGAACGACGGAAACTTCGAAGCCGAGGTGATCTCGGCGAGCAACACGCAGCCGGTATTGGTGGATTTCTGGGCGGAATGGTGCCGCCCGTGCCACATGCTCGCGCCGACGGTGGCGGAGATCGCGCAGGATTACGCGGGCCGGTTGAAGGTGGCCAAGCTGAACATTGACGAGGCGATGGACTCGCCGGTGCGGTTCAACGTGCGGAGCATTCCCACGCTGCTATTGTTCAAGAAGGGGCAGATGGTGGACCAGATCATCGGCGCCTATCCGAAAGAGCACATCACGAAGGTTCTCGACCGGCACCTGGGCTGAGCCAACCGATTTCAAGCGGAAGTCGCGCCGGGCACGGAGTCTCCGGCTTTTCCGATGGCGGATCACGAAGCGAGCTCCGGATGGGCCGCGGGCGGCCCGCAGGAATGTGATCGCAGAAGCGGAGAGGGCGCGGCCGCAGCGAAAAGCGGCTCGGCTCGCCGCCTTGCCCGAACCTACGGCGTCAAGTTCGCGGTCATCTCCGGCGTCCTGCTGATTCCCTGCTACTGGCAGAAGCACATCGAAGCCGGCGACCTCGCCAGCCACCTCTACAATGCGTGGCTCGTGCAATTGATCCACCAGGGACGCGCGCCCGGCCTGTATCTCGCGCCGGTATGGAACAACGTCCTGTTCGATTACCTACTGAGCGGACTTGCCGGCTTGTTTGGCTTCGCCGCCGCGGAGAAGCTGGCGGTCTCCCTCGCCGTGCTCGTTTTTTTCTGGGGCGCTTTCGCTTTTGCGTGGGCGGCGTCGCGGCAGGCGCCGTGGTTTCTGCTGCCGTGCCTGGCGATGCTGGCCTACGGCTGGACGTTCCATTCCGGATTTTTCAACTATTACCTGTCGGTAGGGCTTTCTTTCTGGGGCCTGGCGATTTTCCTGGCGGTGGACGGCTGGAAGCGGTACCTGGCTCTGGGGCTGCCGCCGTTAATCGTGCTGGGGCATCCCATGGGACTCGTGTGGTTTCTCGGCGCGGTGGCGTACATCGCCGCGGCGGAAAGAGTGCGCGGCCGGTACCAGATACTTCTTCTGCTCCCGATCGCCGCCGCGCTGGCCGGTCTGCATCATTATCTCTTGAGCCGCTTCACGGTGGAGAACCTGGCTTCTCCACGCTACCTCTACCAGGGCGCCGATCAGTTGATGCTGTCAACCGACCGGCATATCTACGTGGCGGGCGCGGCGTTTTTCTTTGGAGCAGCGTGTTTCCTGTGGGACGCCGTGCGACGGCGGCGCGAACCGGGCTACTTCCGGCGGGCCGGCGTCCTCCTTCAGCTTTACGGAGCCGGCCTGCTAGCCGTTTTTCTCCTGCCGGATGCGGTGTTCCTTCCCTCGTACAGCGCACCGGTGGGCCTGATTGTTCAGCGGTTGACGCTCATCCCGGCGGTCGTGGGCTGCTGCCTTCTCGGAACGATGGCGCCGCGGCGGTGGCATGCGGCGGGCTTCTCCGTGATTGCCGCGGCGTTTTTCTTTCTGACCTACCGGGAAACCCGGGTGCTGAACCACATGGAGGAACAAGCCGCACGGCTGCTCGAGAACGTGCCGGCGGAGACGCGCGTGCTGGAGACCATCGTGGCGCGGCCGGAGTCGCGGATTTATTTCATCGACCACATGGTGGACAGAGAGTGCATCGGACATTGCTTCGCCTACGGCAACTACGAGCCTGCCTCCGGGCAGTTCCGCGTGCGGGCGCGGCCCGAAAACCCCATCGTGATGGCGGAAGCGGGCGACATCGGCGACATGGAGGAAGGCACCTACAAGGTTCCGCCGGAGGTCCTGCCCATCTTTCAGGTCTATCAGTGCAGCAAGGATTTCACGCGGCTCTGCATCCGCAAGCTCAAGGCGGGCGAAGCGAATGGCCGGCTGGACGTGCATCCGGAAGAAGACGATCCTTGAGGGAGGAAGCCGGGAATTCGCGGCAGAAGCGATGGACCGGCGCAGGGTGATTTGCGGGCGGCTATGGCTTGCCGGCCTGCGCTTTGGGCTTGGTCGCGGCTTTGCGCGGCTTCACCACCTTGAGGGTATACGAACAAGTCTTGTGCCGATCGGGGCCGAAGGGCGCGTCGGTACTCGCATTGATCTCGATGGTCGCGGTAATGGACTCGCCCGGTGGAACGTGTGTGTCCAAGGCGATGGTTGGCGTAGCTTGTCCGCTGTTGATACGGCCGTTGGAGACCGACCAGCTGTAAGTGAACGTGGTTCCTTTCGGCTTCGGGTGTATCGCGCGAAGTGTCTCCTTGCCACCCGCCGGAACTTTGCTGCGCGAGGCCTTGATTTCGCATGGGGAAACTTTGCGCGGCACGGATTTCTTCTTCGTTTTCGCAGGAGGATTCGCCGTGCTGGTCTTCGGGGAAATCTGTCCCCAAGACACGCAAGCAAACGCAATACACAGAGCGAAACAAGTCAATGACGCTTTGTGGGCGGTCATGTCCATTTTCTCCTTGGCAGGCATTGGGCCGAGGGGCAGACATTAAAGTCTCCCCTTGTAATTAGGCGATGCGAAGCCGGCAGGAAACAGTGAAACGAGACGCCTCCTGCCAGAATGTCCCGGGTACCGGCGGATTATATGACAACCGGCCGAAAAGGGCTTCGAATCAAGAACCCCGGTGATCGCTAGAATGTTCACAAATTCCGGCGCTTGCGTTGAGCGGGGGCTGCGCGTAGGATGAAAGTTCTGCCTGTTTCCGCCGAAGCCCGCCGTGGATTTGCCCTTTTCGAGCGCCGAAAGGGGAAGGGTGCGGGCGGAATGGGCGGCCAAAGAGAGAGCGGAGAATGAAGTCGGTCGTCGTGGTGGGCGCGCAGTGGGGCGACGAGGGAAAAGGCAAGGTAGTGGACTACCTGGCCGGGTCGTTCGACTACATCGCGCGGTGCAGTGGCGGCCACAATGCCGGCCACACGGTGATCTTCGACGGGAAGCGATTCGTCCTCCAGCTCATACCCTGCGGGATACTCCGGCCCGGGCGCCACGCGGTGATCGGCGCCGGCGTGGTGGTGGACCCGGCGGCGTTGGTGGCGGAGATCGAAACGCTGGAGAAGGCGGGGATCACGGTCCGCGGGCGATTGCACTTGAGCAACCGCGCGCACATCATCTTCCCGTACCACCGCGAGCTGGACAAGGCCGCAGAAGCGGCACGCGGCGCAAACAAGATCGGCACAACTTCGCGCGGGATCGGCCCGGCCTACGAAGACAAAATGGCGCGGCGCGGGCTGCGCGTGAACGACCTGCTGGACCCGGCGTGCTTCCGCGAGAAGGCGCGGCGCGTGTTGGAAGAAAAACTCGCCATCGCCCGCGGCACCTACGGTGTTGCGCTGGATCTTTCGGGGGCCATCGAGGAGACGCTGGCGCTGGGCGAGAAAATCCGCGGCTACATCACGGACACGTCGGAGCTGTTGAACGGCGCGCTGGATGCGGGGAAATCGGTTTTGTTCGAAGGCGCGCAGGGAACGATGCTGGACATTGACCACGGAACGTACCCGTTCGTGACGTCGTCGAACGCGACGTCGGGCTGCGCCGCGACGGGGCTCGGCGTGCCGCCGACAAAGATCAAGGCGGTGCTGAACGTGTCGAAGGCCTACACCACGCGCGTCGGCGCCGGCCCCTTTCCCACGGAGATGCCGGACCTGGAAGCGACGGAAGTGCGCGACCGCGGGAAGGAATACGGCGCGGTGACGGGCCGGCCGCGGCGATGCGGGTGGCTCGACCTGATGGTGCTGCGCTACGCCAAGATGATCAACGGAATGGACTCGCTGGTGATCACCAAGCTGGACGTGTTCGACACGCAGCGGGAGATCCAGGTCTGCACCGGATACCGTTACAAGGGCAAGCCCATGCGCGAGATGCCCGCTTCGGCGGAAGACTTGGGCCGCGTCACGCCGGAATACAAAACATTTCCGGGCTGGTGCCAGACGACCTACGGGGTGCGCGATGGGGCGAAGCTGCCCAGAGCGGCAGTCGAATACATGCGCTTCATTTCGGATTTTCTGCAGGCGGAGATCGGGATGATCTCGACGGGGCCGGAGCGCGACGCGACGATTGTCCCGCACGGGACGTTGTTCGCTTCGTGGCTGTAGGGGCGACGGCCCAGCACAAAAATCGGGCGAACTACAGTTTGCCCTTACAGGGACCGCTCCAGACGAAGCCGCAGGGATTCGGGCAACGTCAGGCGAGTCTCTTGCTGCAACATGCTGCCTTACGATCAAGCGCGCGCCATGGTGATCCGCCGGGTCTCCGCTCTGCGCAAAACCACGGCGGCGGAGAAAAAGCCCTTGCGCGCGGCCCTGGGCTTTGTCCTCGCCGAAAAAATCATCGCCGACCGCGCTTACCCACCCTTCAACCGTTCGACGCGCGACGGTTATGCCCTGCGCGCCGCGGACGTTTCGCCCGGCGCGGTTCTGTCGTGCGCGGGCGAATTGAAAGCCGGGGACAAGTCCACGAAGCGCCTGCCGCCCGGCGCGTGCATCCAGATCATGACGGGCGCGGCCGCGCCCCCCGGTGCGGACGCGGTGGTGATGATCGAGCAGACTTCGCGCGCCGGGGATGCGGTGACTTTCGAGCGCGGGGCGAGCGCGGGACAGAACATCGTTCCGCGGGGGAGCGAAGCCCGCGCCGGGGCAGTGCTTCTCCCGAGCGGCCAGAGGCTCGGCTTCGCGGAGATTGCGCTGGCTGCCCAGGCCGGCGCGACACGGCCGTCCGTCCACCGCAAGCCGCGCGTGGCGATTCTCTCGACCGGCGATGAAGTCGTTCCCGCGGAGACCACGCCGGGCCCCTTCCAGATTCGCAACAGCAATGAATTCTCCCTCGCGGCGCAGACGCTGCTGACCGGCGGCGAGCCAGTCGAGCTCGGCAACGCACCGGACCAGAGCGTAGCGCTCCGGCGGCGCATCGAGAAAGGGCTGCGCTCGGACGTTCTAGTGCTCTCCGGCGGGGTCTCGATGGGAAAGTACGACCTGGTGGAAGGCGTCCTGCGCGAGCTCGGCACGCGGTTTTTCTTCGACGCAGTGGCCATACGGCCCGGGAGGCCCGCCGTATTCGGCATCTGCCGCGGAGTTCCGGTTTTCGGCCTGCCGGGGAATCCCGTTTCGACGATGGTCACGTTCGAGCTGTTCGTTGTGCCGGCGCTGGACATTCTGAGCGGAGCGGAAGCGCGGCCGCTGCCGCTGCTGCGGGCCAAACTGGCCGAGCCGGTGCGGCAAAAGGGCGGGCTGACGCATTTTCTTCCCGCGCGGATCGAATGGAGCGGGGGCGAAGCGGCGGTGCGCGAGCTGCGCTGGAAGGGCTCCGGCGACATCGCGGCGCTCAGCCGCGCCAACTGTTTCCTTGTGGTGGCCGCGGAGCATCTGGAACAGGCCGCGGGGGAATGGGCGACGGTGTTGCCGCGGCGGGATATCCTCTGAGAGGATGGCGAATCGGCCGATGGCACGCCTGAGCCATTACGGAAAGCGCGGAGAAGTGCGGATGGTGGACGTTTCGGCGAAGCCGGTGACGACGCGCACGGCGGTTGCGCAGGGCTTCGTGCGGATGACGCCGCGCGTGGTGCGCGCCGTCCGGCGGCTGAGGAACCCGAAGGGCAATCCGCTGGAAATCGCGCGGATCGCGGGAATCGCCGCGGCGAAGCGCACGGCGGAATGGATACCTCTTTGTCATCCTCTGCCGCTGACGCGGATTGATGTGACTGCGCGGCTGTGCCAGAATGGCGTGGAAATTCGCTCCCACGTGACGGCGGCCGCGCAAACAGGCGTGGAGATGGAAGCGCTGGTCGCGGTAGCTGCCGCAGCCCTCACGGTCTACGACATGTGCAAAGCTCTGGATAAGGGAATCGAAATCCGGGAGATTTGTCTCACCGAGAAGAGCGGCGGGAAGAGCGGTGACTACCGGCGGAAAGTCCGCGCCGCGCGGAGCGGAAGAGGCGCAAAGCGATGACCGCCGCCGCGGCCAAGACCGTGCGTTTGGTGGTGGCCGAGAACAACCCGCTGGTCCGCGACCTGATCGTCAAAGGCCTGGAGCCCTACTGCGAAGTGGTGGCCGCCACCGACGGCGGCGACGCGCTGCGGAAAATCGTAGACAAGCCTCCCGACGTCATCATCAGCGATTACAAAATGCCGGGGATGGACGGCCGGCAGCTTTACGAAAAGCTGCGCGCGCGCGAGCAGACAAAGAACATCCCGTTCCTTTTCATAGCCAGCCGCGCAGACATCGAGGAGAAACTCCGGATGATGGCGGACGGCGTGGAAGAGTTCATCGCCAAGCCGTTTTTCGTGAAAGACCTGGTGCGAGTCGCGAAGAAAGTCGTGGACCGCCTGCACCTCGAGAAGCTGCAGCAGCGCGCGTCGCGCCCCGGAGTGATCCAGGGGCGGCTCGAGGAGATGAGCATCGTGGACCTGATGCAGTCCCTCGAAATGGGGCAGAAGTCGTGCCGCCTGCAGGTGCGCCATGGAACCGAGCAGGGCGAGCTCTACTTCACGAGCGGGCAGTGCGGGGATGCGAAGTGCGGCAAGCTGCAAGGCGACGAGGCCGTCTACCGCGTGGTGGGCTGGGCCGATGGCGAATTCGAGATTGACTTCAACGCCGTGAACGCGTCGCGGCGCACGACGACCACGCGCTCGACAACCGGCTTGCTGATGGAAGCGATGCGCCTGGTGGACGAGGCGAGTCGCGACGCCGTTGAGTCAAAGTAGCCCGCCTCCCATGCAGACTTCCCTGCGCGTTGCAATACTCACAGTGAGCGATTCGGTGGTGAAGGGAGTGTACGCGGACCGCTCCGGGCCGGCGGTGGCGGAGGCTTGCCGCATGCGGGGATGGAATGTTGCCGTGACGGCGGTCCTTCCCGACGATCAGGCTGGAATCGAAAAGCAACTCAGCCTATGGGCGGACTCGGGCACGTTTGAGGCGATCCTCACGACGGGCGGGACGGGCATCGGCCCGCGCGACGTCACCCCGGAAGCGACGGCGGCCGTCTGCGGCAGGCTGATACCCGGCCTTGCGGAAGAGATGCGCCGGAAGGGAGTTGCTCTGACGCCGCGTGCGGCGCTTTCGCGGGCGGTTGTGGGCGTGCGGGGAGTGACGCTGATCGTCAACCTGCCGGGCAGCCCGCAAGGAGCAGCGGAGTCGCTGGGCGCGATTGCGCCACTGCTGCCGCACGCCGCGAAGATCGTGCGCGGCGAGCGACACGAATAGAAGCGCTCCTCCAAAGGTTTTGCGGCGTCAGGGCCGGCTTCTGGGCGAATCCAGCGGCCCACTCGGCAGTTCTCGATGTTCAGCGTGCCGCGGCCGTCTCCAGCGGCTGTACATCGCGCGCGATTTTA
>DASZZJ010000086.1:0-17512 GCA_035545075.1 Candidatus Acidiferrales bacterium
AGTGTGTCGCGCAGCACCCAGAGCAGCGGCATCTCCGGACTCACGTCCACGGTTTGCGATTTTCCGTTTAGGAAGAAAGTGACGGCCATGCGGACCTCCTCTTCGAACCAGCTTATGCTACCTCAAATCTGGCTCCGCTGAAAATCTTCGAAAAATGGGTCTTGCGACGCTCAGATATCAAGTCCGCCTTGCACGAGTCCCGCGTCCGGGAGCGCGCGAGAAATTCAATTGCTCCAAGACGTTACGCGTGAGCGATTTCCCGGGGGGCTTCCTTCTCGACGCCGCGCCATCCCACCGGCCGCCCGCTCACGGCCTCCTTTACAGAGCGGAAGATAACCACATACATCATCTGGCGGTAGTAAAAACGCTGGAGAAGGACTGGCACGAGGAGCGACCACTCTTCCTTTCTTTCGAGAAGGAAGGCCACGACGCAGGTAAGCATGTCGATCAGCAGGAATCCCAGGAAAAAAAGGACTGATTTCTCGAGGTCCGCTGTGGTCCAGATCTGCGGCAGCCGCAGCATGTGGAACTGCGCCAGCCCCCAAAGCAAGACGGACCCGAGAAACATCCCGTCAATGACCGGCGATAGCAGCGGCAAGATAAGCTGGAAGATGAAGATATTGGGCAACGCGATCCAGCCCAGGGTTCCGTACTTCCAGCGGAAGAGCGTATCGCGGTGCTTCCAGAAGGACTGCAGCGTGCCGAATGTCCAGCGGAATCTCTGCCTCGCAAGCGCGCCGGGAGTCTCCGGGGCTTCGGTCCAGGCGATCGCTTCCTCATCATAGCCGATGCGCCAGCCCAGCCGCCGGATCGCAATTGTCAGATCGGCGTCTTCGGCGACCGTATCGGCTGTGATTCCTCCGGCAGCTTCAATCGCTGTTTTTCGCCACGCTCCAAGCGCTCCTGGAACAACCGTGATGCAGTTGAGCAAATCGAAAGCGCGTTTTTCCATGTTTTGGCTGGTTATGTATTCGAGGGCCTGCCAGCGAGTCAGCCACCGCGTGCGGTTCCCCACCTTCACGTTCCCGGCCATCGCCCCGATCTCGGCATGGGAGAAATGACGCACGAGATTTGACACGGCGTCCGGCTCGACTTCCGTATCCGCGTCAATGGTGATCAGGATTTCCGTATCCGCTTCGGCCATCGCCCGGCTCAAGGCCGCCGCCTTGCCTCGGTTCACCTGATGGATGACCTTGACGCGCGAATGGGCGCCGAAGTGCTCGTTCAGCAATTCGGCCGTCCGGTCGGCGGACCCGTCGTTCACTACGATCACCTGCAAGCCGGGCAAGTCCGAATGCAACACGGAGTTCACCGTGTCGACGATCACTTCTTCTTCGTTGTACGCCGGGATCAACACGCTCACCGTGGGCGGCGGATTCGGAAGCGCCGCGCGGTCCGGGCGCATCTTTTCAACCAGCGCAAGAATTCCGATGAAGAGCGCGCGGCCGCTCACCAGTAGAATCCCGGCGATGAACAGCGCCGCAATGGACAGCCGTATCCAGTGATAGGTCCCGAACACAAAGGCATCCGCGCGCGCCCCGAACTGTTCGCTCGGGCTCAGGGGGATCATCACCTGGGCCCGCGTTTTTCCGATGAGCTCACCGACCGGCACGATCCGGTAGCCCTGCGCGCGCAGCTTATCGATCACCACGGGCAGCGCCGCCACCGTCTGGCTGCGGTCTCCGCCCCCATCGTGAAATAGGATGATGTTTCCTTTCTTTCCCTGCCGCAGCACGCCGTCCACAATTTCCGCAGCCCGGACTTGATTTTTGCCATCCGGCTGCCTCCAATCCTGCGCGTCGATTTGCGCGCCCACCAGGACGTACCCCATTTCCTGGGGGATCGGCAGCGCCGCGACTTCCTGAGCGTATTCCGGCTGATGGTCGATTCCGTAGGGCGGCCGGAAATAAGTGGACTTCACTCCCAGGACGCTCTCGATCAGCCGTTGCGTCAGATTCACCTCGATGCGTAGTTGTGCATGGGGGGCGTCTTCGAACTGCGGATGGGTATACGTGTGGTTGCCGATCTCGTGCCCCTCGGCATATTCCTGCCGGAGCAGCCCGGGTGACCGGGCTGCCGCATCGCCAATTACGAAAAAGACCGCCGGTGCCTTTTTCTCCCGCAGGATCTCCAGAATCTTCGGAGTCCAGCTTGGGTCCGGCCCGTCGTCGAAAGAAATCGCAATCTTCCCGGGAACGGCTCCGCTCCGTTCAATGTCGTAGGAGAGCGGATACGTTTCGTAGGTTTCGGAGGTGATCAGGTCGGTGGAAGCCTCGTAGTGAAACGTGCGCCGGCCTTCTTTCGGAGTGTCGACAATCCGCCAGACGTCGCCAACGCCCTCGAGGATCAGGTCGGGGCCCGGAGGAAGGACTTCGAGTTTCGAGCGGATCGCATCGTCGGGCCGGGTCGCATCCCATATGGGCCACAGCGAAGTGTCCGCTGAGCCCAGACGCCACAGTGCGGTCCCCTGTACGCCCTCTCGTTCACTCGCACGCATTTCGTTGTACGCCGTGACCGCGTCCAGCATCCAGACCTGATGCACGCGCTGTTGATCGTCAGAGTAGGAGAAATGCGGGTTTAGGGAATCTCCGTCGAACTCCATCTGGACTTCCGACTCGGAGGCGCGCAGCAGAGCTTCCTGGACGGTCAGGATGGCTGCCGAATCGGCTTTCCCCGGGCGTGGTTCCGGCCAGTCATAAGCATAATTCGCGATGGCTACGACAATTTTGGAGGACGGAACGGCCTCCCGTACACGCCGCAAATTCTCCATGAACCAATCCTGCGCCGCGATCGGCCCGGCGTGCGACGTCTGCCAGTGCTGGTCATAATCCATCAGGATGATCGCGTCGCATTGCCCTCCGAAGAAACCGTAATCAAATTCCGGGTTGCGCGCCGGCAGCGTCATCATCAGCTTCAATCCCAGCGCGTGTAGCGATGGCCCCAGCTCGGCAGTGAACTCGCGGAAGTGGCGCTGACTGGACGGAGGAATATCTTCGAAATCCACGACGATCCCCGCCTGGCGCGCCTCCACGGCATATTGTGTCAACTGCTCAGCCAGCCTTCGCCGGGCGGCCGGATCGGCGAGTAAAGCCAGCATCTCTTTCACTCGCCAAACTGTGCCGTCGAAGTTGTTCACCAGCCCCATCATCGGCAGTTCCACGCCGGCCGACTTCATCCACTGGTGGAGCTTGTCGCCCTGAAGAATCGCTGACGCTCCCTTCGGCGATACGACGAAACTCTGATTCTGCTCGTAATCCAGCACGGTCAGCGTCCCGTTCGGGGTCACGGCATGGAGTTGTTCCGGGATCAGCAGGTCGATGTCTTTGTAGTGCTTTTTCAGGGATGCGATGCTCGCAGGATCCCAGCTCACGAAAAACGCCGCCCGCAGCGGGTCATAGGTGTCGGGCACCTTCCCAATCCTGGCGACGCGCCTCTTGCGGCCCTCTCGGACTGTTGGATTCTTCGTGCTTTTCTTCAAAAGTACGGGATGGTAGCCGGGACGCCCCGCCTGATGGAGCACCGCAGGCAGGTAAACAGGAACCGCAATGGTGATAAAGAAATAGACCAGCAGCAGGGTCAGCAACGCCCCGGAGGCCTCCAGCACATGGCTTGTGCGGCGCCACCGGACCCGCTCCGCGTCAAAAAAGATGGGTTTCTGTTGCTTCATGCAATTCCTCAAGCTATCGGGCCACGCCGGACCTGTCAATCAGTCCTGGCGCGCGATTCCTGCCGGAGCCTTGTCTGAGGTAACATGCGCTCAATCCTATGAAGCGGTATCTCGCAAATTCAATCGCCGCCATTGTCGTCGGCCTTGCCCTCCGCTTGTTCTTCGTACTGCATTTTCCGGTCGTCGCGGGCGACACCATTGTCTACGAAGAGTTAGCGGGAAACTGGCTGAATCACGGCGTGTATGAACTGTTCGTGGATGGCCGTCTCACACCCGTAGACATCCGTATGCCCGGCTATCCTGCGTATCTGACCCTGGTCTATCGGCTGACCCGCCAAACAGGAGCCACCGCGCGGTTCTGGGTCATGCTCGGACAGGTCGTACTGGATCTCGCCACGTGTGCCCTCATCGCCCTGCTTGCCGTTGCCGTTTCATCACGAAAGGGCGAAGAGACGCGGCATTTGCGGGCAAGGGCCCTGTGGCTGGCTGCCACGTGCCCATTCGTTGCCAGCTACGCCGCCGTACCTCTCACCGAAGTCTTTGCGACGTTTTTCACTACGGCCGCCATGGTCTTTTTCGTTCGTCTGATGGAAAGTGCCGGCAGTGTCGGGAGTGCTTCACTCTCGTCAACCCAGCGCCCGCCCTCCTTTCTCGCCCGAAATGGCGCGGAACTCCAGGGGGTTTTCGCGGCCCTTCTCGTCGGACTCGGCACGCTGTTCCGGCCAGAGACTCCGCTGCTCCTCTTTGCGCCCTCCGCCGTACTCGGACTGGTCCTCTTGCCCCAGCGCCAGGCCGGACGCTGGATTCGAACGGTTGTTCTGATGGGTGTGGCCTGCTCAGTGCCCCTGCTTCCGTGGGCCGTCCGCAACGCAGTCACATTCCACGAATTTAGGTTTCTCGCTCCGCGCTACGCGGAATTTCCCGGCGCGCTCGTTCCGCGTGGTTTCATCGCCTGGGAAAAAACCTGGCTTTGGAGGTTTCGGGACGTCTATCTCGTCTCCTGGAAATTGGATGAACAGCCGATCTCCCTCTCGGATATCCCGGAAAGCGCCTTCGACACGGCGGAAGAGAAGCAACGCGTAGCAACCGTGCTGAGCGAATACAACGACACGACCACCCTTACCTCAGACGAGGATGGCGAGTTTTCCGCGATTGCCAGGGAGCGCACCGCGCGCCGGCCTTTGCGTACCTATCTCCGGATTCCCCTCGCCCGCGCTGCCTCGATGTGGCTCACACCTCGGATTGAGCTTTTGCCGTTTTCCGGACACGTTTTCCCCTTGCCACGCAGCATCGCCGAAGACCCCGCGGACGTTTCCGTAACCATGGGCTTTTTCTTCCTCAACATTTTTTACCTGGTTCTCGCCGGGTTCGGCACCGTTCGGCTCTGGCGCTCAAGCCGGACCGCCCGCCACGCCATCCTTTTGCTCCTCGGCTACTTGTTCCTGCGCACGGCATTCCTCACGACGCTGGAAACACCGGAGCCGCGCTACCTTGTGGAA
Organism: Candidatus Acidiferrales bacterium; assembly: GCA_035545075.1. Classification (GTDB taxonomy): domain Bacteria; phylum Acidobacteriota; class Terriglobia; order Acidiferrales; family UBA7541; genus Acidiferrum. The sequence continues at coordinate 5,167 of DASZZJ010000086.1, forward strand.
TGCATCCCGATCCTTCTCGCCCTATCGGCGCAGGCTTTCGGCCCCGCACCCGGAAGGTCTGGCGCAGCGCGCCCTCCGGCCGGTTAACGATCTTCGATTGGCTCGGGGTGAATGGTCACACGGTAGATTTGCGGGAATCGTTCCTTGATGCGGCCCTCGAGCGTCGCCGTCACATCATGGACATGCGTAATGGGGAGATCGCTTCGCATCGTGCAGTGGCACGAAACGAGGATGCGCTGTTCCGTCTGCCGTACGCTCACGCCGTGGCAATTCAGCAGTTCTTCATAAGTCTCCGGCATCTGGTTCAGGAATGTCTCGACGTCTCCCGACAGCCTCCTCATCTCAGCGGCGCTGCCGTCGCTCGTCGCGATGTTTGCCCCAAGCGGCTCGATATGGATATTCACCTCCATCCGATTTGTGCCGCTCAGCTCGCGGATGCCATCCTCGAGATCCGTCGCCTGGCGGTGAGCTTCGCGCAGGGTAAGATTCTCGTCCACCTCGAGATGCAGCTCCACGAAGAGCAGCCCGTCCTGCTGCTGCGCCGTCAGGTCGTGGATGGCCAGGCCCTTGCGCTGTGCCAGCGCGCGGATGCCCTCGAAAAGATTCGCGCCTTCGGGCGCCCGCGGTTCGGCGTGCACCATGACGTCCGCCGGAACGATCTCCCCGATGCGCGCTTCGATCGCGTCGGTCAATGCGTGCACCTGCTCGAGGCTCGCGCTTCGCGGGACCGTGACCGTTACGTCCACGAAATACCGGTTGCCCGCCCGCCGCACACGGACGCGCTCGGCCTCCAGCACGCCATCCATCTGCGTCACCGCGTCAGTGATTCTCGGCTGCAGCCCTTCCGGTGCCACATCCAGCAGGGCATCCAGCGTGCGCTTGCCTAGCCGCAAGCCGACCCAGATCACCACGCCTGCCACGCCCAGCGCCGCCAATGAGTCGGCATAGAGGAGCCGCGGCAGGCCCCAGCTCTCGCCGGCCCAGACCAGCAGGATTCCCGCGATCACTACCATGGTGCTCCAGACGTCGGTGGAAAAATGCAACGCGTCCGCTTCCAGCGCCTCGCTTTGAAACTTCGCGGCAGCTCGCCGGAGGGCTTTCGCGCGGGTTACGTCAATCAGCAGCGCGACGAAAAGGACGACGATCGCCGTCACGCTGGGCTGGATGTGCACGCTGCGGAACAGTAGCCGCACAAATGCTTCGTAAATGATGTAAAGGGCCGTGAGAAGCAGCAAGCCGGTTTCGACGAAGGCGGAAAAATTCTCGAATTTTCCGTGGCCGTAGAGATGTTTTTCGTCAGCCGGTGCGTCTGAGAGCCGCACAGAGACGTAGGTGATCACGGCTGCAACCAGGTCCAGGCCGGAGTGCAAGGCTTCGGAGAGCACGCCCAGGCTTCCCGTGCGAATCGTCAGGAAAGACTTCAGGGCGAGGAGCACCGCCGCCGCGCCCACGCTCAGCAAGGCGGCTCTTTTTTTCTCCCCGGCGCCTTCTTCTGCTCTGATATCCGCCGTCACGCCCCTAGCCTAGCACGAGCCCCGCCCATTCCAACCACGCAGGGTCAATGGGCAAGTGGACGCTGTAAGGACAAGCTTGCAGAAAGGAAGCAGTAGTTTGCCGCGGCTGAGCGCCAGGCTAGGTCTTGTTGCGCGGGATGAACCGCAGCGCGGCGGAATTCATGCAGTACCGCAGTCCCGTCGGCCTCGGACCGTCGTCGAACACGTGCCCCAGGTGTGCATCGCAGAGTTTACAGCTCACTTCCGCCCCCATTATGCTGAAGCTCGCATTACTCTTTTGGGAGACGTTTTCCTTCGTGATGGGAGCCCAGAAACTCGGCCAGCCCGTTCCCGATTCGAATTTGGCGTCCGACGTGAATAGCGCGTTGTCGCAGCAGATGCAGCGGTAGATTCCGGGCGCATGCTCGTTGTTCAGCGCGCCGGTGAAAGCCCTCTCGGTGTCGGCACGCCGCGTCACTTCAAATTGCAAAGGCGTGAGCTGCTTCTTCCACTCGTCATCGCTTTTGACGATTTTTGCCGTCGTCACGGTTCCAAGGCGCTTGCCGTCGTCACCGAATTTCACAATCGTAACCGGCCCCGTGATTTTCGGGGACGCCTCGGCGGCGGCCGGGCCGGCTCCCTTCCGGTGGAGAGTCCAGGCAAGCGCACCTGCACCGGCAATACCCAACAGTCCCGTGAGGAAGGTGCGGCGGTTGGAAGGGTTTGTCATCCAGGTATCCCTCTCGTAGTTAGATCTTTGATGCTGCCCCGACGATGGAACTAATTCCCGGCGCTCAGTTCCGGCGCTGGAACCAGCGGCAAACGTTTCGGCTCTCCGCGCTCTCCCCGCACCTCGACTTCTTCGAAAAGAAGCGACGGTGCCACCACGGCCGCCGGCAGACCGCTCTGCGCCGAGCCGAAGGCGCCCAGCGCCGTCCCGGCTAAGACTGCAATTTGGCTCTGCATATAGTTGTAGACAAACGAATCGTCGCCGATCCCGGCGATGTTCCGCAGCGCCCGCGTACTCAGGCCGATGATCCGCGCTCCCCTCACGAGTTCTTCTCGACCATCTTCCGGATAGACGCGATAAACCAGGAGCGGCAAACGGTCTCCCGTTCCTGCGCCTCCCGCAAGGCTCGCCAGCAACTCGGAAAACTCCTCCTGTCTCTGCAGCCTCAGCGCGGGATTTTCCATCTGCCGGATGACCAGGCAATAGGGGAGCTTTTCCTCCCGGCACTTCTGCAGAAACCTTTTCCGGAGCTCTGCGGAGGTCACGCTCTCGCTCGAAGTTAACAGCAGGTTGCTCATCGTGGGGCGCGGATCGCTCAGGAAAGCGGAACGCCCGTGTCCGTTCGAACCGTTAGAATCCGGACCCGGTCGCCGGGACATCAGAAGATTTTTCAGCTTGCCGTCTTCGACAATCGTCACTTTCTGGGCGCGCACCCCTTCTTCGTCCACTGGAAAGCCGCCGAACAACGGCTGTCTGCGGAATTCTTTCGCCCCTGGATCGTCCACCAGCGTCACGCTGGCAGGAAGCACGCGCGCTCCGACCCGCCCTACCCACTCGCTTTTCCCACCGAGCCCGTTCAGAAGCTGTTCCACCACCGGTGCGAAGGCAACCGGCGGCTGCGAACCGTTCAGAGCCGGGCCCAGAATCTGTGCGAGCAAGGGAGCAGCCGCGCGCGCCTCGAAAAGCACCGGTCCGGTGTAATCCCGCGCCGGCGGCGCGGCCCGGATGGCCGCGAGTTCCGACGCCGTGACATTCAGGTTTGCACGCAGAGCCGCCACGCCGGGCAAGTCGGCCGGGCGCGCCGCATACGTCGAGAAATAATGGTGCAGCGGCATTCCGTCATCGGCCAGCGTATCAAGTCCCGCTTCGATCGCCGCCACCCTCCGGTTCGTGCGGATCTCCGTGCCTTCACTGGTCAGCAGGTACTCCGTTGCGTAGAGCATGTAGAAGGTCACGCGCGAATTGTAAATTTGCGGATAGGCCCTGAGCGCAGCGGAAACTTCCCGCGCCTCCTGCTCCCAATCGCGTGAACTCCAGTCCGGTTCTTCTCGCGCCTCGATCGACACAAAAGGGTTCTCGCGCGAAAAATCATCGATGTTCGGCTGCCGCGCCAGGCTGCTCAGATAGGCCACTTTGCGCGAATATCTCTCAACTGCTTCCTTGAACGCCTGGTCGGTAGCAATCCACAGGTCCTGCCGGAGCGAGTCATAATCGCGGTCGATGCCCACGGTCCCGGTCGAGCCGATGAAACCACGGAAGCCTTCTTCCCCGATAAAATTCGAGCTGTCCAACTTGTAGCTGCCGATGCGCGCTTCCACGTCCATAATGCGGTTCCGCAGCGTCGTGCTCGATACCAGGGCGCCAAACTCCGCCACCACCTGCTTCACGTCTAAGTCCAGCAATCGGTATTGCAGGATGTAGGGCCGCACGGGCTGGTCCGTGTTGGGAATCCTCAGCTCAAGCCGCGCCTTGGAGCGGGCCATCTCGTCACGCATCGCGTGCAGCGTCTGATCACTGTCCTTCGCGTCGTTCCCGCCGCCAGAAGCCCGGCCCTGCGCCAGGAGCGGCATTCCGGCCAGAAGGCTTACGCCGAGGCAAGCTATCGCTGGAATGGCGGGCTTCATCGCTGACCTCCCGTTTTCGCCGGGTCATGCGCTGGTGAGGGGAGGATTGGCGGTCTATCTGTCGAGGTTTCTTTCTTCTGCACCTCCAGCTCGGAAATGAGTATAGCCGGTGAAGCCGCCGACACCGGAACGGATCCCGATTCAGCTCCGCAATATCCGTTGAATACCTCCGGTGTGTCTCCTGTGGCCACGATCTTCGTTAAGGAAACGAGAGGCGTTCCGACGATGTCCACGCCGCGCACAAGTTCGTCGGGACGCCCGTCGGCATAAATCCTGTAAACAACCAGCGGCAGGACCTGGAACGCCTGTGGCTGTCCGCGCCCGGTGAAGGTGAACCCGCCGGCAATGTCGTCGATCAGCAGCCCGAACGGCTTGCCCTGCTCTTTCACCAGTTCGATAAGCTTCGCGCGCAGTTGCGTGTTCGTCATCGCCTTGCTGCTTCGCACGATCAGATTCCCCTGGCGCGACACGGGCGCAAAACCGATCTGTCGCCGTCCGTGGCCGTTCGACTTCGGGAACCCCGTCAGCGGTGACCGCGACATTTCGAAATTGCGCAGGATGCCGTTCTCCACCAGGGACGTTCGCTGCGCCGGCACACCCTCGTCATCGAACGGATAGTAGCCGAGCAGTTCGGTCGTTCCCAGGCGCTTCATCGTCGGATCGTCCGCTACGCTCAGAAAACCAGGAAAGATCGCTTCGCCGACCTTTCGCGCAAACGTTTGCCCTTCGTTGATGTCCTTCTGCCGGTGGCCTTCCGCGCGGTGGCCGAAGACTTCGTGGAAGAAAACTGCCGCGGCGCGTCCCGTCAACATGGCGGGCCCTGCCGTCGGCTCGATGAGCGGCGCGGCGACCAGCCCTTCCATCTCCTTGCGCATCGTGGCTTCCGCCGCGAAGACGGCCTTGTCATCGGGTACATCGGTGGGATTCACCCAGTCGAAGTTGTAATACCGGTTGATGTCCATGCCGTCCGGCGCTTTGCCTTGGATGAAGAGCTCCAGACGATAGCGCACTTGTCCGAACTGCAGTTGCGTGCCTTCGCTCGTCACTTGATACTGGTTCTGCGCCTGCGCGCTGAAAGTCACGATGGAGTTGATCACCGCCGCCGAGTCGCGGAAGGCGCGCGTGTAGGCTCGCACCTTCTGCTCCCATGGCTTGCGGTCCAGTGTGAACGACACTTGAAGACCGATCCAGACCCGAGGTTCTTCCCGGGAAAAATCGGGCGCCTGACCCTCCGCAGTCTCGACCTTCACTTCCTTGCCCGTCTTGATCTTGATCAGCGCTTCGGCGGCGGCCCGGTACTGCCGGTCCGTCTCGAGCCAAATGATCCGCCGGATGACTTCGGAGGCGTCATCAATCGGAATGGGCCCGCCGGGGCCGCCCGTGGGCGATTGCCGGTCGCCCACTTTGCGAGTGTTATCCAGCTCGTAGCTGCCCGCCCGCACACCCACTTCCAGCCAGCGGTTCTTTAGCTCCGTGCTGGATAGCAGCGCACCATTCGAGCCGGTAACGTCCGCTCGCTTCGTCTCCGTCACCGTATAGCGGATGTAATACGCTGGAGGGTCCTGTTTTCCGAGGACTCTTATCGAGCGGTCCAGTTCGGTCTTCATCGCCGCCAGCAGCGGCGATGGTGCCGCTTTTCCCGTTTCCGCCTCATCGGTTGTCGCTGCGTGGGCGGGAGCTATCCACGGCCACGCGATCGGCAGCAGGCCCAACACCAGGATGAACGGCATCGCGAAACGACGGATTCTTTTCTTCAAGAGAGCCTCACAGGGAATTAGACGCAGCAGAGAATACTCCAGTGTACGCCAGCAGCAGGACTCGGCACAAATCGCCGGTGTCCGCACCTTTACCGCTTCTGTTCGATGAGAATTGGCGCGGAGCCGTTGCTCAACCGGAATTCGCTCGCGGCTTCGCTGCTGGGAGGTGGGGGTTGGTCGAAAAAGCTCCGCGGCCTGAATTCATCCGGATGGTTTTGGTTGCCCACCGGCTCGCTACGGGCAGGGTGGTCCTCCCTTTATATTTATACAGGGTGGAGGCACCGGCGGGGGAGACGTTCCACCTCGGGAGGCGACGATGGGGAACACGATCGCCGGAATCGCCACCAGGATTACCAGCGTGATTGCCGTCCCCTTACTGATGTGGTGTCCCGCCCTTGGAATACCGAGCGTGTTGCTCGCCTGCTCCGTGCTGTCCCGCGCATCGCGGAGCTGTTCCGGAGTTCCCGGGCCCGCCGGCAGCGGAGGCGAATTGTCACCCACTCTCACGCTCGTAAATTGACCGGCCGCCACGTCCACGCAAACGCCCGCCAGATTGCACACCCTCGCGATTCCCTCGAACACAATGACGACCATCAGGTTGTTCAGGAAGCTGACGAAGTAGTCCGTTCCCACCACCCCGGCGACTCCCGCCGGTGTGCGAACTTCAAACTTCCCTCCGGGCTTCGTTATCTTGGTGGCCTGCGAACGCAGCTTTCCGTACGTCAGCTCGAGCTCGGTCTGTTGCCCGCCCGCATCGTGTTTCACCACGCGCAGGGAAGACTCTGAGCCGGCGTTCAGTACCGAGCCGTCATCTAGGGCGATCCGCGCCCGGGCGCCCGCTTGTGTGTTCACCACGTCTTCCCAGTTCACCACCGTCTTGGCCGCGGCCTTGATGTTCTGCTTCCCACGCGTGATGCCCACGACGGGAATCATGCGGTCGATCTGCCCCGCGCGCTGGCCGGCGGTGTCCGCAAGGGCAAGCATGTCGGAAGGCAGCATCAGCGCGGCGGTGAGAAAACAGGCCAGAAACAGGACAGCGGGAGATCTACGTTTCATGAGTTCGTTCCTCTGGCAATGCTGCATCTTTGTTACTGGAAGCGCGCCGGAGTGTCAAGCCAAACCTGCCGCATGTCCGCAAAAACCTGCGCCCGCCGCTCCGCCATGACCTCCGCACGGTGGCGCTTCGGATACCTGCGCTTGCAGGCGCCCTGCTGCGGCAGGAAAATGGTTTCATGCGTGGCCTCGCGGGCATTCTCATCGGTGCCCTTATTCTGGGCGGAGTGTATTACCTCTATCTGCGCAATATGCCGACGGCGGCCCCGGGAACGGCCGCGACGCAAGCGCCTTCTCTGGTCGGAGTGGAAAACGATCTTCTGCAAATCGCCCGCGCCGAACGCCTCTACATCCTTGATCACGAAGGCTGCGGTTCGCTCGAACAACTGCTCTCTTCCGGGGCCCTCGCGATGACGCGCTCCGGGCGCGACGGCTACACCTACTCAATCGAATGCTCCGGCGCGAACTTCATCGTCCGCGCGCAACATCCCCCCGCCATGGAGAACTCTCCCGTTCGCTATCCTGCCTTTACCGTGGATCAGACTCTGCAGGTGCGCGAAACGGACTAGTGCCCGCCGCCTTTCTTTCGTTGCCCCCGCGAGCGGCAAGGCCGGGCTTTGCTTCGCCCTTCATCCTCCCCTATGGCGCGCGCTTCTGATCCACCACGAGAACGCCGGCCTCCGCGTAGTTCGTCGCCGGGACGTCGTGAAACGCCACGTGGATGTTCTCGCGCTTCGCCCGGCCATCTTCGATCAAGACCTGGGTGACCCTCTCCGCGATCTTCCGCTTCTGCTCCGGCGTGCGCCCTTCCACCCACGTGATTTGTACGTGCGGCATCACTACCCCCTTGTATTTGGGCATTCCTGACGTCTGAGGATTGTAGCGAGTCAGGCGGAAGCTGAGAAGCAGGACAAGAGACTGGGGACGCGCACGGCCCCCGCAGCTCAGGAGTTCGTCGGCGTGCCGGATCCCAGTTTTTTTCCGCAGTAGGCGCAATTCACCCAGTCGGGTTCTGTCATTCGGGCGCATCCCTCACAGGAACGCTTCAAGGGGGCTCCGCACTTCGTGCAGTAGGCAAACCCCGGCCGCGCCGGCGTTTGGCAGCTCGGGCAAGAGGGTGGAAGGGGGTCCCGGATCGCAAAATAAATGATGGCGCCGATCGCGTAAGGCATGAGTGCCGCAATCCAAGTCCACATTGCGTAGCGCATGTACCGGCGCTTTGCGTCGCCGTACACATAGCCGATCAGAAGAATGTAGAAGAACGCGACTAGAGCAATCGTGAATGAAAGCAGATTCTTTTGCCATCCTTCCCAGCTTGCCATCTCTGGGTCGGTGGCCAGAGCGGCAAAGCGGAGCACCAGACCGCATCCGACAGTTGCGACAATTCCAATGATCTTTGCTGTTTTCGGAATCACATCCCATACGCGCTGTTTTTCACTCATGCTGCCCTCCTTGCCGATGCTCGCCGCAGCGCCACGGCCACGGCCGCCAATCCTCCGATTGCCCAGCCCGCGAGCGTGTAGCCCAGGAGGCTCACCCACGCGCTGCGGAATCCCAGTTCGAGCCAGCTCGTCACCCCCTGCGTCAGCAACCGCAGAACGGGCCAGGTCGCCACGCCCAGCGTCCAGCTCAACAGAACCAGAAAACCGAGCAGCCACGGATTCGTCGTACGTTCCTTTGCCGCCGCAAGCTGCAACTGGATTTGCTGACGCGTCCGCTCCACGAGCTGGGCCGGCGCCTGTGGCGTTGGCAGCCGCCGCAGCCCGTGGCCCAACGCCCGCCAGCGGTCCAGCTCCGCCGAGCACGCCGCGCATCCTTGCAGATGTTCTTCGAGGAGGCGCTGCTCCTTTCCGTCGAGCCCCTCCGCGGCGGCCAACGGCAGGAGTTCGCGCATGGCGTCATGTTCGTTCATAGCCGTCGCTCCTCTGTGCCCTGCGCCTCCATGACCTGACGCAACTGCTCCAGCCCGCGCCGCAACCGCGTTTTTGCCGTGGAAAGCGGCACGTCCAGCACCGCGGCAATCTCTTCCAGTTTCATCTCCTCTTCAAAGCGGAGAGAAAGGACCTCGCGATAGATCAACGGCAGCAGGCCCAGGGCGGCTTCGAGTCTCCCCGCCCGCTCACGCTCCAGCACGTGATCCAGCGCTGATGGGCCGCCCGCTGCCAGCCGCGCCACTCGCGGCTCCTCCGAAGAGTCCCCCCGCGCCGGCTCATCCAGGCTCTCCGGCTTGTATCGCCGCAGGTGGTCGATCGCCAGGTTTCGCGCCACGGAGAAGAGCCAAGCCTCGAAGTTCCTCCGCGGGTCGTACTGCCCGATCCTTTGCACCACCCGCAGCCAGCACTGCTGAAAAAGGTCCTCTGCCAGTGCGCGGTCGCGTACAAACCGCACCAAGTAGCGGTAGAGCCGGTGCTGATAACGGGCGAGAATCGCTTCGAACGCGCTCGGATCGCCCCGCCGTAACCGAGCCGTTTCCGTCTCTCCCGCCAGGGGGCCCAAGGGTGCCTCCCAGAGAATCGTGGCCGCCGACATCATACGTGGGGTATACGGCCGGGCGCCGCAAAAAGACTCACCCTGGGGCGCTTCAAATGCCCTTCTCCGCCGGGGGATGCGGCGACTGCGTGTGTTAAGATGCCCTTCTATGCATCCCGCCATTCTCCGTCTCGTGGAGGTCCAGCGCGTGGACCTGCGCATCGCGGCGCTGCGTGCTGAGCTGGATGCCTTCCCGAAGCGCATCCGCGAGATTGAGGCAAAGCTCTCCACCGCTCAGAAGGAAGTCTCCACATCCAAGGAAGCGCTCACCGCCAGCCTCAAAGCACGCAAGACGCTCGAGCTCGACGTCGAGCAATGGAAGGAGCGCGCCCGCAAGTACCGCGACCAGAGCGCCGCCATCAAGACCAACGAAGCCTATAAGGCCCTACTGCACGAAATTGCCAACGCTGAAGCCGAAGTCGCCAAAGCGGAAGACCGCGTCCTCGACCATATGATGGCCGCCGAGGAGATCGACCGGCGTGTCAAAGCCGCCGATACCTCTCTCAAAGAGGCTCAGAAGGTCGTCGAAGCAGAAAGCAGGCAGATCGAAGCGGATCGGGCTGTCCGCACGAAAGATCTCGAAGAGGCCCTGGCCGAGCGCGAATCCGCCCGCGCGCCCGTCCCGGAAGACCTCCACGACCAATACCTCCGCGTTGCCAAGCGCCATCACGGCGTGGCCCTCGCCGAGGCCCGCAACGAGCAGTGCCTCGGTTGCGGCATGCGCATTCTCCCCCACGTTTATCAGGAATTGCGTCGCGCTGAAGACGAAACCATCTTTCATTGCGAGACCTGCGGTCGCATCCTTTATCTCCGTGAGCCCGCCCCTGCCGCTCCCGAAAACGCTGCCTCCCCCGCGGTGCCGGCGGCGTCATGAGCCGCCGTTCGGCTCCCACTCGTTCCTCCTCCGGGCAGCGCTTGTTCGATGAGCCCACGACCTCCGAATCCACCCGCCCCGTTGCGTACGTATTTCATATGGACGGCGCGGCACGCGGCAATCCCGGCCCGGCCTCCTACGGCGTCGTCGTCCGGGATCCCTCCGGCGCCGTTGTCGGCCGTCTGAAGAAACACATCGGCCGCGCGACCAACAATGTCGCCGAATACTACGCTCTTATCGCCGCGCTCGATTACGCGCAGGCGCACGCCATTCGCAGCCTCCGCGTCGAGAGCGACTCCGAGCTCCTCGTCAAGCAGATGCGCGGCCTCTACAAGGTGAAGAGCGCCGATCTTCGGCCCCTCTTTGACCGCGCCAGGAAAATGTCGCAGGGATTCGCTTCTTTCAGGATCGAGCACGTCCGCCGCGAGCACAACCGCGAAGCCGACGCCCTTGCCAACCAGGCGCTCGATGAAATCAGCGGCGGCTCGGAGAGGCTCCGCTATTTCAACGGGAAATTGCTTTCGGCTTCGGACTTCACCGGCGAACAGAGCTACGAGAGAGAGAAGAAGTGGAAACCCCGCCGCATTCGTGCCGTGTATCGCGCCGGCGCACTCCACCCCGTCGAGCCCCTGGATATTCCCGACGGCGCAGAAATCGAAATGGAGATTTCTTCCCGCCGGAAGCGGAACTGAAGCCCGCGCTGCCTGCTTGCGTCCCGCACCGGTGTCTACTTCAGCGCATAGGAGCGGTACAGTGTGTCTCGCTGCGCCGGAATAAAACCCGCGTCGGAGATGACGCGGCGCAGCTCGCCCTCGTTCGTGCGGTTCTTCACGCCGGCCGCAAAAACCACGTTTTCTTCAATGAGGATGCTCCCCACGTCGTCGGCGCCGAATTGCAACCCCACCTGGCAGACCTTGATCCCGGGCGTGAGCCAGCTCGACTGGATATGGTCAATGTTGTCCAGATACAGCCGGCTGACGGCCAGCGTCTTCAGGTAATCCACCGCCGTCGTTTGCTGCACTCTTTTCCCCAGTGCCGTGTTCTCCGCGGCGAACATCCACGGGATGAACGCTGTGATGCCGCCCGTGTCTTCCTGGATCCGCCGGATGCGCTCGAGATGGTTTACCCGGTGGCGCAACTCCTCGCCGCATCCGAACATCATCGTCGCCGTCGTTCGCAACCCCAGCTCGTGCGCCGTGCGATGTACCATCTCCCATTCATCGCTCGTGCACTTCAGCCGCGCAATCTTCGCCCGGACTTCGTCGTCGAGAATCTCCGCTCCCGCGCCGGGGATCGAGCCGAGCCCGGCATCCTTCAGCCGGGCAATCGTCTCCCGCACGCTCAGCTCCGAGACCTCGGCGATGCACAGGATCTCCGGCGCCGAAAAGCAGTGCAGGTGCACCTGCGGGTACCTCTGTTTCAGCGAGCGCAGCAGATTCTCGTAGTAGCCGATCTGCAGGTCCGGATGCAGCCCGCCCTGCAGCAGGACGCCGTTCCCGCCCAGCTCCAGCATCTCTTCGATCTTCTTGTAAATCGTTTCGAACGACAGGATGTAGCCGTCCTTGGCCCCGATCGGCCGGTAGAACGCGCAGAACGAGCAGTACTCCGTGCAGAAATTCGTGTAGTTGATGTTCCGGTCGATCTGGTAGGTGACGATCCGCGGATCGTTCTTCGCGAGCCGCGCCTGGTGCGCCGCCATGCCGATGCCCACCAGGTCATCGGATTGCAGCATCTCCAACGCTTCTTGTCTCGTCAGCCCCAACGTCAATCCTTTCCCGCCTGGTCCATTCTAGCGGATTCGGGTTTCGGACTCGTATTCAGTTCCTTTCCGAAGCAAACCCATCGCTAACTTAAGGCCGTGTCGAAGCCCGCATCGCATCGGTCTGCGCTTGCGCCCATTCGATCGGCCTCGCCTTCGAGGTCAGACCCAGCTCCGCCGCCAGATGAAAATATATTTCCAGGCCTCTGAGATTCTCAGCGTCAAGCGTGAAATCAATGCTCTCGCG
>DASZZJ010000087.1:0-6213 GCA_035545075.1 Candidatus Acidiferrales bacterium
CGGCAGACACTCGATCAACTGCGCGCAATTCTCCGCGATGACCCAGGCGTCGTTTTCGAGCAACTGGTACATCCACTGCCAGCCCCCGACGCGGTCATCGTCCGCCGGAGCGGGCCGCGGCAATCCGTTGGCGGAGAGCACATCGCCGAGCTGTTCGGCGATGGACGCCTCCGCGGTGCGGTGCGCGAACGCGTCCGGTGAGAGAAAAATCTCGCTGATGCGCTCGCGTCCGCTGCGTTCGGCGATGGCCTGCGCCAGCATGCGCGGGGAAAGGCCGCTCTGAACGAATTCGCGGTAGGTGACAATCCGGCCGCTGTAGCTCGCCCCTTCCGGGGCGAGGGTTTTTCCAGACAAACCCTCAGGCCTAAAGGCCTGAGCTACAGCTCCTGGTACAGCACAATGCCAGTAGACCGCGCTGGGGTGCTGGAAGCCCCAGTCAATCGAGATCCACCGCGGCCACCACGGCTCGAGCCGCAGCTCTTCCGGGCGGGCGGTGTGCCGGCCGACGTCGAAGAGGTCGAAATACTGTCCGGCGAAAACATTCCAGTCGCCTTCGAGAAACGCGAGGCGCAGATGTTCGGGCAGCGCTTCGAGCGTGCGGCGATACGCCGAGTCGTTCGCGTAGATGGGGTTGTCGTCAATCCGCGCGCGGATGAAATCGTACTCGTTCGGGTCGTACAGGTCGGGCCGGGCGAAACCCGGCGGCGGAACGTGGTCCACCCACAGCGCTTTTACCCAGGCGTGCCCGATGTTGCCGGGGTTTGTCGCTCCGGCCATGCACGCGAAGGAGCGCGGCACGGGGCAGCGGTTGCGCGAAGTCAGGAACTGCCACTGCTTCAGAGTGAAGTGCGTCAGCTCGTCAACACCGATGAAAAGAAACTCGGCGCCCTGGTACTGGTAAACATCGTTTTCGTTGCGGCAGTAGCCGAAGCGCGTGGTCGAGCCGTTGTGCCAGGTGACGGCGTGCTTTGATTCGTTGTAGCTGCGATAAAACTTGCGCGGCACATCGCGGCGAAAATACGCGAGCAACGAAGATTCCAGCTCGGGATAGGTCCGCCGCAGGAGCAGCGTGTCAGCGCCACGATTCTCTATCGCCTGAAGAATCGCTTCGCAGAGCAGAGCTTTCGTCTTGCCGGGGCCCGCTGCGCCGCCGAAAAGGCGGTACTTTGCCCGCGAGCGATGGAATTGCTCTTGGCGCAGGAACGGGCGGTAATACCGGCTGAACTTTTCCGCAGCGGCCGAGCGGCGGGAACGGCTGCCGCTGTCCCAACTGCGGGGAGATGCCATCACTGTGCGCGCAGTTTCTTCCCGACAAAATACGCCACGGCGCCGCCGATCAGCGCCGCCGCCGCGGGCCAGTGGTGCAGGCTGAGGACCAGCCCGGCCACGATGGAGATCACTCCGGAGATCTGCGTGATCTCCCCGATGAAAACAAACTTTGGATTCGACATCGTTACTCCTTTGGACGCCGTGCGCAAAACCGCACGCGGCAGCTATTCGCGGATCGGCCGCGGAACATCAATGATGATCTGCGGCGGTTCGTCGGAAGGAGCGCTTCCCTTCCCGAACTTCATTTCCAGCAGCCGCTCCAACATGCGCTGCTTGATCTTTATGTCTTTTGAGCGCAGCAGCGCGAGGCCGACGCCCACCAGGTTCTTGCGCCCCGAGACCGCGTGAACGAACGCGGCGGCATCCTGCATTTCGGCGACGTTATCTCCCGCACCGGGCACGAAACCGACCGAACCGCGCGGCTTTTTCCCGGAACGCCGGGGCCCAGCCGCCTCAGCGTACGCTTCGCGGTCCGAGACGGGAGCGGCCAGGTTTCCGGCCGGATCAACGGAGTTTCCGCCAGCATCGTCAGAGGCAGCCGGGCCCGTGGCCATCGCCGCCGGGCCGTGACCATTCACCTTGCTTCTGGCCGCAGCCTTCTGCGAAGGTTTGTTGCGCCGGCCGTTCGGACGCGAACGCCCCGGCGCGCCGGAATGCGGCGTCTTTCCGGCGCCCCCGGATGGGGACGCCGGAATTTTCTCGGTGAGACCACCGTTGGCGGGAGACGCCGGGGAGAGCGAAAGGCCCTTCGTCGAATGACGCGGTTTTGTCATGGGCCGCCTTCCGATCAGAACTGCGTATAAACAATCACGCCGGAGACCTGCCCGGTGCCGGATTGCAAAATGCACACGTTGTCGGCGGCGGTGGCCGTCTTCATCCACGGCACGGCGCTGGCCGGTAGGATGAAGCCCTGGCTGGCTGCAAGGTTCGGTCCGGTGGAGGCAGTTGTCCCGCCCAGCATGCCGGCGGTGCCTGTCGCGCAGGTGGTGCCGGTTCCCTCGACGATGTTGATGCTCTGCGCCGTGGCGCTGTTGAGGAAGGCGTTGCAGATGTAAGTCTGCTTCGCGGATACGCCGGTGATGATTTGCGCTGAGGCGGTCTGGCTGATGACTTTCCAGTTGTCGCAGAAGATGGCGCGGGTGACGTTGCCGCTGGCGTTGCCTGCCATCACGAACGGGTTGCCCGCAACGGCCGATCCCGCCGCCGTTGTGCCGCCGACGCCCTGCGTGCCGTTGACGCCGCCGGTAACTGTGTTCGTGCCTGCGACCTGGGAAAGATTCACGCTCTGGTTTGCCGCCAGGGAGCTGTCGTTTGACAGCGTGACGCGTGGAATGCCCGCTCCACCCGCTCCCGTGCCGGTAGAAACATTCGTGCCGCCGAACTGAGCTACGTTGGTGCTGGCATTGGAAGGCGGCGTTACGGAAACGGCCGGCTGGTTCGAGGCCAGAGTGACGGGGATGGACGCGGCCATCGCCGCCTGGCCCAGGAGCTGGTTGCCGCTGTTGTCGCGCAGGTTGACGTGGAAGGCGCGGCTGGCGGTGATACGCGGGGCGGCAGCGTTGCCGCTCGACAGCGCGGCCAGCCCGTCGTTGAAGACGCCGCCAATGTTGCCGATGCCGCTCGTACCCGCCGTGAAGGCGCTGTTGTCCGCGAACGCGGCCGCCGAGCAGCCCACGACGCAATTGACCTTCAACGCCGTATTGCCGCTGTCGTAGAGCGCGCCGGCAACGCTCGTCCCACCGATCTGGCTGAGATTGACGCTGCCCAGGCTGCCCGGCTGCTGCAATTGCGCGAAAATTCCGTTCGGCACGCGCAGGGTCATGACGCCGCCGGCGTCGTCGGTGGCCCTGAGCACGATTTCCGCGGCGCGCTTTGGCGCGGCGTGCAGGCTTATGCCGCACAAGAGCCACAGGCCGAGAACGCCCACAAGGCGTTTCCACAAACCGCGATTGGCGGGCCCTGGCGGTTGCGGTAATTGGAGAGGTCTTGGCCCGATGAGCTCGAGCAGGCCGCGGAGGGCGCCGTATTCAACCGCCTGCGCTTGCGCGGGTTCGCCCGCCGGCACGATGATTCGCAGCTCGCGCTCGCTGTGCACTTGCCCGCCCGGGCGGTCCACGCTCACCGGATGCGGCGAGAGTTGCGTGATGTGGCGGAAGACGGCCGCTTCGAGATCCGAATCCACGGAGTCAAGATGGATCCAGCCGCTCTGGCCCGCAGGAAGCGAAGCGAATCCGCCGCCTTCCTCGATCGTGATGGCGTATCCGGCCTCCGGCGAGTGCGTGATGGCTTCGGCCGGGAGGAATTCGCACACCGCGAAACCCGCTTTGCGCAACAGCGCCCGCAGCGCTTTCGCGGTATCGTTTTCGCCGATGATTTTGATTCGCATAAGAAGCGGGCACCCTCCCAGGGTCTCCGGCTGGATAAACCCGCCGCTACAGCGACGCGGAAGGTGTAGCTCACCCCTTCAGGGGTGAGGATTTGCCGCAGAACAAAAAAGCCTCAGGCCTGAAGGCCTGAGCTACAGCCTGTGGCGAGATACCCCTCCCCGCCACAATCTACGCCACGAATGTGGCCAGCGCGGGCCCCGTGCCGCTGACGGCTTGCAAAAACCCCACGGTTTCTCCGGAGAAAAAGCGCGGGCCGCTGCGGCTGATCGCCGGACGGTCGCCGAAGCGGCTCACCATCACGCCGTCCTGGTTTCCCGCGGGGATTACGTCTTCCGTGTTCGGGTCCGCCGAGTCGGTGCGCAGCTTCATGTCCGCCGCGACGGTGTTTTTTATGCCCACGCCCATGCAGTCAATCGGCGCCACCACGGGCGTCCAGCTGACCGTGTCCACGGCGATCTTTTTCTTCACGTAATTGGGATGGGAGGCCATATCGCATGGGGAACTTCACGCACTGAAAGGAATGCGGTTACGCCAGCATCTTCGCCGTCAACCCGGCGCCGCCGGTGTTGCTGAAAAGCTTGATGCGCAGGAAGCGCACGCGCACGCCCCCGACCGTGCGTGCTTCGCCGGCGGTGGCCGTGCTGGTGTCAATGTCGGCGTACTCGGCGTCCACGTCGGCCATGGCGCCCTGCAGGTGGATGTTCACCGCTGTGGGCGCGGTGCCGAAGATGGTCTGCCAGCGCACCGTGCGGCCCTGATCGGGAAAGCCGGCGGGCTCTGGCTGGGCGAACTGCGCGCCTGCCTGGGGCGCCGCCGGAAGTGCCTCGTTGTTCCAACTGAAGCCCACGTCTCCCGCATAGAGAGCCAGCGGCGGCGTAACGTTCTGATAGTTCGGCATGTGGACTCCTCGTGCCAGCGCACCTGTGCGCCGAAATCGTGAATTGCGTGGTAAGGAAGGGGGCCGAGAATCGCGGGATTCCGGGCTAAAGCCCGGCGCTACACAGGGTTGTCGGGATTTTGTAGCGCCCCGCAGGAGCGGGGCATCTTCGTTTCATCGCCAAAAGAAAAGGCCCTCCGAATCCCGGAGGGCCTTTGATAATATTTTCTCACGTGCGAGTGTACCAGAAGATGAAATTATGTCAAGAGAAATTTTCAACTTTTTTTGTACGTTTATTTTTCAACGACTTAGCGGCGACCGCGGCGCCTCGAAATTCTTCAATCCGCTCCAGCGAAGCGGCGGAGAAATCTCTCTTTCTTCGCTGCCGCCGAGAGAATGCTACACTTCCATCCTTCCTCGGTGTCTTGATGAACGATCACGCGGCTCACCCTCAACTTGCGCGGATTCAACTGTTTCCCATCAAGTCGCTCGACCCCGTCGTGGTCCGCGAAGCACGCATCGGGCCCGCGGGCGGGCTCGATCTCGACCGCGCCTGGGCGCTGCACTCCGTCGAGGGGCGCTGGATGAGGGGCAAGAACGCGCCGCTCATCCACCTGATTCGCGCGGAGTTCGCGCCGGACGTGTCCGCCGTGACGCTTTCCTCGCAGGCGCCCGGGCGGCCCATGTCGCCGGCGCAACTCGCCTTCCCCGCGGACACCGAAGCCGCTTCCGCCTGGTTCAGCGCGTATTTTCAGGCACCCGTCCGGGTTTTCTACGCCGCGGTGGGTTTTCCGGACCACGGCCTCGTCCCCGGACCGACGATTGTCTCCACCGCCTCGCTCGAAAAGGTCTGCCAATGGTTCCCGGGAATCACTGTGGAGCAAGCGAGAAAGCGTTTCCGCGCGAATCTCGAGGTTACCGGCGTGCCCGCGTTCTGGGAAGATCGGCTCTTCGACTCCGACGAACGGATGATCACGCGCTTTCGCGTCGGCGACGTGGCCTTTGAGGGCGCCGCCCCTTGCGAGCGGTGTGTCGTGCCGTCGCGCGATCCGCGCACCGGATCTTCCCTCGACGACTTTCAGAAACGCTTCGCCGAGCTGCGCCAGGCGCACCTTCCGCCCTGGTCGCCTGCCTCCCGCTTCGAGCACTTCTACCACCTCGCCGTCAACACCCGCGTCCCTTCCGCCGAATGCGGCAAGCTCGTCCGCCTCGGCGATTCACTCTTCCTGTAAAGGCCCCGGAATCTGTCCCGACGCAAACCGGGTGAGATCCAACTTACGTCTATTCATGAAAATATTTTCGCGGGGGGAAGAGGCCGCGGCGGAGAAGCTCCTTGCCGCAACGGCGGCGGATCTCCTCGGTCCAGTTGGTCCAGCCCATCTCGCTGAGGCCGAGGAAGGGCCGCACGCGCTCATACGGCGCGAGGCCGAGGTAATACACGCGGAAAAGCACCAGGCGCGAAGCCCATTCCGCCCCCTTGAGCGCCGCCTGCCCCGCCAGGGCGAAGTCCGCGACGAATTCGTTGAGATGAGGCCGGATGTCCGGCTGCCACAAAAACTTCGTCGTGTCGCCCAGGTCGATCGCGGAAACGCCGCGTTTGGTTTCGAGAACTTCGCGGGC
>DASZZJ010000088.1:0-3247 GCA_035545075.1 Candidatus Acidiferrales bacterium
CTGCGCCGTGACCAGGACCACGTTTCCCTTCCAGAGCGATGAATTCTTCATCTCTTCGTCCAGGTTGAGAATATTCACCGGCACGACGTCGCCCTCGGCCCCGCCCGGCGGCGTCGAGCCGGTCCAGCCCATTGCGTCGACAGCGAGTTTCCGCCGCACCGGCGCGAACATCTCCGCGTCCGCCGTCCCGCGCGTCCAGCCGCGCCACATCTGCCATTTTTCGGCGCGAACGTTTTCGAGCCCGATGGCCTTCATCTTCGCCGCGCCCCATTCGATCGCTTTCTGCGCCTGCGGCGTGCCGGTAACGCGTGCGCCGACGTCATCGCTCAATTCCGTCAGATAGTCGAACGCGTGCGAACGCACCATCCCTTCGCCGGCCACGCGCGCCAGCGCGGGCGCGGTTCCATCCTCATTTGGCCCCGGCGCGGCGCGGTTCTCGTCCGCCCTTGCGCAGACCAGCGCCGCCAGCAGGACCGCCAAGCCCGTTCCCAGCTTTCGCATTCTTCTCCTCCCCTCTTCGATTGCGCGCCAGACTTTATCATGCTCCTCCCGATTTCAGATGCACGATCGCGCGTCACGGTTCACTTTTTCCTGCGCCGTTCTCTTGCTCCTTCCGAAACCTCCTGCCGCCGCATCCTTTACCCGGTCTCTGGCGCGGCCTACACTCGCTGGATGGCGCTCTCGAAGCATTTCTTGCCTGCATTCGGCGCAAGCTTCGTGCTTTCCGCGCTCTCGCTCTTCCTGCTCTTCGCGGGATCGCGTGCGCAGACGCCGCCGCCCAAATCCCCGCCGCCGGAAACCCTATCCAAGGACGCCGCAGAGCCGGCCTCGATTGAGCTGTTGGAAACTCGCGTCCGCTTCGAAGCCGACGGATCAAGCCGCCGCGAAATTCACGCCATCGTCCGAATTCACTCCGAGGCCGGCGCCGGCCAGTTCTCCCGCCTCTCCTTTGACTACAACCGCGCCTTCGAACAAGTTGATTTGCCCCTCCTCCGCGTCACCCATTCGAACGGCGGCACGGCCGACATCCTGCCGAGTGCGATCGTTGACCAACCCAACCCCGCTGTCGCCGAAGCGCCGGCCTACCAGGATGTCCGCCGAAAATCGGTGCACGTCCTGGGCCTCCAGGCTGGCGACGTCCTCGAATATCGCATCCTCACCAAAGTTTCACATCCTCCCTTCGCCCCGGAGTTCTACTTCTCTCACGAATTCGCCCGAGACGCCGTCAATCAGGAAACCCTTGAGATTGACTTGCCCGCCGTTCGCGCCGCCAGCCTGCGCACATCCGTGCGGGCGCGCTCTTACGAAACGGAAAAGCCGGGGGGACGCGCCGAATCCCGGATCATCTATCGCTGGAGGCGTCCTGCACCGGATTCGGAAAAGCCTGCCGCGGTAGCGGACCTAGCTGAGGTCTCAGGCCCTTCCGAACCTGACGTTTCGCTGACCACGTTTACGGGCTGGCCACAACTTCTGCTTGCTCTGCAGAAAGCTTTCTCCCTCAACGAGATGCCCGTGCCGGAAGTTCTCGCCAAGGCCGAGCAATTGACGCGCGGCGCCACGCAAACCGAAGAGAGGCTCGATGCGCTCTACCAATTTGTTTCCCAAAAGATTCGGACGGTAGATCTTCCCCTGGGTTCGACCGGCTTCCGGATGCGTTCACCGGGGGAGATTCTCGCGACGGACTACGCCATCCCAGAAGAAAAATGCCGCTTACTGACGGCACTTGCCGGAGCGATCCGCATTCCAGCAGCGCCCGCCTTTCCCGTTGCGGCCCCCTCCACGCGCGTTCTGCCGCGCCCTTCACTCTTGTTGGGGATTCTGCTCCTCGCGCGCATCGGCGGGAAAACCGCCTGGCTCGATCCATCCACCGGGGTCACGCCCTTTCGCATGATCCCGGCAATCGTTCGTAGCAAGCCGGCGCTCCTCCTCGCCCCCACGAGCGATCTCCAATTCTTCGCGGATGTCCCCTCCGATCCGCCTTTCCCCGCAACGCAGAAGGTCCATGTCGCCGCTGCCATCACCGCTGATGGAAAGCTTACGGCGAAAGTCCGCTACGTCCTGCGCGGCGACAACGAGTTGTTGTTGCGAGTGGTGTTTCACCGGACGCCGAAGGAACAGTGGAAGGAAGTGGCGGCGCTGCTGTCGGTCTCGGATGGATTCCGCGGGCAGATCACGAGCGTGAATGCTTCCGATCCCTCCTCCACGCGCGAGCCCTTCCGCCTCGAGTACGAAATCTCGCAGCCGAAATTCGTGGATTGGTCGAAGCCGCCCGTGCGCATCCCGGCGCTCCTTCCTCTTCTCGGCCTCCCGGAAATCTCCGCGAAGCCCGCGGCTCCCGGTGAAGCGCGCCCGATCGATCTGGGGACGCCGCTCGAAATAGAAGCTGAAAGTACGGTCCAACTCCCGCCGGGTACGGAAGCGCGCACCCCGGCGGGCACCTCGGTCCGGCGCGATTACGCCGCGTATGCCTCGAGTTACACGGTACAGGACGCGGCTGTCCGCGCTTCACGTCATCTGAAATTCATCTTGCGGGAAGTCCCGGGTGACCGATTCGCCGATTACGCGGGATTCGTCCGCGCCGTGGAGAACGACGAGGCGCAGGAGTTCACACTCGTTCGGAGCGCTCCCACGGCCGCCCCGGCGTCCGCGCCGCGAAAATCCGCAGCCGGTCCGCCACAGCCGTAGCGCTATTTGATTTCCATCAACTCTTTTTCTTTCGCCGCGGAGAGGTCCTCGATCTTTTTTGTCTCGGCGTGCGACACCTTTTCCAGCTCGTCCAACGCGCGCTTTTTCTCGTCTTCGCTGATCTTTTTTTCCTTTTCCAGTTTTTCCACCGCTTCCTTGATGTCGCGGCGGACGTTGCGCACTGCCGTGCGGTGGTTCTCGAGCACCTTGTGGAGGTGTTTGACGATCTCCTTGCGGCGCTCCTCGGTCAGCGACGGAATCGGTACGCGCACCACTTTGCCGTCGCTCGTCGGGTTAAGCCCGAGGTCCGAGGATCGGATCGCCTTGTCGATCAGCGCGGCCGCCGTGGGGTCCCACGGCTGGATGACGATGATCGTAGCGTCGGGCACGGTCATCGTCCCGAGCTGGTTGATGGGCATCGGCGTGCCGTGATAGTCCACGCGGACGCCGTCCAGCAGCGAGATGTTCGCGCGTCCGGTGCGCACCGTGGCCAGTTCGTGCCGGAAGTCTTCGACCGCCTTTTCCATCCGCGCTCGCGCCTGCGCCATCGCGTCTTTCGTGT
>DASZZJ010000089.1:0-4104 GCA_035545075.1 Candidatus Acidiferrales bacterium
GGCGTTGCGCGAGCCAGCCATTCTCTGGCGATGGCCAGCGCCGGAAAAACATGCCCGCCGGTTCCACCGCCGGCGATCAGAAGCTCGAGCCTCTCGTCCATCGGCCGGCGCTATTCCTGCGCCTGCTGACTGATGTTGAGGAGCACGCCGGTTGCCAGAAGCATGGCCAGAAGGCTCGAGCCGCCGTAGCTCACAAACGGCAGCGGAATCCCTTTCGTCGGCACCATGCCGAGAACGACGGCGAAATTAATGAGCGCCTGGCTAATGACCATGGTCGTGACGCCCAGCGCGAGGAGCCGGCCGAAGCGGTCCGGAGCGGCGATCGCCGCGCGCAGCCCCCGCCAGCCATAGACCGCGAAGAGCGCGAGAACAACCAGCGCGCCGAGGAAACCCAGCTCTTCGCAAATGACGGCAAAAATAAAATCCGTGTGCGCTTCGGGCAGATAGAAAAGCTTCTGTTTGCTCTCCATGAAGCCGACGCCCGTGAAGCCGCCCGAGCCGACCGCTATAAGGGACTGTAGAAGCTGAAAGCCCTTGCCCTGGGGGTCCGCTTCGGGATGGAGAAAGCCGAGGATGCGGTCATGGCGGTAGCCGACACCGGCGATGAGGACGTACAGAGCGGGCAGCGCGGCCACCGCGCCGACGCCGATCCACTTCGGCGAGAGGCCGGCGATGAAAAGAACGGTCGCGGCGATCAGAACGATTTCGATGGAAGTGCCGAGGTCGGGCTGGAAGACGATCAACCAGAAAAATAGAATCACGGGTGCAACGGCGGGGGCCACCGTGTCCAGCAGATCCTTTTGGCAAAATTCAAGACGCGGGGTCTGGCGGCGCTTCTGGCCGAGGAACCACGCGAGGAAAAGAATCACGGCGAGCTTGGCAAGCTCGGAGGGCTGGAGATGGAAGCCGCCGAACTGGATCCAGCGGTGCGTCGAGTGCGCCTTATCGAAAAAGAAGAGCGAGACGAGCATCAGGAAGACGATGGAGAGCGCGCTGAAGACCACGGCGGGCTCACGCAGACGGTGATAGTCGAAGCGCATCAGCGCGGCCATTCCAACCAAGCCCAGGACGAGCCACGCAAGCTGCCGCACAACAAAGTGCGCCGAGTGGCCGTACTGCTCACCGGCCGTGACCGCCGAGGCGCTGTAAACCATCACGACGCCGACGAAGCAGAGCGCCAGTGTGGCGCCAAACAGCCAGCGATCCATCTCCAGGCGGCGCGGCACGGTTATCCCTTCTCCGCGGAGAGCGGCGTAAGTTGCGCTTCGATGCGGCGAACGAGCTGCTTGAAGACGCGCCCGCGGTGTTCGTAGTTGTCAAACTGGTCGAAGCTGGCGCAGGCGGGAGCGAGAAGCACGACGTCTCCCGGCTGCGCGCGAAGCGATGCGATCTCCAGGGCACGCTCGAGGGTCCCGGCGCGCTCGAGGGGGACGCTTCCGGCGACCTGCGAGGCGATTTTGTCGGCGGCAGCTCCGATCAGAAGAGCCAGGACGGCCTTCTCCCGCAAGGCCTGCTGGAGGACGGTGTAGTCGCTGCCCTTGTCTTTGCCGCCGAGAATCACAAAGACGCGGCCGGGAAACGCATCGAGGGCCTTGAGGGTGGCGTCCACGTTGGTGGCTTTCGAATCGTTGTAGTAGCGCACGCCGCGAAACTCGCCGACAAATTCCAGGCGGTGTTCCACTCCGGCGAAGCCGCGCACGCCGCGCGCAATCGCAGCTGCGGAGGCGCCCCCGAGCCGCGCGGCCAGGGCCGCAGCCAAGACGTTTTCGAGATTGTGCGAGCCAGGCAGAGGAATTTCATCGACGGGGAGCAAGACCTCCTCCGTGCCTTCGCGGCGGAAAACGATCTGGCCGCCGCGGACGAAGGCGCCTTGCGCGACCCGCTGCTTGCGGCTGAACCAGAAAACTTGCGGGCGGGAGGGAACATACTGAGCGGTGAGCGGGTCATCCGCATTCAGGAGGGCGAAGTCCGCTTCGGACTGGTTCTCGAAGATGCGGGCCTTGGCGCGGCCGTAAGTTTCGAGCGAGGCGTGGCGGTCGAGATGGTCCGGGGTGAGATTCAGGAAGACAGCGATATCCGGCCTGAGGGTGGCGATGAGCTCGAGCTGGAAGCTGGACATTTCGACGACGGAGACGCTCCGCTCACTCGTCTCCTCGACGCGCGCGATGAGCGGCGTGCCGATGTTGCCGGCCAGGATCACCGGAAGCCTGGCGGTTTCGAGCAGATGGGCGATGAGGGAAGTCGTGGTGGTTTTTCCGTTGGAGCCGGTGATGCCGATGAGGCGGCCCTTGAGGAAGCGAAAAGCCAGCTCCATTTCGCTCCACACCGCGATTCCCTTGGCACGCGCGGCGTGCAGGAGCGGCGCATCCGCGGCGACGCCCGGGCTGGGAACGATCAGATCCTGCTCGAAGAAAGTCTCTTCGCGGTGGCCACCCAGTTCGAGGGCGCATCCGGCGGCGCGGAGTTTCGCCACCGCGTCACCGACTTCGCCTTCGGAGCGGGATTCGCTCGCGGTGACGCGGGCGCCGCGCGCGGCGCAGAAAAGCGCCGTGGCAATGCCGGTCCGCGCCAGTCCGACAACCAGCACGCGCTTCCCCCGAAGATCCAGTGCCGTGGCCATGCGTTCCTCGAAATCGCCTTTCGAACCCCTACCGCAACTTCAACGTGGTCAGCGCTCCGAGCGCAAAGACCAGCGCCGCAATCCAGAAGCGCACGATGACTTTCGACTCGCTCCAGCCCATCAGTTCGAAATGATGGTGGATCGGAGCCATGCGGAAAATGCGCTTCCCCGTGAAGCGGAAAGAGGCGACCTGCAGGATCACCGACAGCGCTTCGATAACGAAAATGCCGCCGACGAAAAAGAGCAGGATCTCCTGCTTGAGGATGACGGCGACGACGCCGAGCGTTCCTCCGAGCGAGAGCGAGCCGACGTCGCCCATGAAAACTTCGGCGGGGTGGGCGTTGTACCAGAGGAAGCCGAGCGAAGCACCCACCAACGCTCCGCAGAAAACGGTGAGTTCGCCGACGCGCGGAATGTACTGGATATCGAGATAGGTCGCCCAGCGGAAATTACTGCTGACGTAGGTAATAATCGTAAGCGCGCCCGCGGCGATGACCGTACAGCCGATGGCCAGGCCGTCGAGACCGTCGGTGAGGTTCACGGCATTCGACGAGCCCACAATCACGACCACGATGAAGGCAAGAAACGGCAGGAAGGCCAGCGGCCAGAGCAGGCGGTGATGGATGAGCGAGTGGATGACCAGGTCCGGGTGAAAACGCTTGAAAAAGGGCATGACCAGCTCGGTCGAATAGGCGCGATAGGTTGCGATCACGAGGAGAACCACGCCGACAACAACGCTGATTAAACCTTGAAAGAAAAGCTTCTGCCGGGCCGTGAGCCCGCGGTTGTGACGCTTGGAAACTTTGGCGATATCATCGCCGAAGCCGACGGCGGCAAACCCGAGCAGAGAAAAAAGCGCGATGAGGACGAAGATGTTCGACAGGTCGGCCCAGAGGAGCGTGGGGACGGCGGTGGCCAGGACGATGAGCACGCCACCCATGGTCGGCGTGCCCTCTTTCTTGCGGTGCTCTTGCGGCCCTTCGTCGCGGATATATTGCTTGATCTGAAGATCGCGCAGTTTGCGGATGACCCAGGGGCCAAAGACCAGAGAGAGAAAGAGCGCCGTCAGGCTGGCGTAGGCCGTGCGCACGGTGAGGTAGCGGAATACATTAAACGGGCTGAAATACCGGCGCAGCACTTCGTAAAGGAGGTAGTAGAGCATCTCAGCGATTCCCTCCCGTGTCTTGGGCCGGGCCGGGCGAGAGGGGCTGGAGTGTGCGGCGGGCGAGAACCGCTTCCACGATGCGCTCCATTTTCACGCCGCGCGATCCCTTGACGAGAAGCAGGTCGCCGGGCGCAAGGAAACCGGCCAGGAATTCGGCCGCCTCCGCGGATGAAGCAAAATGTTTCGCGTGCGCGCGCGAAAATCCGGCGGCGACGGCGCCTTCGACGATTTGCGCGGCATTTCCCTGCACGGTGAGGATCCAATCCACCTTTCCGGTCCGCGCGGCGGCGCGGCCCGCTTCGCCATGCAGTTCCGGGGA
>DASZZJ010000090.1:0-16648 GCA_035545075.1 Candidatus Acidiferrales bacterium
TTTCGTGTTCGCCATCGTTGTCATAGCGTTTTCCGCCTGCCTGCCGCCGCCGCAATCGCCGTGCTCAGGAATCGCGGCTGTCAATGAGCGTGCGGCCCCGCTCGCTCCAGATTCAATCCGCCGTGACCGTCGAACCAACCCGCTCGCCAAGCACAACGCGCCGGATGTTGCCGTGCACGCCCAGGTTGAAGACCACGATGGGCATGCGGTTGTCCATGCACAGCGAGATGGCCGTCGAATCCATCACCTGCAAGCCCTTGTGCAGGACTTCGCGGTAGCTGATCTTATGGAAAAACTTCGCCCTGGGCACCTTTTCCGGATCGGCATCATAGATGCCGTCCACGCGCGTGGCTTTCAGGATCACCTGCGCCTTGATCTCCATCGCGCGCAGGGCGGCCGCCGTGTCCGTCGAAAAGTAGGGGTTCCCCGTGCCGCCCGCGAAGATCACCACGCGGTTTTTTTCCAGGTGCCGCGTGGCGCGCCGGCGGATGAAAGGCTCCGCCACCTGGTGCATCTCGATGGCGCTCATCAGCCGCGTGAACACGCCTTTTTTTTCCAGCGCGTCCTGCAGCGCCAGGCCGTTGATGACGGTTGCCAGCATTCCCATGTAATCGCCCGTCGCCCGGTCGATCTCAAAGCCCTTCTGACGCGCGCCGCGGAAAATATTTCCGCCGCCCACCATGATGGCGATCTGCACCCCGAGCGAGTGCACATCCTTCAACTCGTCGGCGATGGCCGCAATCGCTTCGCCTTGAATCCCGTACCCCTGCGCGCCCTGCAGCGATTCGCCGGAGAGCTTCAGGACGATTCGGTGGTAGATGGGCGACGGTGTTCGAGCTTCTTTGCGCGCTGTCGTGCTCGCTGCTTTCATCGGTTTTCTCACGAGGTTACGGCCGGGCTGCGGCAAAATCGGGAAGATTGTAGCAAAGAATCCTTCACCTCGCACCGTCGTGGCGCTCGCGCCTGGCTCTTTGTTGAGGCCTCCGAAAACAAAAAAGCGTCCCGGCCGGGCCGGAACGCT
This sequence comes from Candidatus Acidiferrales bacterium, assembly GCA_035545075.1. Lineage (GTDB taxonomy): Bacteria > Acidobacteriota > Terriglobia > Acidiferrales > UBA7541 > Acidiferrum. The sequence goes on from DASZZJ010000090.1 coordinate 1,022, forward strand.
TGAAAGAGTTGCTGTGCGAGGCCACCTGCGTCAAAGGCCCACCGGCGCCGCTGCCAACGCGTCTCCGGCCGCGGAATTGCCGCCCGCTTCGCCCACTTTAAAGCGCACGAACCGCCGTACGGCGATGTTCTCGCCGAGCTTGGCAATCGCTTGGTTCACCAGCTCTCCGATGGTCACCGACTCGTCCCTGATGAAGTGCTGCTCGTAGAGGCAGTTCTCTTCGTAGAACTTCTCCATCTTGCCGGCGACGATCTTCTCGATAATCGGGTCGGGCTTGCCCGTCGCGCGCGCCTGCTCGCGGTAGATCTCGCGCTCCTTGTCGAGCATCTCCGGAGTCACTTCGTCGCGCCGCACGTAGCGTGGATCGAGGGCCGCGACGTGCATGGCGATCTCGTGGCAGAGATGCTGGAAGGCGCCGGTCCGCGCCACGAAGTCGGACTCGCAGTTCACTTCCACGATAACCCCGATCTTTCCGCCGGCGTGGATGTAGCTGCCTACCAAGCCCTCGGTCGCTTCTCGCTGCGCCTTTTTCGCCGCTGCGGCTTGTCCCTTCTTGCGCAGGATGCTGATCGCCTTCTCAGTGTCCCCGTCCGCTTCGACAAGCGCGGCACGGCAATCGCTGAAGCCCGCACCGGTGCGCTCGCGCAGTTCTTTGACAAGTTTTGCTGGTATTTCCATGGCTCGAAGTCTGGTGCTTATCCTTCTTCGTGTGAAATTTTCAGGTGGAAGACCCGCTCGCGGCGGACCCTGTCTTCAAAAACAGCCCGGTGCGTTCTTTCGAACGCCGCTGGGCCGCGCGGTTTTCGGCAAGAGCCGGCCCGCTAACTCGGCTTTCCCTCATCCGGCGGAACCGTGCCAGTGGCTTCTCCATCCGCGGCCGGCGCATCCGCGGCCGGCGTATCCGCGGCCGGCGCTTCCACCGCTGTTGCATCCACGAAATCGCCTTCCTGCTTCTCGTACTGTTCGTACGCGCTCGTGTCCACGTATTCGACCGGTTCCGTCACCGCCTGGTCGTCCGCCGCCTTCTGCTCCGCCACCTGTGTCTGCTGGTAGGCGGCGTGGCCTTCGATCACGGACTCGGAAATCTTTGACGTGAACAGCCGGATCGCCCGCAATGCGTCGTCGTTACCCGGGATGATCCAGTCCACCAGGTCAGGATCGCAGTTCGTGTCCACAACGGCCACCACCGGCACGCCCAGGCGGCGCGCTTCCTTCACGGCGATTTCTTCCGCATTCGAGTCGACCACGAACATCGCGTCGGGTATCTGCGCCATGGCCTCGATCCCCTCGAGATTCTGAAACAGGTGCTTCATCTCGCGCTCCAGGCGCGCGCGCTCTTTCTTCGAGAGCTGTTCCATGCGCCCGTCCTCGATCATGGCCTTCAGCAGCTTCAGCCTCTTGATGGATTTCTGCAGAGTCGCCCAGTTGGTGAGCGTCCCGCCCAGCCAGCGGTGGTTCACGAAGAAAGCCGCGCAGCGCTTGGCCTCCTCGGCGACGGCTTCCTGGGCTTGCCGCTTGGTTCCTACAAAAAGGATGGTCCGGCCTTGCGAGGTGAGCTCGCTCACGAAGCGGCTTGCTTCGCGGAACATCTTGAGGGTTTTCTGCAGATCAATGATGTGGATGCCGTTGCGCTCGCCGAAAATAAATTCCTTCATTTTCGGATTCCATCGCCGCGTCTGGTGACCGAAGTGGACTCCGGCCTCCAGCAGCTCTTTCATCGTTATTTCAACCGCCAATTTCCCTCCTCATGGAATAGCCGCTTGCAGCTTCGGCGAAACATCCGCCGCAGCAGAGCGGCCTCTTGCCGGCTTCCTTGCCGGCCGTGATCTTGCCCCGGCGAACCGAGGCAGAGCCTTTGTCGGTGCGGGTTTTCCGCCCGGACGACTAGCGCTTCGTGAACTGGAAGCGCTTGCGCGCGCCCTTCTGCCCGTACTTCTTGCGTTCCTTCATCCGCGAGTCGCGCGTCAGAAATCCGTTCTTGCGCAGCGCCGGCCGGAGCTCCGGGTTGAACCGCGAAAGGGCGCGCGAAATCCCCATGCGCACCGCGCCGGATTGTCCGCCGATGCCGCCGCCGTGCGCGGTCACCACAATGTCCACCTGGTCCTGCGTGTTGGTGAACTTCAGCGGCTCGACCGCCGCGTGCTTCCACGCATGATTCGGAAAATATACATCCACCGTCCGGCCGTTCACCGTGAACTTCCCCGTGCCCGGACGCAAAAACACGCGCGCCACCGATTCCTTGCGGCGGCCCGTGCCGTAAAACCAAGACTTGCCCCCAAGGGGCGACGCTGCTGAACTCACCACGCCTCCTTAGACTCTGCGCCCGCTGGATTTCCTTCTGGGGAAGAAAACCACGACGTGCGGAAAAAACGGCTTCGTTCCCTACATCGCCAGCGGCTGGGGCTTCTGCCCGGCGTGCTTCGCCAGGCCGCTCGCATCGCGGTACACGCGCAACTTCTTTAACCGCCGCGCGCGCAGCTTGTTCTTCGGCAGCATCCCGATGACCGCTTCGCGGATGATCCAGTCCGCGCGGTTCGGCCGCAGCCTTTTCATCGGCACTTCCTTCAAGCCGCCGGGATACCCGCTGTGGCTGTAATAAATTTTCTGTTCGATCTTGTTTCCGGTCAGGCGGATTTTGTCGGCATTGATTACGATCACGTGGTCGCCGGAATCCAGATACGGCGTAAAGCTCGCCTTGTCCTTGCCGATCAGCGCTCGCGCCACGCGCGTCGCCAGGCGGCCAAGCACCTGCCCGGCCGCATCTATTACGAACCACGACGCGCCGAGCTGCAGCGCTTCCGCTTCTCGGCCCTTCGCTACGTACGTTCTCATGCCTCAGTCACACCCTGACCTATAAAGACAAACGTCAATCTTATCGGATGCACCGAATCGTGTCAACGCGGCGCTTGCGCGGAAATCTAGCGGGGGAAAGGGACGAAACTCTAGCGCAGCGCGCGAGAGATTTCGCGGGCGGCGTTGGCACCGGATGCGCCGGTGAGCCCATTCCCGGGATGCGTGCCCGAACCGCAAAGATAGAGGCCACGGATGGGCGAGCGGTAGCGCGCCCAATCGAGCACCGGACGCATGGTGAAGAGCTGATCGAGGGCGAGTTCGCCGTGATAGATATGCCCGCCGGTCAGGCCGTAGGTTTTTTCGAGGTCGAGCGGCGTGATGACCTGTATCCCTTCGACGAGATTCGAGAGGCCCGGAGCGTACACATCGAGCGTCTTCAGAACTGCTTTGCCGAGAGCTCCGCGGCGGCTGGGCCAGTCGCCGTTCTTCAGCCGATAGGGCGCGAACTGCACGTACGCGGAGAGGATATGCTTGCCTTCGGGGGCGAGAGAAGGATCGGCGAGAGTGGGAATGACGACGTCGAGCCAGGGATCGGCGGAGAATTCGCCGTACTTGGAGGCGTCGAAGGCGCGCTCGAGGTAGTCAATCTCCGGGCCGATGTGGATGCGGCCGGAGAGCGACCGGCGCGAATCGCCGGGCGCGGCGACGGAAGCGACAGCCGGAAACGAAGGCAACGCGCCGAGAGCAAGATTCACTTTGGCGACGGTGCCCGATGCGCGCAGATTCTTGATGCGCAGAACGAACGTGGGATCGAGTTGCGCCGGATCGACAAGCTGAAAGAACGTGCGCTTGGGGTCCACGCCGGAGACGACGGCGTCGCAGCGCAGCTCTTCACCGTCCGCGAGGACGACGCCGGTTGCGGCGCCGTCTGTGGTGAGGATGCGGGCGACTTCGGCGCCGGTGCGGATCTCGGCGCCGGCATGGCGGGCGGAATCGGCGAGCGCAGCGGAGAGAGCGCCGAGGCCGCCGCGGGGAAACGACGCGGAGCCGACAGGGTGGGGGTCGGTGGCGGCGCGGAGAAGCAAAACGGCCGTCGAGCCGGCCGACCAGGGGCCGAGCGCCGTGCCGAATATGCCGCGGGCGGCAATCGCGGCGCGCAGGAGCTCCGTCTCGAAGAACTCCGCGACGAAATCGGCGACGGCCATCGCTCCCCAGCGCAAGAGGTCGAACGTGCGCTTCTGTCCGAGGTTGCGGACACCACGGCCGATTTTCAGAAGGTTCCAAAGGTCTTCCGGCGAAGGTTTGTCAATGGCCGGCGGAGTGATGGCGGCGATCTGGGCGAAGACATCCGCGGCATGGACGAGTTCAGCGGCGAATTCGGTGTAGCGGGCAGCGTCTTTCGGGGAGAGGCGCTTGAGTCCGGCGGCTGTCGTTGCGTGGTCGTCATGGAAGAGGATGCCGCGGCCGTCCGGCGCGGGAGCAAAAACGCGCGGATCGGGGTGGATCATTTCGCAGCCGAATTTCTTCACGCGCATGTCGCGGGCAATGTCGGCACGGAGGGGCCCAGCAGTGTGAGCGAGCGTGGAGACCCGAAAGCCGGGGTGGAACTCCTCGGTGACGGCGGCGCCGCCGACGATTTCGCGTCGCTCGAGGACCAGCGGCTTGTGGCCGGCCCTGGCCAGATAAAACGCGGCGACGAGGCCGTTGTGGCCGCCGCCGATGACGAGGATGCGCCGCCCCGCAGGCATGATTAGTTCATCGCTCGTTTCGAGTCGCCGAGGATGACCTGGCTGGCGATGCGGCCCGGAGCGCCCATGATTCCGCCGCCGGGGTGCGTGGCCGAGCCGCACATATAGAGGTTTTGAACGGGAGTGCGGTAATAGGCCCAGCCGGGAACCGGGCGGAGGAAGAATAGTTGTTCGAGGGACAGCTCGCCTTGAAAGATGTTGCCCTGCGTGAGGCCGAATTCTCGCTCGAGGTCGAGCGGCGTGAGGATCTGGCGGCCGATGATGATTTTTTTGAGATTGGGCGCGTACTCGGCGAGGGTATTGACGACGGTATCGCCGAACTTTTCGCGCTGATCGTCCCAGGAGCCTTCGCCGGGGGCGAGTTTATAGGGCGCATACTGGACGAAACACGAGAGGACGTGCTTGCCGGGCGGCGCGATGGAAGGATCCGTCACGCTGGGGATGACGACGTCAATGTACGGGCGGCGGGAAAAGCGGCCGTACTTGGCATCGTCGTAGGCGCGCTCCATGTACTCGACGCTCGGTGAAATCGAAATCGCTCCGCGGAGATGCGCGCCCGCGCCGGGGAGGCATTCGAAATCGGGGAGCGCGTCGAGGGCGAGGTTGACCTTGCCGGAAGAGCCGCGGAACTTGTAGCGGCGCACCTGTTCGAGGAAATCGGCGGGAAGGTCGGACGGTTCGAGAAATTTTTCGAAGGTAAGGTGCGGGTCCACGCTGGAGGAGACAAGCGAAGCGGCGATCTCTTCTCCACTTTCAAGCGCCACGCCGGCGGCGCGGCCGTTCTTGACGAGGATTCGGGAGACGCCGGCTCGGGTGCGGATCTCGACGCCCGCTTCCCGCGCCGCCGACGCGATGGCATTTGAGATGGCGCCGGTGCCGCCGCGGCTGAAGCCCCAGGATCGGAACGCTCCGTCAATTTCTCCCATGTAGTGATGAAGAAGGACGTAGGCCGTTCCGGGAGAGCGGATGCCAAGAAAGGTGCCGATGATTCCGGAGGCGGACATGGTGGCTTTGAGGACGTCGGTCTCAAACCACTGGTCGAGGAAGTCGGCGGCGCTCATGGTCATGAGCTGGATGAGGGTGTAGCGCTCGTCGGAAGAAAGCTTCTGGAGGCGGCGGCCGAGGAAATAGAGCTTCCGCAGGTCGCGGGGGTTCAGCGTGGTGGGGTCGGGCGGGATCATCGAGAGGATGGGCTTCACGAAACGGCACATCGGCAGCATCATTTTGCCGAATTCGTCGTAGGCCTCGGCGTCCACTTGGGAATGGCGGCGGATCTCGCGCAGCGTCTTGGCGTGGTCGTTGACGCGCCAGAGGAGGTCGCCGTCGGGCATTGGCGTGAATGTGCCGTCGAGGGGAAGAATTTCGAGGCCGTGGCGAGGGAGATCGAGTTCGCGGATGATTTCCGGGCGAAGGAGCGAAACGACGTAGGAACATTCGGAAAAGTGGAAGCCGGGGAAAATCTCTTCGGTGACGGCCGCTCCGCCGACGACGCCGCGGCGTTCGAGCACGAGGACTTTCTTCCCGGCGCGGGCGAGATAAGCGGCGTTGACGAGCCCGTTGTGCCCGCCGCCGATGACGATGACGTCGTAGTGCTTGGCCATGGAGCGATTGCCTGCTCGGTGCGCGAGAGGCAAAGACGGTCATTCTACAGAGACGAGTGGAGCGTCACAAGGATGCGCCTCGGAAGAGTTTTGCGCGCGGGGGGCGTCTTCCTTCACTTCCTCACCTTCCTTCACCTCCTTCCCTTATAATCGCTTCCGTTTCACGAGGAGCCTCGCCGTGCCCATCGGAACCGCCTTTCACGAAAGAACGCTCGCGCTGTGCGAGAGCCTGAGCTACCGCGAATGGTCGGGCTACTACACGGTGAGCGTCTACGAGATGCACCACGAGCACGAGTACAACGCCATCCGGAACTCGGCGGCGCTGATTGACATCACGCCGCTGTTCAAGTACCGCGTGACCGGCCGCGACGCGACGAAGCTGGTGAACCGGGTGATCGCGCGGGACATCCACAAAGTGGCGGTGGACCAGGTCATCTACTGCTGCTGGTGCGATTCCGAAGGCAAGGTCGTAGACGACGGAACGATTACCCGCTTGGGCGAGAACGAGTATCGCTGGACCGCGGCGGACCCCAGCCTGCGGTGGTTCCGGCAAAATGCGCTGGGACTCGAGGTGACGATCGAAGACATCTCGGAGCAGGTGGCGGCGCTGGCGCTGCAGGGGCCGACCTCAGGGCGGCTGCTGCAAGCGGCGGCTGAGGCGGAGATCGCCGGCCTGAAGTATTTTCGCGTGACGCATGGGAAAATCGCGGGCGTGGCGGTGGACATCTCGCGCACGGGATACACGGGCGACCTGGGCTACGAAATCTGGATGCCGTGGGGTGACGCGCTGAGAGTGTGGGACGCGCTGATGGCCAAGGGCAAAGCGTTCGACATCCAGCCCGCCGGGATGATCGCCATGGACATTGCGCGCATCGAGGCGGGGCTGATTCTGATCGAAGTGGACTACACGTCCAGCAAGCGGGCGCTGATCGAAGCGCAGAAGTATTCGCCGGGGGAGATCGGCCTGGGGAAACTCGTGGACCTGAAGAAAGAAAGTTTTGTGGGGCGCGAGGCGTTGCTGCGGGAACAGAAAGCCGGCGGAGCGGCGCGGGCGCTCGTGGGGCTGGAGATTGACTGGACCGAGGTCGAGCAGAGATACGAAGCCGCGGGGCTGGCGCCGCAGGTGCCGGGCGTGGCGTCGCGCGTGGCGGTGCCCGTCTATCGCAACGGGAAGCAGGCGGGCAAAGCGACCTCGACGACCTGGTCGCCGACGCTCAAGAAGATGATTGCGCTGGCTTGCGTGACGCGGCAGCATTCCGCCGCTGGAACGATGTTGCAGATGGAACTGACCGTCGAGGCGGTGAGGCGCCACGTTGCGGCGAAAGTCGTGCCGCTTCCCTTCTTCAATCCGAAGAGGAAGACGGCGGTGCCGGTGGTTTAGCGGGCTGCTGAAGAGGCATCCTCTCCGGCTCCTCGGGATTTCCCAGAGTTGTGCTACTCTTTCGCCGCTTTAGAGGAGGCTTTCCCACCATGCGTAATTTTATTCGTGTCCTATTCAGCGCGGCGATGCTCTTCGCCCTGTGGGGCGTACCGCGAACGGCCGCGCAAAGCAGCACAAAACCGATCCGCATCGCTGTGGATCTGCGAGACGCGCCGAGGCGCATCTTTCATTCGCGGATGGAGTTCCCTGTTGCCGCGGGGCCGCTGACGCTCGTCTACCCCAAGTGGATTCCCGGCGAGCACGGGCCGAACGGGCCGGTCGTGGACGTCGCCGGCGTGCACTTCCGCGCTGGAGGCAAAGAGATTGCCTGGCTGCGCGATGACGTCGACATGTACGCCTTCCATTGCGAGGTTCCCGCGGGGGCGGAGACGCTGGAAGTCACGCTTGATTTTCTCTCGCCGACGAGTGCGGAGGGGTTTGCGTCAAGCCCGGCCGCGACGTCCCAGATTGCGGTCCTGAACTGGAATCTGGTGCTGGTTTATCCGAAGGGCGCGAAGAGCGACGAGCTTACCTACGCGGCAAGCCTGCGGATTCCGGCGGGATGGAAGTACGCGACGGCGTTGCCCGTGGCGCGTGAATCGGGCGACGGGATTGAGTTCGAACCGGTTTCGCTGACCACGCTGGTGGATTCTACCGTCCTCGCGGGCGCACACCTGAAAACGGTGGCGCTCGGCAACAATCTGGACCGGGAGCACCGGATCAACATCGCGGGGGATGGCGAAGCGGCGACGCAGATGTCGCCGGAGCAAACGACACACCTGAGGCAGCTCGTGGCGGAAACGGGCGCGCTGTTCGGGGCACGCCATTACCGGCATTACGATTTTCTGTTGGCGCTGAGTGACAACCTGACCTCGTTCGGCGAAGAGCATCACGAATCAAGCGACAACCGCGAGTCCGACCGCTACCTCCTGGACGCGGACCAGCTCGAGGCCGGGATGGACCTGCTGCCGCACGAGTTCTTTCATTCGTGGAACGGGAAGTACCGCCGGCCGGCGGGACTCGCGACGCCGAATTACGAAGAGCCGATGCGCGGCGAGCTGCTGTGGGTCTATGAAGGATTGACCGAGTACTACGGAAAGGTGCTGTCCGCGCGAAGCGGCTTGTGGACGCCGGAGAAGCTGCGCGAAAACATCGCGTGGACGGCGGCTTATCTCGACCAGCGCAAGGGACGGAGCTGGCGCGACCTGCAGGACACGGCAATCGCCGCGCAGATTCTCTACGGGTCGCGGACAGAGGGTTCAACATGGCGGCGCGGCGTGGACTTCTACGACGAGAGCACGCTCATCTGGCTCGAGGCGGACACCATCATTCGCCGCGCAACGAACGGAAAGAAATCCCTCGACGATTTCTGCAAGGCGTTCCACGGCGGGCCGAGCACAGGGCCAAAGATTGTTCCTTACACGTTCGAAGACGTGGTGGCGGCGATGAACGGAGTCGCGCCGTACGACTGGCGGAAGTTTTTCACGGAGCGGCTGAATTCGCATGGGCCCGGGGCGCCGCTGGGAGGGCTCGTGAACAGCGGGTGGGGGATTGCGTTCAGCGGCGAACCGAACGAACACGACCGGGCGGTGGAGAGCGCCAGACACATTACGGACGTGCGTTTTTCGCTGGGGCTGATCGTGCACAACCCGGGGGGCGAGAGCGGCGATCAGGTGGCGGAGGTAATTCCCGGCTCGCCGGCAGCGCTGGCGGGAATTGCGCCAGGCATGCGGCTGCGCGCGGTGAACGGGCGAAGGTGGACGCCGGAGATTCTCCGCGAGGCGATCGGGCAGAGCAAAAGGAAAAACGGGGCCCTGGAGCTCCTTGTCGAGAATGAGGATTACTTCCAGACCTGCCGGGTGGAGTATCACGATGGCGAGCGCTATCCGCACCTCGAGCGGCTGGCGGCGCAGACGGACCTGCTGACGGAGATTGCACGGGCAAAGGCAGCGCCGGTCCCGGCCGCGAAAGATTAGGTAGTCGAGAGCGCCGCGTGACCACAAGTCCCACGGGCCTTGTCCGCAGCATCAGCCGATGGAGCCTCGCGGCGCTGATGGTCAACACGATGATCGGCGGCGGGATTTTCGGGCTGCCGTCTGTCGTGGCGAGCCGCCTGGGAAGCCTGGCGCCGGTGGCTTACGTCATCGCCGCAGCGGGAATCTTCGTCATTGTGGCGTGCCTAAGTGAAGTTGCGTCGCAATTCGATCGGTCTGGCGGTCCTTATATCTACGCGCGGGAGGCGCTGGGACGCTGGGCCGGAATCCTGATCGCCTGGTTCATGTGGCTTTCCCGAGTGGCGGCGGCTTCGGGCACGGCCAACCTTGTATCAGCTTATCTTGGACAACTGGCGCCGCGCGCAACGGAGCCGACGATGCGAGCGCTCGTGCTGAGCGTGCTGATCGGCGTGCTAGCGGTGATCAACTACTGCGGGGTTCGGTCCGGGACAAAGACGAGCGATTTCTTCACTATTACTAAAATTCTGCTTCTGGTGCTGTTTATCGCCATGGGATTTGTGTCCCTCTTGTGGAAGCCACCCGTGCCGGCAATTGTGCTGGCGCATCCGGTCCGGACAGGGGACTGGATGGATGCATTTCTTCTGCTGGTGTTCGCGTACGGGGGATTTGAAGCAGCTCTCTTTGCTTCCGGCGAAGCGCGAAACATGCGAAGGGATGCGCCGGTAGCACTCTTCCTTGGCCTCGGGCTGGTCACCGTGATCTACACATCGGTACAGATCGTGGTGAACCTGACGCTGGCGAATCCGGGAGCGACGGAACGCCCTCTGGCGGAGGCAGCGCGGCAGGTGTTCGGTGAGGGAGCTGGCGCGTTCATCGTTGTGGGTGCGCTGGTTACGATTTACGGCTACTTGAGCGCGAACATGCTGCACACGCCGCGGCTGACCTACGCGATGGCCGCCGAGGGAGACTTTCCGAAGATTTTTGCTGCGCTGCATCCTAGATTCCGAACGCCACACGTTTCGATCGGATTGTACTCGGTGGCGCTGCTGTCGTTCACGCTAATCGGGAATTTTCGGTGGAACCTGATCCTTTCCTCGGTGACGCGGCTGTTCGTCTACGGATCGGTGGCGATCGTGCTGGTGGTATTAAGGTGGAGAAGGCCGGAAGCGGACTCTTTCCGCATGCCAGGCGGGATGGTGTTTGCGGCGCTGGGCGTGCTGCTTTCGATCGTCCTGCTCGTGCGAATGCCGCTGAGCAACGTGTGGGTGGTTGGTATCACCATCGGCGTTGCGACGCTGAACTGGCTGCTGGTGCGAACAAGGCAGCCGCGCGAGATCAATCAAGTGTGAGGAACGCTGGGCCGGAGCCCCTCCGCAACCACACATTCGCACTGGGCGAATGCTGCATGCGTTTATTAAAGGACTGGCCGCCAGCCTTTGGCCCCTGGGCTTGGTCAGGGACTTGCTCCCCATTTGACCTTTGCTGCCGTCCAATACAAACTAGTCGAGGAGAATTGCCCCATGATCCGACCCCGCGTCCTTTCCCTTCTGCTGTTCTCATTCCTGGTAATGAATTGTGCGGCGCAGCTGCCGCCGGCCGGCCGCACCATCGACCTGGCCGCATCCGACGGCGCCACGCTCAAGGCGACGTATTTCGCAGCGGCCAAGCCCGGACCCGGGGTCCTGCTGTTGCACCAATGCAACCGGCAGCGCAAGGTTTGGGATCAGTTGGCCCAACAACTGGCCGGGGCGGGGATCAACGTGCTCACGCTGGACCTGCGCGGTTTTGGCGAGAGCAGCGGCACGCCGATGGGCGAGTTGGAGAAATGGCCCGGCGACATTGACGCGGCCTTTCAGTATTTGGTGTCGCAACCGGGCGTCAAACGCGACGTGATCGGCGTGGGCGGAGCCAGTTGCGGAGTCAACAATTCCATCCAGACGGCGCGCCGCCATCCCGGGGAGGTGAAGTCGCTGGTGCTGCTTTCCGGCGGCACGGACTCTGCCGGCCGCCAGTTTCTGCGCCAGGCGGCGGAACTGCCCGTGCTCGCCGCGTTGGCCGACGACGATGAATTCCGCGCCACCGTGGATGTTCTGCCGTGGATCTTCAGTGCCTCCTCGAATCCCGGCAAGAAGTTTGTCCACTACGCAACCGGGGGACATGGATCGGACATGTTCGCCGTTCACCCGGAGCTGCGCGGCGTGATCGTGGACTGGTATGTGACCACCCTGATCAAGACACCCGGACGCGCTCCGGTGGCCAAGGACGGCTATCCGCTGCCGCGGGGGTCCCAGATGCTGGCCCTGATCGACAAGCCGGGCGGGGCCGCCCAGGCCGCGGAGAAGCTGGCGGAGGCACGCCGGCGTGATCCTAAAGTGGTTCTGTTTCCGGAAGTCATCGTTAACCTGATGGGATACGAGCACGTGCAATCCGGCGATATTAAAGGTGCGCTGGAGATCCTTAAGCTAAACGCCACGGCCTTTCCCGACTCGCCCAACGTCTATGACAGTCTGTCCGACGCCTATTTGGCGGACGGCCAGAAAGACCTGGCGCGGCAAAACGCCCGGAAGGCGCTTGAGCTTCTGGCCTCCGACACGGTGGATCCCGAGCCACGCCGCAATGCGATCCGGGACAGTGCCCAGCAGAAACTGAAACAACTGGGTGATGGGCCGCAGTAACGCTTTGTTCCGTGAAACGCTCTGACCTCAATCCATTCGAGCAAGAACTCCAATGCTAATGTGACAAGACTTTTCCCGGCTCGCGGCTTCCCGCGAACGGCCACGCTGTGGCGGTGTGGGAAAATCGCCGCAGAGAGTGGCGAGGGACGATGCGGAGGCAATGATGACGAAGAAACGTTTGGGCGACGCGTGGATGCCGGCGGAGGAATACGGGCGGACACTGCCGCGGTTCTCCGTGAATCTCCTGGTGCGGGACGTGGCGCGGTCGGTTCCTTTCTACCGCGACGTCCTGGGCGCGCGCGTTCATTACGCGGACGCGGACTTCGCTGCCATGAACCTTGGCGGCGCGGAATTCATGCTCCACGCCGACCATGCCTACGATCACCATCCGCTGTACGAGCGGCTAGCGCAGCCGGGTTTGCGCGGGACAGGCGCGGAACTGCGCGTCCTGGGAGTGGATCCCGACGCGATCGAGGCGCGCGCGAAAACGGCCGGCGTGCCGGTTCTGCAACCGGCGATGGATTTTCCGCATGGCTGGCGGGACGTGATGCTCGAAGACCCGGATGGATACATCTGGGCAGTAGGCGTGGCGATTCCGCGTTGATCCGCGCACCTCGGCTACGTGCGCGCGATGCCTTACCTTCGCTTGGCAGTCAGGGCGGAAAGTGCCATGATTCTGTCCGCTGCGTGAAAGCCTTGAAGCCACCGAAAGAGATTCGCATTTTTTTGAGGAGAAACGGAATGCAGAGCATGAAGCGAATTGTCCTGGCCGTTTGTGGCGCAATGTTTGCGCTCGCACTGTGCGCAAGCGCGCAGGAAACCTCCAAGCATCCGATCGCGTTTAGCGAATTGATCCGCATGAATCGGGTCGGCGAGCCGCAGATCTCGCCGGACGGGAAGTGGGTGGCCTACACGGTGGCAACGCCGGATCTCGAGGCGAACCGCAACAACAGCAACCTCTGGCTGACGCCAACGGCGGGCGGCGCGTCGGTCCAGCTCACGCGGAGCGGGCGCGACACCTCTCCAGTGTGGTCGCCGGACGGGAAGTGGTTGGCGTTTTTGTCCGGCCGCGGCGGCGATGCGCAGGTGTATTTGCTGTCGATGGATGGAGGCGAGGCGCGAGCGGTGACACATCTCTCAGGCGGCGCGGACAATGTGAAGTGGTCTCCCGACGGAACGACGATCGCGTTCACTTCCCCGGTGTATCCTGGCTGCAAGGAGGACGCGTGCAATGCGGCGCGCGACGCGGAGAAGGAAAAGAACAAAGTCAAAGCCTACGTGGCGGATCACCTGCTGTACCGGCACTGGACGCACTGGAACGAAGGGAAGCGCAGCCACCTGTTCGTCGCGGCGGCGGATGGAAGCGGCGCGCCGCGGGACTTGACCGCGGGGGCGGACTACGACGTGCCGCCGGACGAACGCGGCGGGCCGGCGGACATCGCGTTTTCACCCGACAGCAAGGAGATCTGCTTCGTGGCGGTAACCGACAGAGTGGAAGCGATCAGCACGAACGGAGATTTGTTCGTCGTGGCGGTCGCGGGCGGCGAACCGAAACGCATCACGACGAATCCGGGATTCGACGGCGGACCGGCGTATTCACCCGATGGGAAGTTTATTGCCTACCGCTCCCAGGCGGGGGCGGGATACGAATCCGACCACTGGCGGCTGATGATTTATAACCGGCGCAACGGCGAACACGCCAACGCCGCCCCGAGCTTCGACCGCAACCCGGAGGAGCTGCACTGGTCCCCCGACAGCAAAACAATCTATTTCGCGGCGGAGAGCGAAACGCTCGTGCCGGTTTTTGCCCTGAGCGTTCGGGCAGGCGGAGCGGAGCCGAAGAGAATCGTTGCGGAGGGCTACAACACGGCGGTGGACCTGAGCCGCGATGGAAAGATGCTGGTGTTCACGCGCTCGAGCCTGGCGACGCCGGCGGAGGTCTTCGCGGCGTCCAGCGACGGAAGCAACGTGCGGCAGCTCACACACCAGAACGACGCGATCCTGGCCGGGCTGGAAATAAATGCGCCGGAGACATTCTGGTTCGAGGGAGCGGGCGGGACGCGCATCCAGGCGATGCTCCTCCGGCCGCCGAAGTTCGATGCATCGAAGAAGTATCCGCTGCTCGTGCTGCTGCACGGCGGCCCACAAACGATGTGGGGGAATTCGTGGGGCTACCGGTGGAACGCGCAGGTTTTTTCCGGGGCGGGGTACGTGACGCTGATGATCAACCGGCGCGGCTCGACCGGGTACGGGCAGAAATTCACGGACGAGATCACGAACGACTGGGGCGGAAAGGCCTACGAAGACGTGATGAAGGGCGTGGACTACGCCCTGGCCAAGTATTCCTTCCTGGACGCGACGCGGATGGCGGCGGCCGGCGGCTCCTACGGCGGCTACATGGCGGACTGGATCGCCACGCACACCGGACGCTTCAAGGCCATCATCAGCCACGCCAGCGTTTACGACAAAGTTTCCATGTACGCGACCGAGGAACTCTGGTTCGAAGAGCACGACATGCAGGGAACGCCGTGGACGAACCCCGAAGGCTACCGCAAGTGGGCGCCAGTGACCTATGCGGGAGAGCTGGGAAAATTCAAAACACCGACGCTGGTGATCGCGGGCGAGCGGGATTACCGCGTGCCGTATACGCAGAGCCTGGAGTTTTTCTCCGCGCTGCAACGGCAGGAGGTGCCTTCGCGGCTCGTGGTCTTCCCCGACGAAGGCCACTGGATTCTGAAGCCGCAGAACAGCCGGTTCTGGTACAAGACGTTCTTGGAGTGGCTTGCGACATACGTGAAGTAGCAGAACCTGTAGAGGCGCCCGCCCTCGCCTGCTCCCGCCTGCCTACGGCGGGCTCCTCGGAATGCCGGAAGCACGGGTTCTTCCCCAACGCGTCAGGGCGCGTGCGGCTCACTGAGGCTGGTGAGCGTGGTGTTGGGATAATAATGATTGAGAATCTGCCGGAAGCTCGCGCCTTCGACGGCCATGGCTTTCGCACCGCGCTGGCAGAGGCCGATTCCATGCCCTTGACCGGCACCTTTCAAGACCACCTCTCCGTTTTCGGGTCGCGCGGAGTAATTGTTGCTGGGCACGGCATTCCAGCCGAGACGCCTGTCAACCGCGAGACGCCCGGCTTCACCTTTTCCAAGCAATAACGCGGCATCCTGCCGTGAAATGCGGCGGCTCCAGCGCGCCGGGTTCTTGTGGCAGTAGTCGCAAACAACCGCGAAATAGGGATAACCCCTGGCGGGGAGCCCGAGCTCCGCGGGGGTCCGAGTACGCCCGCCACAACTGCGCGCAAACATCGCGGCAACCGGTTTTTCTTCAAAGGTGATCACCAGCCCGCGCGTCGCGAGGGCAGCCGCCGCGGTCGGGCTATCCGGAGCGGGGGGTTCGCGCAGGGACTGGCAGTGCGTGAGATCGCAGAAATCAGAA
>DASZZJ010000091.1:0-5715 GCA_035545075.1 Candidatus Acidiferrales bacterium
GTAGGGGTACTTGAAAACGATGATGTCTCCGCGCTCGAGAGGCCGGTACGGCAGAAGTTTTTCATACCACGCGCCCCGGCCGCCAAAGATGAACTTGTTTACCAGCAAATGGTCGCCGATCAGCAGGGTGCGTTCCATGGATGCGGAAGGAATCTTGAATGCCTGCACCACGAAGCTCGTGCCGAAGAGGGCGAGCAGGACCGTCACCAGCAGCGATTCCAGGTACTCGGAAATCGTGGTCTGCCGGCGACGGGCAGCCTCTTTCTGCTTCACCGGCGTGGCTTCGGTCTCGTCTGCCATGTTTTCTTACCCCTTCGCTTCGGAGGATTCCAGGCGCTCGAGCGCCGCGCGGGCGGCCTGTTGTTCCGCTTCTTTCTTTGCGCTTCCGCTGCCGGCCGCAAGCCGCTTGCCTTCCACCCAGACCTCCACCTCGAACAACTTCCGGTGATCGGGTCCCCTCTCTGAGGCGATCCGGTACTCGGCCGGAGGGCGCCCGCGCGCCTGAAGGAATTCCTGCAGGGCGGACTTGTGGTCCGATTCGGCCAATTCCTCGCCGCCACCCGTCAGCGTCTCGCGGAACAGCGTGCGCCGCAGGAATTCTCGCGCCGCGTCCAATCCGCCATCCAGGTAGATGGCCGCGACGATGGCTTCGAAAGCATCGGCCAGCAGCCCCGGCTTGTTCCGGCCGCCCGTCTTCTCCTCTCCCTTGCTCAGGCGGAGGTGCTTCCCCAGGTCCAGCCGGCGAGCCGCCTCTTCGAGCGAACGCGCATTCACAAGCCGCGCGCGGCTTTTTGAAAGCTGCCCCTCGCTCCATTCCGGAAATGCGCGAACCAGCGACTCACTCACGATCAACTCCAGCACTGCATCGCCAAGAAACTCGAGCCGTTCATTGTGCGCTCCCGCATCCCTTTCAGGCGCGCCCGCTCCCTGCGAGTCCGCTGCCGCGGAGCGGTGCGTCAACGCGCGCGCCAACAGCTCGCCGCGCTCAAACCGGTACCCCAGCCTTTGCTCCAGGCTTTCTTCTTGACTCAAGGGGACCATGCGCGTCGGAACTTTCGCGGGATCTACCTCGGCGCGCTGAGCTGCGTCAAGGCGAGCTTTCTTGCTCTCTCCAACCCAGCCTGACACATGTATTGCGTCTTCCCGGGGATTGCGGCGCATTTCGCAAACACCGCGGCGGCATCATCGTAATGTAAAGTCTTCTCGTCGACCAGACCGAGCAGGTAGTAGTTCACCGGATCCGGGTTTCCAGTCAATCTCAGCGATTGTTGAAATTCCGCCGCGGCTTCGCTGTACTTCTGCCGGAAAATGAAAACCAGCCCCAGGCCGCTGTGCGCCATGGTGAGAACCTGGCTCTTGGCGTCGGCGAAGGCTTCATCCGTCAGATTCTCCGGTTTCGGCAGCGTGGGCGTGATTTCGATCGCTCTCCGGGCATACTGTTCCGCCTGCTCCAGTTGTTTCGTGGCGATGGCCGGGTCTTTGCTCAATGCGCGTGGAATCGTCTGCCCCAGAATGCCCAGCACCTGCACATCATTTGGATTGAGCTCCAGCGCCTTCACGCCCGTCTCCGTCAATTTCGGGACGTCCCCGATCTGCAGATAAGTCATCGTCAGAGAGGAATATACGATGGGCCGGTATCGGCTCTGCGGATACTTCTGCAGGAAATTTTCCCCGAGCTGCGCCTTCTTTGCGAGATCCGACGGTGGCGCGTCCAGGTAAGCCTTGTAGGAGGCTTCTTCCTCGGCGTCCACCGGGGGCGCCGCCTTGGGCTGATCGGGAGCGACGGGCAGTTCTTGCTTGTTCTTTTCCAATGTGGGTTTCTCCTGCCCCCACGCGGATGGCGCCGCGAAACTCACCGCTCCGGCCCACAGCAGGAAGGGCAAGGCGGCCGCGCCGATCCTCAAAACGCTTTTCGACGTCATCTTCGTCTCCTTGTCCCTTTGCTCGAAGCGCCACCCTGGACAGAATGCTCCGCAGGCTTTTTCAAGTTTGCATTCGCCCGGAACTGGTCACGGCCGCTCCGCCGATTTTCCGCCGCCGGCGGACGCGAGTCCCCGTTGCGCTGCCTGGCGCGCGTCTTGCGGGCCGTTCAACACGCCGAGAGCCGCCTGATACTCCTTGCGGGCTGTTTCGAGCTGGCCGTTGATCTCGTGAATCCGGCCAAGATAAACGTGCGACCACGCCAGGACCATCGAATCTTCGCCCGCGGCATGGCCGCCTTGCACCAGCCGCCCGAAGACTTCTTCGGCGCGGCCGGCATCGTGGTCGAGCATGGCCACAATTCCGAGCCCGTACCAGGCCCGCACCTGATCCGGGTATTTCGCCAGGACCTTCTTGAATGCGGCTTCGGCGCCGCGCGGGTTTTTCTCCGCAATCATGCGCTCGCCTTCCTGCAACGCCGCAATCACCTCCGGATCATTGGGCAGCGAGGCCGGCGCCGCTGCGACGCGCTGCCGCGCCGGGCGCGTTACTTCCTTCTGCTCGGGGTCGGCTTGCGAGGTTGCCGGGTCGGCCGGCGAAAATTTCAGGCTCTCCGCTCGCTTCGTCTCGGCGCCGAGATTAATGGCGCGCACAAAGTCAGGGAAGTACAGCGTCATGGAGGGGGCGGACTGCTCGAACCCGGGCAGCGCCAGGTAAAGCGGCCGCACCAGAATCAGGCCATCCGCATCGTTCAAATCCAGCCGTGCATCGCGTTCGCTCGGCGAGATGCGCTTCAGCTTCAGTTCCACGGCCCGCACCAGACATTCCGCGAAAAACGCGGAGTAATCATCCTTCAGATCGGCCGGGAGGCGCGGTGCGCGAGCCGCCGTGTTCCAGAGCGGTTTCTTGACGGCCACCACGTGCGAATAGCGCAGCGGAAGCGGGTCCAGCAGAAAATGGAGAAACGCGTGCCGCACGACGTCCACCGGGATTTCGTCTGCGCCGCTCAGAACGATGGCGTAGTGGTCGCCGAAATTCCGGACGTTTGTAATGCGCCCGACCAGGGGTTCGACGACAATCGTGAACGTGCGCCGGCTCGTGGGCGGCAGAATCTCGCGCAAGTATCCCGTGGAAACCAGCACTACCTGCGAGACCGCCTCGTGGAGGCGCTCGATCTCTCTTTGATAGCTCGGCTGCACCTCCCGCCAGAGCCAGCCAATCTTCTGCTCGCGATAATACCCGGCGAGCAGGTCGCTGAAGCCTTCCAGCGCGATCACGTCGGGCGGCAACTCATCGCGGCGCAGGGCGGGCTTGAAATCCGGCGCCGGGCCGGAAACGAGTCCAAACCAAATGTAGCGGGAAAGCGTCGCTGCGTCGTCCGCAAGCCCGTGCTGCCGGTAGTAATCGCGAATCGCTTCCACGGCGGGCCCTTGCTGTTTCTGCGTGAGCTCACGGAGACGCGCCCGCAACGGGTGCCAGCCCGCCGCGCTGATCTCCCGCTCGAAGCCCGCGGCGTGCAGCGCGCACATCGTCGTGAACATCGCCTCGCTTCCGTCCACCGTAATGTTGGTCGCCGGCGCGGGACGCATCACCACTTGCGGCCCCGCCTGCGCCCGGGCGGCGCCCGGCCAGAGCAGCAGGCTCAGGAATCCCTGCAGGATGGAAACGCTACGGAAGATTTTTTTCTGCGGCCTGGATGTCACGCTTGCTGTCCCGCCCCATCGGCCCGCGAACCTTGTTCCGTTGCAGGCCCGGCAATCGAAATCATCGGAATGAAAGGCGAGCGGCCCGGGAATTTTGGACGACCCGCACTGCGGCCCTCATCATTTCTACGCCATCTTGCCAATCTACAGTGGCCCTCCAGCCGAGTCAAGGAACCGTGAGTCACGCAATTTGAATCGCAGACGGCCGGAAAGGTTGTCAAGAGCGGAAGGTCGACTGGCCGTTTGCGAGCGGAAGGCGCGAGGCTGGGGCTCTAGGCGAGAGACTGCTTTCGGAAATGAACGATTTCGAATAGAATCGCGCCCCTCTCAGGGGCTCACCTCGGCAAGGAAACGGGACTGCGGCTGTGACCGTCCAAAGCCAGGGAATTCTGAAAGCTCTGCGAGTCTATTGCTCGAATGATGGGTTGCATCGAACTATGCGAAGTAATGGTTATCACCCGGCCATGAGATTACTGAAAAAGGCCCGCGCATTGCGCCACAGGCTTCCCTGGGGCTACGAGGCGGGACTGCAAAAATATGAAATTGTAAATGCTCTTGTAATGAAAAACGGATACGAGAGCTATCTGGAGATCTGCACGACCGAAACCGGCGGCAGGTTCTGGAGAATCGACAAGAAACGCCTGCGTGTCTGCCATCGGCTGCTCTATCGCTGTCCGGAAAAATATCAGGACGGAGAAGAAATCACCTTCCGCAGCGCCGATGACTCCATCGAAAACCTGCTCGATGCCGGCGTCAAGTACGACGTTGTGTTTCTCGATCCCTGGCACACTTTCGACTGTTCGATGCGGGACTTGGAGACGGGTCTTTCGGTGCTTCGAGAAGGCGGGGTGATGGTCATCCACGATTGCTTTCCCCGGAAGGAACATGCCGGCCCGGTGTTCCATGGAGGTTGCTGGAGTGGAGTGACCTACGCTGCTTATGTGGAGTTTCTCCTTTCCCGCCGCGATCTTTTTTATTGCACGGTTGATACCGACTATGGTTGTGGCGTCGTCAAAAAGATCCGGCGGGATGAGGCTTGGAAGTCCCCGTACCGTGCGGCCGATGAAATTGTCGAGCAATGGCGCAGCAAACGAAGCCGGGACGACGACATGTTCGACTTCTTTTACGATCATAGGCGCGAACTTCTGAATCTTCTTTCCGCGGAAGAATTTTTGGCGATGGAGAATCTGCAAGCGCCGCTGCCCGTGCGGCTTACTCAGCTCTTTCGCAAGTTTCATGCGCAAAGCTCCCCGGCGGGAGCTGGCAGCGTGCAAGCCCTTCCCGCGGCATGAAAGCCATCGGCCCGGTGCGGCGGCTTGTGTCGCACGACGCGCGCGCATAATCTGATGATGCGCCGGGCGCAGCGGCACGATGGCCGGCCCGCCATGCGCGGATGGTCCGTGAAAAAACTCTGGGCATGCGCCGGAATCGTCACGCTGGGCTGCTTTACGTCGCTGTCAATCACCGCACAACGTGTTCGCGAAGAAGCGCCTCCTCCCGCCGCGGCAGTTCCGACGCAGAATTCCGCGGATGCGCCGGCGGGAAAATCGCGCATTTCGCAGGAGATTCAGCTCACAGGGGACCAGCACTGGGTGGATTCGGGCCTCGACGTGAAAGCGGGAGAGCGCGTGATTCTGACCGCCTCCGGAAAGCTGCGCTATGCGGATGCGCCGGACGATAATGGCCCGGAAGGACGCGCGCGCGGATGGAGAGACCTCCTGAAAATTCTGCCGCTCAACGACGCGGGCCGCGGCGCGGTGCTCGCGCGCATCGGTGACGCCGACTCCGGCCAGCCCTTCGCGGTGAACCAGCGCCGGGAACTTACTTCCCGCGCGGCCGGGCGGCTGTCCTCGGAATCAACCAAGCGGGGAACGATTCTGCGGAGGGAACCTACCGCGTGCGGGTGGAGATTTATGAGGCTGCAGCCGGAGCCCCGGCCGGCGGCGGCGCCGTGGCGCGGGAGGTCGCGCAAATCAGGGGCGTGAATGCGAATCTTTTTTCGAAAATCCCGCGGCGCAACGGCGACAAGGACGGCAATCCCGGCGACATGGTGAATTTTCTGATGATCGGCTCCGAGCCGGGGATGCAGCGC
>DASZZJ010000092.1:0-7774 GCA_035545075.1 Candidatus Acidiferrales bacterium
GGCGCATGGCCGCCAAGACGTCTTCCATCCCTGGCGCGCGGATAGGTGTCTGGTCGTCACTGTTACCCGGCGCGGCCACGTCAGAGGCGACCAGCGCGGAGATCAGGCTCGCCAGCACTGTATCCACCTGGCGTTCTCTTGGAACGTTGATTCCGATCCCTTCCATGCCATGCCCCGTCGACTGGGCCACCCACAATTCCGCTCCGCCAGGCCCGGTCGCATTCTCCCCTGTTCCGAGCGGCACGTTCTGGATGAGTTGCGCGAGCGTGTCCAGGTCGCCTACATGGAATTTCTTCGCGAAAAGCAGGGAATGAATTCCCGTGCGGCGCAGGTCGGCCGCGAGTGCGGACAATTCTCCTCGCGGATCGGGCAGAGGCTCTTCAGCCAATTCTGGCACCACCAATCCACTTCCCTCGACGCGCACTTCGAAACCGCCCAGGCTCCCAGCCACGCCGAGCAGCGCGTCGTAAGTTGCGTCCAACGTCTCGATGGTTCGGGGATGGTCCTTCTGATACAGCCGCGCCGCGCTGAGCAATACGCGAAGCGATCGCAGGGCTTTGTTCGCTTCAGAGACGGTGGCCTCGTTTGCCGGGGCGCCGCTCTTTCGAATCGGCTCGGCGGTCACAGTCTTGATAGTCTCGGGCCGCAAGGCATCCTTCTTACTGGCATCCGCAGCCTCAACGATTTTCCTGAACGGTGCTGTGGCCCGAAGAACCAAGTTCTCCTCGCCTACTGTGCAGAAGGCTTCTTTCTTCACACCATCGGTATTTCGCTTGGAACTTCTGCTCCAAGAGATGAACGGGTAGACAGGCCCGTACGCACCGAGCAACTATAGAGAGCAATCGTCCAACCTAGCTTGTTTAACAATAAACCCTTTATTTTCAGTTTCTTATTTCTATAGTTCTAGGACTACTACGAGTTCTATGGGTATAATCGTTACAATTTCGGTCGTGATCAACCTTCAGGGTGTGCAATGGGAGGAACCCGGGGATAGGCACTACCGGATCGTTAGGCCTTCGTGCACCTGGACGGTTTGTCCCTCGTCCACCGCGAAAATTCGCGTAACCGGCCGGTAGCCCTTCAGGCTCAAGACCACGCGATGAGTTCCCGCAGTTGTCTTCACCCGAGCTGGCGTCGTCTGGCCGGTCAGAACGCCGTCAATCAAGATGTCCGCACCGGCGGGCTGCGATCGGACATCCGCCCAGGCCGAGCGCACCACTCGCGCTGTCAAGTCGACATTCAGCAGCGTTTGGATATTGTTCTTCACCTGGACCTGGCCGGCGAAGGGCTCGTAACCTTCCAGTTTTATGACGATGTTGTACTGGCCCACGCCCAGCGACAGGGTCAGGGGTGTCTGCCCGGGTTGCTTCGCGCCGTCAATGAAGACATCCGCACCGGCCGGGCGGCTCCTTACATAGAGCCCGATCAGGAGCGATTCAAGCTGGATCTTCTGATCAATGACATCACCCGCGCGAATCTGCAGCGCCGTCTGCACCGGCCTGTAGCCACCCTTGCTGACGTCGAGGCTATAGCCGGCTGGAAAAAGATTGTTGAAGCTGCACGGTGTTTCGCAGCGCCTGATCTCGCGCCCGGCCGGACCGCGCAACACGGCCGTTGCCCCGATCACATCCGTGACGATGTGTATCCCGCCGCGGCCGCCTCCGGGCACGGGATGCTCTCCGGACTCGCCGTTTCCGGCTGCGCTTTCCGGTGTGTCCTCATATTCGATGTCGTCCACCACGCGCACGCCGGCCGGCGCCGAGCGCAGAACCTTCAACAGTTCTCGATGTTCCGGCGGCCGCAACTTCCCTGTCAGCGTCAGGGCGTTCCCGATTCCGTCCATTTTTACGCGACCCGAGAGTCCCTTCTCTGTGATCGCTTTTTCCGTGCGTCCCTTGAATTCCGCTGCGGTCGAGCTCAAAACCGGCGGAGTTTTCTTGGAAACCGGACTCGCCGGTTTGTTCTCGACCTCCTTCGCCAGCTTGCTCTCTCCAGCCGGAGGTACGGCAGGATTCCCATCCGGCGCGGGATCGTGCGGCGCTGGGTCTTTCTCGCTCTCCGAAGAAGAACTCGGCAGGGGCGCGGAGGGCGCCGCCGGCACCGGCGCGGAAACCGGTTTTGCATCTGCGCGCTGCGCCCGGCGTCTTTCCATCATGTCCTGCATGAACGGCCGGATGCGGTAGCCGCCGTAGGCAATCACGGCCAGCAAGAACATTGCGGCGAGCACCGTGGCCACCGCGCTGCTTTTCTTTGGCTCGGCCAAAGGCGGGATCGTGCCGGTTCGGCGGAGCACCGGGGTCTGCGAAGGACTCCCCCCGCCGAGCGCGGCCGGCGTCCGCAGCGCCTGCGCGGTGGTCAGCGCCTCCTCGCTGCGTGAAACTCCGCCCGCACCCGCCGCTGGGGCAAGCGCAACCGTGGACTCCGCATTTCCGGCAAGAGTCCGGTAGTTCCGCAGATCCTCGAACAGTTCTCGGCAGCTCTGATACCGCTGGTCCGGATCCTTGGCCAGCGCCTTCATGACCGCGGCGCTGATGCCCGGGTGGATCGTGGGGTCCACGCTTCGCGGGGGCACCGGCTCTTCGTTCACAATTTTATAGATGACCGTGGTGATGTTCTGGCCCGGGAACGGCTTTTCGCCGGTCATCATTTCGTACAACACAACACCCAGAGAGAAGATGTCGGAACGCCCGTCCACCATCTTGCCCTTCACCTGCTCCGGCGACATGTAACTCGGCGTGCCCATCACGTGCGCGGTCTGCTGGACCGTGCCGAATTGCAGGATCTTCGCGGTGCCGAAGTCCGTGATTTTTACCGTATCGTCGCCGGTCATCATCAGGTTTGCCGGCTTGATGTCGCGGTGCACGATGTTGCGGTCGTGCGCAAACTGCAGCGCCGAGCACGTCTGTTCCATGATGCGCAGCACGCGCGAAAGCGGAAAGGTCTGGCCGCCATCCAGCATGGCTTGCAGGCTCTTGCCTTCCACCAGCTCCATCGTGATGTAGTAAAGCCCTTCC
The DNA here is from genome assembly GCA_035545075.1 of Candidatus Acidiferrales bacterium. Classification (GTDB taxonomy): domain Bacteria; phylum Acidobacteriota; class Terriglobia; order Acidiferrales; family UBA7541; genus Acidiferrum. The sequence continues at coordinate 3,015 of DASZZJ010000092.1, forward strand.
TCCTCGCCAGCGTCGAACACCACCACGATGTTCGGGTGCGCCAGCAGACCGGCCGCGCGCGCTTCCGTCTGAAAACGCTGCAGCAGCTCGGGCCGCGACATGCCCGTGCCTTCTTCGGAGAGATGGATCGTCTTCACCGCGACCGTGCGGCCGATCACCGGGTCCACGGCTCGATAGACCACGCCCATCGCGCCGCGGCCCAATTCGCCGACGATCTCGTACCTTCCGGCTTTCGTTACTGTCGCCATCGCTTACTGTCCGGTCGCCCGCTCTGCCGTCAACTCAATTCCCCGCGCAGGGCAGACGACACGCCTACCCGCGCACCCGGGCACACCCGGGCGCCTACTCGGCACCTTACGCAACGCGTTTTCAGTTGGTCAATCCTACCGGCGTACTAGTGTTTCGCACTCGCCACGTCGCTAGCCCGCTCCGCCGCGCTGCGCAGACTTGAGCAACCGGTCCAGCAGGTTCACGGCACCCAGTCCGCGATGAACACGTTAATCTCGTGCGGCGCCTTCCCGTTGCGGTTCGAAATGAACACCACCTTTTTCCCGTCGGGAGAAAAATGCGGGAAAGCGTTGAAGCCGCCCGCCCACGTCACGCGCTCCAGCTTTCGGCCATCGCGATTGACGGCGTACAGCTCGAACTGGCTCGACCCCGGATGCTCGTAGTTCGAGGCGAACAGGATCCGCCAACTGTCCGGGAAGAACGCCGGCGCAAAGCTTGCCCCGCCGAGCTTCGTAATCTGCCGCTGCTGCGACCCGTCGGCGCGCATCACCCACAGGTCCATCTCGCTCGGCTCGACCAGGTCCTGCGCCAGCAGCGCTCTGTACCGCGCCTTTTCATCCTCGCTCGACGGGTGGTGCGTCCGGTAAACGATCCATTGCCCGTCCGGCGAGAAGAACGGCCCGCCGTCATAGCCCAGCGTGTTCGTCAGGCGGCGTACGCCCGTGCCGTCTGCATTCATGCTGTAGATGTCCAGGTCGCCGTCCCGCGACGACGTGAACACGAGTTTCTTTCCGTCGGCGGAAAGCGTGGCCTCTGCGTTGTACCCCGGCCCCGTGGAAAGCGGCTTCAGAATCTTCCCGTCGTCGGTCGAGTAGTACATCTGGTAAGACGAATACACCGCCCAGACGTACCCGTGTGAATAGTCCGGCCGCGGCGGGCACGCCTCGCCGGCCTGGTGCGTCGAGGAATAAAGCAGGTGCTTGCCGTCAGGGTAAAAGTAACCACAGGTCGTGCGGCCCTTGCCCGTCGAGACCAGCCGCACGTCCGAGCCGTCCGCGTTCATCGTAAAGATCTGGTCGCACGCGTAGGGCTCGCGCGTGGACATGAAGATCAGCCGCCGGCCGTCAAAACTGAAATAAGCCTCGGCGTTCTGCCCTCCGAACGTCAATTGCTTGACGTGGCGCAGGTGCTTTTCGCCCGGATCACGCAGCGGGTCGTCCGGCGTGCCGCGCACCACCGGCCCCGCGCCGCTCAGCCCGGACGTCGCAGTCTTCTCCTGCGCCTTCTCTTGCGCAATGCTCGGATGAGCGCCGGCTGCCATGATGACGATGGCAACCACAGCCGCGCCGATCTTGGCTTTCAATTCCGCACCCTAGTCACACCCCTCATTGCCTGTCTCGCCGCACTGCCCTTCCGTGGCGGCCCAGAATAGCAAGTTCCGGCCTCGGACGCGGAGACCCAGGGCATCTGCTTGGCCCGTTTTTATTAAGTTTTGCCCTTCGCGGAAGTCAGCTCCTGGAGAGCGCTCCTGAGCCTGTGAACGACGGTTTCCTGCGGATTCATCCCCGTAATGCGTTCTCGAACGATCCCTTCGCGGTCGATGAGCATGTACGTCGGGAAGCCCTGCACATGATATAGGCGCAGAATCTGCCCTTCGGCATCCCGGTATTGCTTCCAATCCATATTCTTTTTCGCCACAAACTCGCGCCATCTCTGTTCATCCCGGTCGGCACTGATGCTGATCAGAACTACCTGGTCTTGCGGATATTTTCGGGTGAGCTCCTTCAACTCGCCCACCGACGCAACACACGGCCCACACCAGGTCGCCCAAAAGTCCAGGACGACATATTTCCCCGCGAGACTGCTTAGGGAAACTTCCTCCCCCTGCATCGTCCTGAGATGGAATTCCGGCGCGTAGGTTTCCCGCGCGCGCCTCGGATTCGCGGACAGAGCGCGGGCGTACTCCGCCCGGGGCCCATTCGGAGCAAGCTGCAGGTATCGTGCGATCTCGTCCTTGCCGGGGCCGTCGAGGGACTGTTTGAAAAGAGCCATCGCCAGTCTTAAGTGATAGTCAGGCTCCAAGTCGTTCAGCTGGACCGCCGCGCGATATTCCGATTCGGCTTCCTTTAGTTTCTGACCGTCCGAAGCCGTTGCCAGCAAGATGTCTCCCCGAAGAAAGTGGGCCTTCGCCCGAAGGGAATCCTCCGTGGCGAGTTTCAGAGCACGCTCTGCAGAGGAGAGCCCGCCGTTAAAATCTCCGAGTCTCGCGAGCGTTTCCCCCTGCCCCAGGTAACAGTCGAAACAGGCGTCATGCTGAAGTTTATTCGCACTCTTGAACGCCTTGAGGGCTTCTTCGTAACGCCGCGCGGCCAGCGCGTCCCGGCCTTGACGCAAGAACTCCTTCACGGCCGGGTCAGGATCGGACTGCGTGCCTTGTGGCTTTGCCGGCGTTCCCACTGCGGCGAGGGAAAGCGCAAGCCCAGTTGCGCAAACCAGATGCCTCATGCTCGTGTACATGGATTGCCACTTCCTTGATTTGGAATCAAACCGTTCGGAAGGAGCATGCCATAAGATTCCGCTTGTGCCTACGGGAACATGACCGGGGGCGTTTCTCCAGGCTCGCTTCGCTGTGGGTGTAATCGGTCGAGCAGCGGAAGCGACGTGACAATTCGGCCTCCTCTGCCATCAAATTATGGGTGCGAAGGAGAGGCAGGCTCCCGCAGGCTGTTGGCTGTTATAATGGTTATGACACAAAGACCGGGCCGTGCGGGAGTGGGCCGGTTTTGTTGTATCCGGCAAGAATTCCCGGCATCTAAGAGGGAAGACTGGCCGTAGCATTCGTGAGGAAAGGTAAATAGAAATGCGCGCTCGACTTCAATGGCTCGCCGTGATTCTGGTGGTAGTGGGCGCTCTGTTCTTTCTAGGCAGCCGCCGCGCCACGAGTGCGGGTTCCGGCGCGACCGGAGCTTTGCCGCGGCCTGCCGTTGACCAGCCGCTCGCCACGGCGAAGGGTGAAAATACCGCCGTCATCGCCGGCGGATGCTTCTGGGGAATCCAGGCCGTCTATCAGCACACCAAGGGAGTGGTCTCCGCGACGTCCGGGTACGCCGGCGGAGCGCCCGCGAACCCGCACTACGAAGACGTCAGCAGCGGAAGGACCGGGCATGCCGAATCCGTGAAGATCGTTTACGACCCGTCGCAGATCACCTACGGCCAGATCCTGCAGGTGTTTTTCTCCGTGGCGCACGACCCGACGCAGCTCAACCGGCAAGGCCCGGACGAGGGCACGCAATACCGGTCGGTTATCTTTTATGCGAACGAAGAGCAGAAGCGCATCGCCACGGCGTATATCGCGCAGCTCGATGCGGCAAAGGTTTTGCCGCGCAAGATCGTGACGCAGGTCGTGCTGCTCAAGGCCTTTTATACCGCCGAAGACTATCACCAGAACTATCTGGCGCTGCACCCCGATAATCCGTACATCGTCATCTGCGATTTGCCGAAACTGGACCATCTGAAAAAGTATTTCCCGGACCTGTACAAGAAAAACTAGCAAGCGCGGCCCCCTCACGCTTTGTAATTACCTCTCGCAGCCTCCCAGGCCGTTCCTGTTTGATGCGGGTGAGCTTGGTCAAATCAGACTGTTCTCGTTCCTGGCGGACCGCCTCGGCCTAGCCGCAAAAGTTGGACCGGCACTAGGTGTTTCGGGCCATGAGGCAAACGCCGGACCACGGGCGTCTGCCCTGCCGGCCTTTTGATTCGGGGAGTATGGCAATCAACCGAAGCAAGAACGGCGGACGCTTGAAACGCGCCGCGGTGGGGAGCAGCCCTTCGACCTCGAGCGGGCGCCAGCCATGCGGAGCGAAGAACTCGGGGCCCTCCGGCGGGGCGAATCGGAACGTCGCGCCAACCTGGCTGAGTTGGCGGCCCGTGGTGCGCTGCATCATGCGGAGAAGGCCGGGAGAGGCAATATCCAGAATCCAGCGCTCGAAATGCGCGCCGGCGGAGAGATCGCGAGCGAGCGCGGCGACTTCCTCGGCGCTGAAGTAGATGAGCAGGCCCTCGGTGAGGACAAGAATCCTGCTTGCGCGGCGAGCGAGCTCGGCAAAAAGCGCGCGGCGCGCGCCGGTGTCAGACAAATCCAGGCGAATCCTCTCTAAAGAGCAGGCGGGCTTCTCGCCCGCGAGGATCTCCTCCTTGTAGCCAAGAATCTCGGGGAGGTCTACTTCGATCCATTGAAGCGATGCCGGCAGAGCCAAGCGATAGGGCCGCGCATCGAGACCCGCGGCAAGATTCACAACCATCTCCACGCCGTTACGAATTTCCTGCGCGAGGAAGCGGTCAAAAAGATAAGTGCGCGCAACCCAAGCCCACGCGTGGCTCGTGCCTTCCGTAATCGTTTGGGCGATCTCAGTGCCCTGGCTGCCGGCCAGCCGTTCGGCGTACGGGTCGCGGAAGAGAGCGTCGGAACGCTCGGTTTCGCGCGCGCGGAAATAGGCGGCCCAGCGCGCTGTGTCGGAGATGTTGCGGACGAC
>DASZZJ010000093.1:0-16981 GCA_035545075.1 Candidatus Acidiferrales bacterium
GGCCTGGCGATCGCCGCTTTCGGCGGTGCGCTGGGCCAGGCTCGAATTGCATCGGCGGCCTGCGAGGGAATCGCGCGGAATCCAGGCGCGGCGGGGCAAATTCGCCCGGCGATGTTGCTCGGCCTCGTGTTCGTGGAAACGCTGTCGCTATTTACCTTCGTGCTGGGGATCCTCCTCTACTTCAAATTCTGAGTTGAGTTCATAGGGAAGCGCAGAGCGCTCGGAGGCGAAAGCCTCCGGGCGTTTTTGTTTTTGCGGAGGAAGGGGCTCACCACAGAGGCCACAGAGAAACAAAGGAGCAATGAGCCATAAAGTTGGGAAGCAGAGAGGCAACGGGGTAGGGAAGTAAGGCGGCAAGGAAAAGAGTGGAAGAATTCAGCGGCCGAGGAGGCCGGGCTGGGAGGCGAAGGAGATGATGGAGTTGGGGAAGAGTCCGAAATAGACGGTGCCGAGGGCGGTAATGGTGAGGACGAGGCTGACGGCGAAAGAGAAGGTGGCGGGGGCGGCGTCCGGGCGGGGCTCGCGCATGTACATGACGACGATGAGGCGGAGGTAATAGTAGGCGCCGATGATGCTGTTGACGGCCATCAGCACGGCGAGCCACACGAGATGCGAATGGAGCGCGGCCTTGAAAATGTAGAACTTGCCGAAAAAGCCCGCCGTGGCGGGAAGGCCGAGGAGCGAGAGCAGAAAAAGGCTCAGCGCGGCTGCGGCGAATGGCTGGCGGCGGCCGAGGCCGGCGTAATCGTCGAGGGAGAGGTTTTTTTCACCGACGCCGCCGAGGTGGGAGACAACGGTGAAGGCGCCGAGCTTCATCAGGGCGTAGGCGACCAGGTAATAGAGGACGGCAGCGAGGCCCATGGAGCGGTTGAGCTCATCCGAATCCCGGAATGCGAACGTGCAGATGGCGACGAGGATGTATCCGGCATGGGCGATGGAGCTGTAGGCGAGCATGCGCTTGACGCTCGATTGAACGAGCGCGCCGAGGTTGCCGGTGAACATCGTGAGCGCCGCGAGGATCCAGAAGATCCAGAACCAGATGTAACTGTCGGCGGGCGCGGTGGAGAAAATGCGCAGGAGCAGCGCGAAGGCGGCAGCCTTCGGTCCGGCGGAGAAAAGAGCGGTGACCGGAGTGGGCGCGCCTTCGTAAACGTCGGGGGTCCAGACCTGAAAAGGCGCAGCGGAAACTTTGAAGGCCAGGCCGATGAGGATGAGAGCGAGGCCGAGCTTGACGAGAGTGCTCGAACCGTCCGATGCGGCCATCTGCGGAAGGAAGGTGGTGCGCGTGGCTCCGTAGACGAGGGCGATGCCGTAGAGGAAAAAGGCGGTGGCGAAGGAGCCGAGGAGGAAATACTTCATGGCGGCTTCGCCGGAGCGGGGCGATTCGCGGCGATAGCCGGCGAGGACGTAGCTGGAGATGGAGCTCAGCTCGAGGCCGATGAAGGCCGTGAGGAGCTCCTGCGCGGAGGCGAGAACGCCCATGCCGGCGGCGGCGAAAAGGATCAGGGCGTAAAACTCAGCCGGGGCGAGGCGCTCGCGGTCGAGATAGGAGGCGGAGGCGAGCAGGACGAGGAAGACGACGAGGCCGATGAGAACGTGGAAGAAAAAGCTGAAGCCGTCGGCGCGGAGGAGGCCGTTGAAGGCCGTGCCGGGATAGAGCGGGGAAAAGTAGAAGGCCGCCGAAGCCGTGGCCGCGGCGGAGGAGAGGAGCGCGAGGAAAGAAAGCGCGTGGCGGTTGCGGAGGAAGGGCTGGAGGAGCATGAGGAGCGTGCCACCGGCGCAGAAGATCAGCTCGGGGAGGACACGTAGGAGGTCGGTGCGCGGGGGGAACATCAGCGTGCGGGCCTTTCGGTCGGGGTGGAAATGGCGGAGGGATGCGGCGCCGGTGATTCAGGTGTATGAGCCGGGTTGACGGGACGGATTGATATCGCTTCGTAGGCTTGCGGGCGTCGCATTTGTGAGAGGACGGCGTCGCAGGAGGCGGCGAAGCGGCGCGTGAAGTCGGCGGAGCCGACGCCCATCCAGAGGGTGACGAAGGCGATGGTGACGAGAATCCATTTTTCGCGGGGAGAGAGGTCCGGCTGGGCCTTGTTTTTTTCGTTCGCGGCTTCGCCGAAAAAGACGCGCTGGTAGGACCAAAGCAGATAGCAGGCGGAGAGGATGACGCCGAGGGCGGCCCAGGCGGCCCAGTTGGCGTGGACCTGGAAGGTGCCGAGGAGGATGAGGAATTCGCCGACGAAGCCGTTGAGCATGGGCAGGCCGAGCGAAGAGAGCACGACGAAAAGGAAGAAAGCGGCGAGGCGCGGCATGGGCGTGGCCAGGCCGCCGAATTCAGAGATGTCAAAGGTGTGGCGACGGTCGTAGAGCATCCCGACAAGCAGAAAGAGCGCGCCAGTGGAAACGCCGTGGGCGAGCATCTGGAATACGGCGCCTTGCATGGAGATGGTGTGAAAGGCGAAGATGCCGAGGACGACAAAGCCGAGGTGGCTGACGGAGGAATAGGCGACTAGCTTTTTCAAGTTGGGCTGGACGAGAGCGACGAGCGCGCCGTAGATAATGCCGATGATGGCGAGCACGGCGACGAACGGCGCGGCGCGACGCGAGGCGTTCGGGAAAAGCGGCAGGCAGAAGCGGATCATGCCGTAGGTGCCCATCTTGAGGAGGACGCCGGCGAGGAGGATGGAGCCGGCGGTGGGCGCTTCAACGTGCGCGTCGGGGAGCCAGGTGTGCAGCGGGAAGAGCGGGACCTTGATGGCGAAGGCGAGAAAGAAAGCGAGGAAAAGGATCAGCTCGGCGCGCGGAGAGAGAGCGAGGAAGCCGGTCTGGAGCATGTTCTGCAGCATGGGAAGGTCAAACGTGCCGCTGATGGTGTAGAGCCAAACGATGCCGACGAGCATGAGGATGGAGCCGGCCATCGTGTAGAGGACGAACTTCAAGGCGGCGTAGATGCGGCGCTCGTGGCCCCAGATGCCGATGAGGAAGTACATGGGAAGAAGCATGACTTCCCAGAAGAGGAAGAAGAGGAAGAGGTCGAGAGAGAGAAAGACGCCGACGACGCCGGTCTCGAGGAGGAGGAGCATCGCGAAGAATCCCTTGACGCGGAGGTGGATGCTCTTCCAGGAGGCGAGGATGGAAACGGTCGTGAGGAAAGTCGTGAGGATGACGAGAAAGAGGCTGATGCCGTCCACGCCGAGGTGATAGTGAATGGGCGGGGAGGCGATCCAGGGATGGAACTCCTGGAGATGATAACCGGCGGAGCCGATGGGCACCGCGGCGACAAGCCAAAGTGAGAACAGGAATTCGACGAGCGAGACGATCAAAGCGAGGCGGCGAATCCATTCGTGATCGTCGCCGCGGAGGAACAAGAGCGCCAGCGCGCCCATCGCGGGCAGGAAGATCAGGATCGTCAGGAGATGTCCGCCGGCGAGAGTCATAGCGTTCGGTGCACCAGTCCGAGAGCCGGTCCGAGGAGCGGCCAGAAAATCACGAAGAGGACAAGCAGCGCGCCGATGACGACCCAGACGGCGTAGCTGCGAGTATTGCCGGACTGCACGCGGCGGAAGCGGTCGCCGAGCGCGGTGGCGCCATCGGCGACGCCGTTCACCGCGCCGTCAATGCCTCGGTCGTCCACGCGCTGCCAGAGAACGGTGGTGGAGATCCAGACGAGTGGGCGGACGATGACGGCGGCGTAGAGTTCGTCCACGTAATACTTGTTGAGGAGCGTCGTGTAGACGCCGCGTAACGATTCGGCAAGGCGCTTGGGCTTTTCCGGACGGCGGATATAGAACCACCAGGCGACAAAGAAACCCAGGAGAGCGGTGAAGACCGCGACGCCGGCGAGTTGCAGCTCGAGGGTGCGCCCGGCGGCTTCGGTCGCGGCGCCGGAGGCCGCTTCGGGTGCGCCTGTGTGGCGGAAGACGGGCTCGAGGAAGCGCGCGAAATGGTCGGAGCCGCCCCAGAAGGACGGCGCGGCCATCCAGCCGCCGGCAAGGGAAAGGACGGCGAGGATGGCGAGCGGCACGAGCATGCTCTTCGGCGATTCGTGGACGTGGACGTGTTTTTCGTCGAAGCGCGGCTTGCCGTGAAAGGTGAGGAAGATGACGCGGAACATGTAGAACGAGGTCAGGAGCGCGGTGAGCAGGCCGAAAGCGTAGAGCCAGGGGCCGGCGTGCTCGCCGCCCACGGCGGCGAATAGGATGGCGTCTTTGCTGAAGAAGCCGGAGAAGCCGGGCGCACCGGCGATGGCGAGCGTGGCCGCAAGCATGGTGAGCCAGGTCCAGCGGATCTTGCGGGCGAGGCCGCCCATGCGGCGGATGTCCTGCTCTCCGCCCAGCGAGTGGATGACACTGCCGGCGGCGAGGAAGAGAAGCGCTTTGAAGAAGGAGTGGGTCATCAGGTGGAAGATGCCGGCGGAAAACGCGCCGACGCCGCAGGCGAGGAACATGTAGCCGAGCTGGCTGACGGTGGAGTAGGCGAGAACTTTCTTGATGTCGTTCTGAACGAGGCCGATGGTGGCGGCGTAGAAAGCGGTGGCGCAACCGACAACGGCGACGACGAGCATGGCGGTGAGCGCGTGGATGAAAAGGATGTGCGAGCGGGCGACGACGTAGACGCCGGCGGTGACCATGGTGGCGGCGTGGATGAGCGCGCTGACGGGCGTGGGGCCTTCCATGGCGTCGGGGAGCCAGACGTAGAGCGGAAGCTGCGCGGATTTGCCGATGGCGCCCATGAAGAGCAGAAGGCAGGCGACGGTGAGCGTGCCGAACTGGCCGAACGAGTCAGGGGGCAGCGGCGCGGCCCGGGCGAAGAGCGGAGCGAAGTCCAAAGTGCCGAAGGTGCGGAAGAGAAGAAACATGCCGAGCATGAAACCGAAGTCGCCGATGCGGTTGACGATGAAAGCTTTCTTGCCGGCGTCGGAGGCGGACCTTTTCAGGAAGTAGAAGCCGATGAGGAGATAGCTCGAGAGGCCCACGCCTTCCCAGCCGACGAAGAGAAGGGTGTAGTTGGCGGCGAGGACGAGTACGAGCATGAAGAACATGAAGAGGTTGAGATAAGAAAAGAAGCGGTAGTAACCGCCTTCCTGGACCATGTAGCCGGTCGAGTAGACGTGGATGAGGAAGCCGACGCCGGTGACGACAAGGAGCATGACGACGGTGAGCTGGTCCACTTGCAGATCGAAGCCGGCGCGGAAGGAGCCGGCGGTGATCCAGGTGAAATACTTTTGCGCCGGGAGGGGAAGCTGTTCGGGGCGAAGCTCGAGGAATTCGCGGAGGAGCTCAAGGACCGCGAGGAAGGAGAGGCCGGTCGAGCCGAGGGCGACGGAATTGATGACGGAGTTTTTCCAGCGCGCGCCGAAAAGGCCGTTGGCGGCCGCGCCGAGCAGCGGCAGGAGAGGAATGATCCAGAGATGGGTGAGGATGAGCATCAAAGTTTGAGCAGGTCGACGCGCTCGACGTTGAGCGACTGGCGCTGGCGCGCGATGAGAATGATGATGCCCAGGCCGACGGCGGCTTCGGCCGCGGCGACAACAATGACAAAGAGAACAAAGACCTGGCCGTCGAGCTTGCCGAAGCTCTGGCTGAAGGCGACGAAGGCGAGGTTGACGGCATTGAGCATGAGCTCGATGGCCATGAAGATGGTGATGACGTTTCGCTTGAAGACGAAGCCGACCACGCCGAGCCCGAACAGGATGGCGCTGAGAACGAGGTAGTAGCTGGTGGGGACCATGGTCAGCTCTCCCGCTGGGCGAGGACGAGCGCGCCCAGGATGGCGACAAGGATCAGGAACGAAGTGAGCTCGAAGGGGAAGACGAAATCGCGGAACAGCAGTGTGGCAAGCGATTTCGTGGAAGCGGCTCCGAAGGGAGCGGCGGCGGAAGACGGGGGGAGAAGCGGCGCCCTGGCAATGGCGGCGGCGATGAATCCACCGAGGGCGACGGCCAGCGGGAGGCCGGCCATAGTGGCGATGCGGGAGAGGTTGGTGCGCTCTTCCTCGCCGGCGTTGAGAAGCATGATGACGAAGATGAAGAGGACCATGATGGCGCCGGCGTAGACGATGATCTGCACGGCGGCGACGAACTCCGCGCCGAGGAGGAGGTAGAGGCCGGCGAGCGCGACCATGACGACGATGAGAGAAAGGGCGCTGCGAATGGGGTGGCGCGCGAGGATGAGGCTGAGCGCACCTGCGACGGCCAGGGCGGCGAGGAGGAAGAAGATGATGAGCTGGGGGCTCATCGGGCGCCCCACATGAGGATGGCGAAGCTGGTGAGGACGACGTTGGCGATGGAAACGGGAAGGAGGAGCTTCCAGCCGACGGCCATGAGCTGGTCGTAGCGGAAGCGGGGAAGCGTGCCGCGCACCCAGACGTAAATGAAAAGGAAAACAAGAACTTTGAGCAGGAACCAGAACGGTCCCTGGACGAAGAAGTTGGCGCCCGGAAAAAGCGCGAAGAGAGCGGCGAGGGCGCAGAGAATGAGGCCGAGGGCGGGAAGGACAATTTTTCCGAGGAGGGTTTCGTAGCGGATGCCGTCCCAGACAAGGTAGAGGCCCAGGGCGGCGAAGACCGCGGTGGGGAGGAAGTGCGTCCAGGCCCAGAGCGGAGTTTGCGCGAAGGGAGAAATCCATCCGCCGAAAAACATGATGGTGGCGAGGCAGGAGACGGTAAACATGTTGGCGTACTCGCCCATGAAAAACATGGCGAATTTGAAGCTGGCGTATTCAGTGTGGAAGCCGGCGACGAGCTCGGATTCGGCTTCGGGGAGGTCGAAAGGGGCGCGGTTGGTTTCGGCGACGGCGGCGACGAAATAGCAGAAGAAGCCGAGGAGCTGCGGGAAGGGAGCGGCGATGACGTTCCAGCGGGGCAGGAAGCCCCAGGCGGTACGGCCGTCCTGCGCGGCGATGATGTCGCGGAGGCTGAAGCTGCCGGCGAGGAGGAGGACGCCGACGACGGAGAGCGTGAGGGCGAGCTCATAGCTGATCATCTGCGCGGAGCTGCGCAGGCCTCCGAGGAGCGAATACTTGGAGTTGGAGGACCAGCCGGCGAGGGCGATGCCGTAGACGCCGAGGGCGGTGATGGCGAAAAGCACGAGGAGGCCGATGTTGAGGTCGGCGATGCCGAGGTGTGTCTCATGACCGAAGAGGCGGATAGGCTCCGGGCCAAAGGGGATGACGGCAATGGAGGTTACGGCGAGCGTCAGGGCCAGGAACGGAGCGAGGAAATAGACCAGTCGGTCGGCGCCCGCGGGGGTCGGATCTTCCTTGAAGAGAAATTTGAGGCCGTCGGCGAGCGGCTGGAGAAGGCCGTGCGGGCCGACGCGGTAAGGGCCCCAGCGCGACTGGATGTGGGCAATAACCTTGCGCTCAAACCAACTGAGATAGGCGAGGATTGTGAGGACGATGATGAGCAGGAGGACGCTCTTGACGAGGGCGGTGAGAAGGAAGGCGCTCATGGCTTCGCTGCGCCTTCCGGAAGGGAAGCCATCATGGTGCAGAAGGGGGTGAGGGAGCCGCTGGTGAAAAGCGTGTCTTGCGCGGAGAAAACGAGGCCCGCGGGAATGTCGTACGGCGCGCGGCCGTTGCGCGGGGCAAGGATGCGCGCGGGCTCGGCGCCGCCGGTGAGGAGGCCGGCGCGGGGAACATCGTAGCCGGGGACGGCCCGGCGGATTTCGTCGAAGACGGCCTCGGGCGAGCGGAAGTGGAAGGCTTTGCCGCGGCCGAGCTTTTCCATCTGGTGGGAAAGAATGCGCAGGAGATCGAAATCGGCGCGAGGGCCCATGACTTCGGCGGCTTTGTGGAGAAGCTGGATTTCGCCGGCGGTGTTGGTGACGGTGCCGTCTTTTTCGTAGGCGGAGGCGGCGGGGAAAACGATGTCGGCGAGCTGCGCGGTCTCGGTGAGGAAGAGTTCGTGGACGATGAGGAGCTCGAGATTGCCGCGGCTGGGGCCGCGCTTGAGGAAATGTTTCAGGGGATTTGCGCCGACGACGTAGAGAGCTTTGAGTTTGTTGCCGTGAGCGAGTTCGATCATCTGCGGGGCGAGCAGGCCGGGCTTGGAAGAGAGAACGCAGCCCCAGAGTTTTTCGAAGGATTCACGGGCGCGCGGATCGTCCACGCGGGCGTAGCCGGGGAAGCGATCCGGGAGGAGGCCCATGTCGGCGGCGCCGCGGGAGTTGGCGTAATCACCGAGGGCCATGTAGCGGGCGCGGCCGGGGAGCTTCGAGCCGAAGGCGGTGAGATCGGCGATGGAAGCGCCGGCGAGTTCCGCGCCGAAAACAATGGCGAGTTCGGGTTCGGCTTCGAGATGAGCCTTGAGGGTGGTGAGCTCGGCGACGAGATTCGGGGGGAGATCGCCGCGACCGTGGGCGAGCCAGCGCACGGCGGCGGGATCCTGGCCGGCGGCGAGCCGCACGAACTGGGTGGCCTTGCGGCGGAGCTTAATGTCGCGCGAATTGAGGATGTAAAGGCGAGCGGCAACGTGGCGAATGGCGGCGCGGATCTGCCAGCCGACGAGGGGGTTCTGCTGCGTGGGGTCGTTGCCGATCAGGAGGACCGCTTTCGATTTCTCGAGATCGGCCAGGGTGAGCTGCAACTCGGGTGCTTTTTCGCCGAGGGCGGTGATGAGGCCGGCGTAGTCGGCGGTGCGGTGGTGGTCAATATTGTTCGTGCCGATGGTGGCGCGGGCGAGACGCTGGAGGAGATAGTTCTCTTCGTTGGACGTGCGGTTCGAGCCGATGAAGCCGATGGCATCGGGGCCCGCCGCGTCGAGGACCTTCTTGAGCCGGGTGGCGGCGGCTTGCGCGGCTTCTTCCCAGGAGACGGGAGAAAGTTTGCCGTCCTTGCGGAGGAGCGGCTGGCGAATGCGCTCGGGATGAGCGGTGAAATCGAATCCGAAGCGTCCCTTGAGGCAGAGAAAATCCTGGTTGAAGCCGGAGAGGTCGCGGTTGTTGGCGCGCAGAATCTCGTGGTTGCGGACGCTGAGGGTGGTCTTGCAGCCGTTGGAGCAATGGGCGCAGACGGTGGAGACGCACTGCATCTCCCAGGGGCGGGTTTTGTAGCGGTAGGTGCCGGAGGTGAGCGCGCCGACGGGGCAGATGTCAATGCACATGCCGCACTCTTCGCAATCGAGGTGATCGGCGCGGTTGGGGATGATGACGCTCGAGGCGCCGCGCATGCCCACGCCGAGGGCCTTGACGTCCATGCCTTCATCGCAGACGCGGACACAGCGGAAGCAGAGAATGCAGCGGGGAGCGTCGTAATAGACGAGGTCGGACCATTTTTCCTCGGGGCGGTGGGTTTTTTCCTCGACGAAGCGGCTGGAGTCTGCGCCGTAGCGGAAGACCATGTCCTGCAGCTCGCACTCGCCGCCCTTGTCGCAGACGGGGCAGTCGAGGGGATGGTTGATGAGGAGGAATTCGAGCATGGCCCGGCGCGCGGCGCGAACTTGTTCGGTGTCGCTGCGGACGACCATGCCTTCCGTAGCGAGAAGGGTGCACGCGGTCTGCAACTTGGGCGCTTTTTCGACTTCGACAAGGCACATGCGGCAGGCGGCCTGGAGGGACAGGCCGGGGTAGTAACAGAAGGAGGGCACCTCGGTGCCGATGCGGCGCGCGGCTTCGATGATGAGGGTGCCGGGCGCGACCTGGAGTTCGCGGCCGTTGAGCTTGAAGGTGATGAGTTTCTGGTCGGCCATGAGGCCTCAGCGCGCTCCGACGAGGGATTCGGCCTGCTGATAGGGGCAGCGGCCGTTCAGGTGTTCTTCGAATTCGTTGCGCCACTTGGAGACGATGCTGATGGTCGGCAGGGCAGCGGCATCACCGAGCGGGCAAAACGTTTTGCCGAGCATATTTTTGGCGAGCTCGCCGATCAGGCTGATGTCCTCGGGGCGGCCGGCGCCGGCGTGGAAGCGCTCGAGCATCTTGCGGAGCCAGGCGGTGCCTTCGCGGCAGGGGATGCACCAGCCGCAGGATTCGTGGGCGTAGAACTGCATGATGCGGCGGGCGAGGTCCACCATGCAAACGGAATCGTCCACGACGATCATGCCGCCGGAGCCGAGCATGGAGCCGGCTTTGGCGACGGAGTCGTAGTCCATGGGAATGTCAATCTCCCCGGCGCTGAGAACGGGGCAGGAGCTTCCGCCGGGGATGACGGCCTTGAGCTTTCTGCCGGGGGGGACGCCGCCGGCGACTTCGTCGAGGAAGCGCTTCATGTTGAAGCCGAGAGGCATTTCGTAGATGCCGGGTTTATTGACGTGGCCGGAGACGCAGACCAGGCGCGTGCCGCCGTTTTTCGGCGTGCCGCGGGCGGCGTAGGCTTCGGCGCCTTCGAGGAGGATGGCGGGAACGGAACTCAGCGTTTCGACATTGTTGATGATGGTGGGGCAGCCGTAGAGTCCCACAACGGCAGGGAAGGGCGGCTTGATGCGGGGATAGCCGCGCTTGCCTTCGAGCGATTCCATGAGGGCGGATTCTTCGCCGCATTCGTAAGCCCCGGCGCCGGTGTGGATGACGAGGTCGAAGTCGAAGCCGGAGTTGAGAATATTCTTGCCGAGATAGCCGCGGGAGTAGGCTTCTTCGATGGCGGCTTCCACGATTTCGAGGACGTAGCGATATTCGCCGCGGATGTAGATGAAGCCGCGGTGAGCGCCGATGGCGCGTCCGGCGATGACGATGCCTTCGATCAGCTGATGCGGGTCCATTTCCATCAGCGGGCGGTCCTTGCAGGTGCCGGGCTCGGATTCGTCGGCGTTGCAGATGACGTACTTGGGTTTGGGAGAATCTTTCGGGACGAAAAACCACTTCATGCCGGTGGGGAAGCCCGCGCCGCCGCGGCCGCGAAGGTTGGACTTCTTCACCTCGTCGATGACGGCTTCGGGCGTCATCTGCAGAAGGGCTTTCGCGAGGGCCTGATAGCCCTGGTGCTGCAGATAGACGTCGATGCGGTGTGAATCCGGGATGCCCCAGCGTTTGCTGATGAGGGGCGTCTCCGCGGGGTGGCGCGGATGGAGCGCGCCGGTGATGACGCCTACGGGCGCAGCGGGGCGGCCGGCGTCGAGCTCTTCGATGACGCGGTCGAAACGCATGGGGGTGAGTTGTTCGTAGAAATCGTAATTGACCTGCATGGCGGGCGCGCCAGTGCAGGCGCCGATGCACTCGACTTCTTCGAGGGAGAAAACGGCGTCGCGGGTGGTTTCCTTGTGGCCGATTTCGAGGCGTCGCTTGGCGTGTTCGAGGATGCGGTTTCCGCCGCGGAGCATGCAGGAAACGTTCGTGCAGATCTGGACGTGGTGTTTACCGGCGGGCTTGCGGCGGAGCATGGAGTAGTAGGCGAGGGTCTCCTCAACCTGGACGTTATTGAGGCCGAGGCGGGAGGCGATTTCGGCGATCATGTCGTCGCTGATGTGGCCGTACTCATCCTGGGCGTAGAGGAGCATGGGGATGAGAGCGGAGCGCTTGACGGGATAGCGGTTCTCAAGCGTGGCGAATTTCTTGGCGAGCTTCGCGGAGAGTTGCATGGTGGTCAGTTGCCTGCCGCCTCCATCATCGGTCGACCTCGCCGAGGACGATGTCAATCGTGCCGATGCAGGCGACGACATCGGCGATGAGACGCCCCTCGACCAATCTCGGCAGGGCCTGCAAATTCACGAAGGAGGGCGCGCGAAAGTGCACGCGCAGGGGTTTGGGCGAGCCGTCGCTGGCAATGAAGACACCCAATTCGCCGCGGGGGGATTCGATGGTGACGTAGGTTTCGCCCGGCGGCGGGGAAAAGCCCTCGGTGAAGATCTTGAAATGGTAGATGAGGGCTTCCATCTCCGTCTTCATTTTTTCGCGGTCCGGCGGCACGATGCCCGGCGCTTCGGTGCGGATGGGGCCTTCGGGGGGAATTTTGGCCATGGCCTGGCGGACGATCTTGACGCTTTCGCGCATTTCGGCGACGCGAATGAGATAGCGTCCGTAGCAGTCGGAGTCCGTGCGGACCGGAATTTCGAAATCGAATTCGTTGTAGCTCGAGTAGGGGAAGACCTTGCGGTTGTCGTAGGGGATGCCGGCGGCGCGGAGGGTGGGGCCGGTCATGCTGAGGGCGACGGCGTCTTCGGCGGAGATGTAGCCGACGCCGCGCGTGCGCCCGATCCAAATGCGGTTGCGAGTGAGGAGGTCTTCGTACTCGTCAATGCGGCCGGGGATCATGTCGAGGAAGCGCTCGACGGGTGCGAGCCAGCCCGCGGGGGGTTCCAGGGCGAGGCCGCCGATGCGAAAGTAGCTGGTCATCATGCGCTGGCCGGAGACCATCTCAAAGATGTTGAGGACCTCCTCGCGCTCGCGGAAGCAATAGAGGAAGACGGACATCGCGCCGAGGTCAATGGCGTGTGTGCCGAGCCAGACCAGGTGCGAGGCGATGCGCGTCAGTTCGGTGAGGAGCACGCGAATGTATTGAGCGCGCTTGGGGACTTCGAGGCCGAGGAGTTTTTCAACGGCGAGGCAGTAAGCGAGATTGTTGGAGAGCGGAGCCAGGTAGTCAATGCGGTCGGTGAGGGTGATGGCCTGGGAGTAGGTCTTGGCCTCGCAGGATTTTTCGATGCCGGTGTGGAGGTAGCCGATGTCGGGAACGGCGGTGACGACGTTTTCACCGTCGAGCTCGAGAAGAATGCGCAGCACGCCGTGGGTGGACGGGTGCTGGGGTCCCATGTTGAGGACCATGGTCTTTGCGGCGCCGGTGGCGGTTTCGACGGTGGTCATCCCCTCAGATCCATTTCTTCAAAAGGCGTGGAGGCTTTCACTTAGCGGGAACCCTCCACGGGAAAATCCTTGCGCAAGGGGTGGCCCTCCCAATCGTCGGGAAGCAGAATCCGGCGGAGGCCGGGATGCCCCTGAAAGCGAATGCCGAAGAGATCGAAGACCTCGCGCTCCATCCAGTTGGCGCCGGGCCAGACGGAGGTGAGGGAATCCGCGGCGGGGTCGCCGCCGGAGAGACGCACTCGCAAGCAAAGCTTCCTACGGCGTTGAATCGAGGTCAGCTGGTAATAGAGCTCAAAGCGCGGCTCGAGGGGAAAGCGGTCGACGCAGGTGAGGTCGGAGAGGAGATTGAAGTCGAGGCCGGGATCTTCGCGCAGGCGCTCGGCAGCGTCGCGGAGGAGTTCTCGGGGGATGACGATGGTGACTTCCCCACGAAACTCGGCAAAAGATTCGACGGCGCGAGGATTCCAACTGCGCAGCCGTTCGACTACAACAGTAGCTTCTTGCCCAGCTCTCTCCGCCACGGTTTCAATCCCAAGGGGGGCCGACCAGACTAATGGTGCCAGTCGAGAGCGCCCTTCTTCCAGAGATAGAGGTAACCAACCAGCAGGATGGCAATGTAAAGCATCATCTCTGCGAAGCCAAACCAGTGCAAGTCCCGAAAGATGTAAGCCCAAGGATACAGGAAGATGGCTTCCACGTCGAAAAGGATGAAAACCATCGCTACAAGATAAAACTTGACGGAAAAGGGCTGGCGAGCGTCACCGGTGGGCTCCATGCCGCACTCGTAGGGGAGCTGCTTGGCGCGGCTGGGCCTGCGCCAGCCGACAAAGACCGAGGCGAGCAGGAGGGCGCCGGAAAGAATCATGGCGAGAAGTAGATACAGAAAAAGAGGGGCGTAAGGTTGCAGTTGCGAGGCGTCCATGGCCGAAGAGGTATAATAACGGCAAGCCGCCGTGCGGTCAATTGCGAGCGGCGGAACCCGCGAAGAACGATGGCCAACGGGCACAATAACAATGTCAGCCACGGAGGAGCCACTTACCACGTGCAGACGGAAGACCGCGGCGCCGAGCACCCGTTTATTGATACCACGGTGTTTTCGAATGGAAGAGCGCTGCACCGGCGGACGAACAGCTACCACGACCTGTTGCCGCTCTCACCCGAAATGGAAAGGACGCTGCAGGAGAGGATAGACGCGCAACATAAGTCCACGCTGGAGGAGGTCCGCTCCGGCAGGCTGAAATTGATCCCGGCGCCGGAGACGCAGAGCGAGCCCGGAGCGGCGGGCCCGGGGCTGGAGATTCAGCTGCTGAACCAGAAAGACTGGCTGAAGGCGGGGCAGGCGCACCTGGAAGTGCAGGTGCGGGTCAAGTCCACGGGGGCGCCGGCTGCGGGCGCGCGCGTGGAAGCGCGCATCGAGGGGGCGGCGGTGCCGGCGGAGTATGTGCGGGAGACGGGGCCGGACGGGCGTGCGCAGATCAGTTTTGTGATGCCGTGGCTCGGCGACGGAGAAGCGGCGCTGGCGCTGTCCGCGGCGCACGGGCCGGAGCACACACAGTTGCGATTTCAGCTGCGGGCCAAACCGAAAGCGCCGGCGACGCCGGGGAGTTGAATGTGACGATGTCGACGGACGCGGGGATTACGGTCAACGGGGAAAACCGGCAGACAAGGGCCGGCGCGACGGTGGTGGAGCTCCTGCAGGAGCTGGGACTGGATTCGGGCCGCGTGGCCATCGAGCGGAATCTGGAGATCCTGCCGCGAGGGCGGTGGAAGGAAACGCGGATTGAAGTGGGTGACCGCTACGAGATCGTGCAGTTTGTCGGCGGGGGATGAGTCAGAGTAATGGATGGCACTGTTAACCCCGCCTCTTTCGTTTTCTCTCCGAGAGATACTTCTGCCAGGGCTTCCAGTAATACTTCCGCCAGCCCTCCCGCACGCCCTTGAAATCGTGGGCCGGCACGCCAGCGTGCACGAGATCGACCTGTCCGCCTCCTCTTGACTTCGAGAACTTCAGGACCAGAATTGAGACTTCTTCTTTCTTCCAGAAGCCGGCGCGCCAGGCCTGAACGACCATTTTGCCGGGAATGATCAGAAGATTCGTTCCGCCGATCTGTCCGCCGTGAGCTCGCCAGGGTCCGCCAATTTTACGGCTGATTTTGGCGGGAGCGCCGGTGGCCCGGGAATGTTTGCGTGAATCCATGTACAGCTCGAAGAGCTCTTGCGGAGTGGCGCGGAAGAGGACGCGCTGCTGGATGGCCCGTGTCATGTCGCGATGACCTCCGGTGGGGCCCAGCATCCTATTGCGCGGAAAGATTCGCAAGGGGGAAGGCACAGAGGTCTCTCGGTTTCACTCGGGACAAGATCCGCCGGTTTCGCGGGAGGCGCGGTTTAGATGCCCTCGAGAAGGTGGCCCATTTTCGACTTCTTGGTTTTGAGATAGGAACGGGAGATTTTCGGGACGCGGGGCTGGCAGGGGATGCGCTGGACGACACGGATGCCAGCCCGCTCGAGCTGCTCCACCTTTTGCGGGTTGTTGGAGAGAAGACGAATGCGGCGAGCGCCGAGGGACTTGAGAATTTCGGCGGAGAAGCGGTAGTCCCGGGCGTCGGCGGCGAAGCCGAGCGATTCGTTGGCTTCGACGGTGTCCATGCCGCGGTCCTGCAATTCGTAAGCGCGCAGTTTGTTCATGAGGCCAATGCCCCGGCCCTCCTGCGGGAGATAGAGGAAGACGCCGGAGCGCGCTTTTCCGATTCGTTTGAGGGAGAGCTCGAGCTGGGCGCGGCAGTCGCAGCGGATAGAAGCGAGAACGTCGCCAGTGAGACACTGCGAATGGACGCGGACGAGCGGGGCCGAACGGCCGCGGAGGCGTCCGCGGACGAGCGCGATGGCGTCTTGCTGAGGGCCGCGGCCCTGAAAAGCGAAGAGGGTGAAGCGGCCGTAGCGTGTGGGAAAAGCGACGCGGGCGACGAGACGCGGCGCGGCGGCGGGCCTTTTCCGCGCTCTCTTTTGACTTGAACTCGAAGGCATGGGAGACGAGCAGTATAGCAAGGGAAAGAGCGCCTCAGAAAAACGGCGCCGCTTCGATGGAGCGCGGATCGCGCGCAGGTGGGTGTGCGTTTGAGCTTTTCGGGGCGAGGTCCGGAGGCAGGTGGCCCTGAGGGCTGGAATGTGGTATTTGTGTTTGACATAGGGGTGGCCATGGGGATCAACCGTTTGCAGCTTTCCCGCTTGTTCTGTGTCGTTTTTCTGTGCATTGCGCCGGCGGGCGGTCTCGCCCAATCCACCCCTCCGCCGCAGCAGAACGCGCCGGCAAGCCAGCCACAGGGTGTGCTGAGGGCAACCACCCGTCTGGTGATTGTGGACGTGGTGGCAACGGACAAAAACAAGGCGCCGGTTTCCGGCTTGGAGGCGGAGGAGTTCACGGTATTGGAGGATGGCAAGCCGCAGAAGGTCAGCGCCTTCAGCTTTCAGAAACCTTCTTCCGGTTCAACGCAGGCTCCGGGAACGGTAACGCAGTTGGCGCCCGACGTCGTCACCAACGCTCCGCGCTATCGGACGGAGAGCGCGCTGACCGTCGTACTCCTGGATGCTCTCAACGGAGATTTTGCCGGGCACGCAGCAGCACGGGATGCCTTGGTCAAGTATCTTGACAGCGGCCGGTTGACCCAGCCGCTGGCCATCTTTGCCATGCAGGGGAAGCTGACGCTACTGCACGATTTCACCACGGACAATAAGGCCCTGAAGGCAGTGGTAGCCAAGTTCAAGCCGCCCGCCCAAACGAACAACGCGGAGAGCATTGAGTCCCGCGCCTCACCTTTCACCACCAAGGGTGATTTTCACACCAGTGAGCGAAATATCGAGGCCACGCTGAACCAATTGTATGCGCTGGCGCAGACCCTTGCCGGATATCCCGGGCGCAAGAATGTCATCTGGCTGTCGGAAAGCTTCCCCCTGGTGCTGGCCCCCGAGACCGCTGTGCGAGACAGCGTCAGTGGTGCGAACTTGGGGCCGGGGATAAGCAGGATGCCGACCACCTTCGACGCAGTGCGGGAGATGAATGCCACCACAAGTTATGCGGCGCTGGTAAAGAAGGTGACGGACGCCATGATGAGCGCTCAAGTCGCCATCTATCCCGTGGATTCCGCCGGGCTGGGAAAGGACGATCATCTCGCATCACAGCACACCATGAACGACCTGGCCTACAGCACCGGCGGCAGGGCCTTTTACAACCGCAACGATCTCGAAGTCAGCCTGCGC
>DASZZJ010000094.1:0-2123 GCA_035545075.1 Candidatus Acidiferrales bacterium
GAACAGCCCCGGCAGCGCGCCGGGCGGAGTCATCTCCACGTGCGAGACGGCCTCGCCGGTCGCGGGGTCGAGCGACGGGAGGAGGCCCGTTGAAAGTGCGGTTGCGGCCATCTCCCGGATTTTAACCGAAATCGGGGATCAAGACACGGAAGGAACGATGCGCCAGGGCTCGGCGTATTCAACGGCAAGCATCCAGAGGCCCTGGGGAGGCACGGTGGGGCCGGAGCGGGAGCGGTCGCGAGAGGCAAACAGAAGCTCGATGTCGTCCAATTGCAGCTTGCCGCGGCCGACGTCGAGGAGAGTCCCGGTCATCTTGCGGACCATGTAGCGGAGGAAGGAGCGGCCACGGATAGTGAAGTGCAGCTCATTGGCATCAGGGGAGCGCTGGACCTCGGCGGAAAAAATCTCGCGCACGGTGGAGCGCTCTCGGTCGTCGTCTTCGGAGCCGGTGGAAGCTGCGAAAGCGGCGAAATCGTGTTTGCCGACAAAGCGGGAGGCGGCGCGGGCCATGGCCAGCTCGTCCAGCGGATAAGGGTAGTGGAGGACGTAGCGCCACTCGGCCGGAGGGACAACGCGCTCGCGGAAGAGGCGGTAGCGATAGGTCTTCGTGAGCGCGCCCCAGCGCGAATGAAAGTCCGGGCCGACCTCTTCGGCGGCAACAACGCGAATCGCCGGGGGCAGGAGGGCGTTGCAGGCGCGCTGGAATTCGGCGGCGCCGAGAGCGGACTGCGTCCTGAAGTTGGCAACCTGCCCCAACGCATGGACGCCGGCGTCGGTGCGCCCCGCGCCGTGGAGGACGATCCCCTCCTGCGTGATACGCCGCAGGATATCGGTGATGGCTCCCTGGATGGTGGGCTTTCCGGCCTGAGCCTGCCAGCCGTGGAAATCGGTTCCATCGTAGGCGATGGTCAATTTGAAATTGCGCATGCGATGAACGAGGCGATGAGTCAGCGCCACGCCGGAACATAACGGCTGCCGGGTTTCGCGGGAGTGCTGCCTTGGCGGCACAGGGGGCATTCCGCGGGCGTAAAGCTGTCCAAAGGCAGCTCGAGGAGCGCTTCGGAGGGCACAGGAAATTCGACCCGGCCGCCGCTGCGGTCGATCAAGGCGCCCGCGGCGACGACGCGTCCGCCAGCTTCCTGGACCACATGGATGGTTTCCAGGGTGGACCTTCCCGTGGTCCAAACATCTTCGATCACGAGAACGCGCTGACCGTCAGCCAAGCTGAACCCGCGGCGGAGGGTGAGCATGCCGCCGGCATCGCGCTCGACAAAGAGGGCCGGACATCCACCACCGGATGCGCCCGACGGCTGCGGGAGCGCGCGGGCGACCTCCTGGCCAATGATGAGGCCCCCCAGGGCGGGGGAAACGACAGCCTCGACCCGCGCATCCGGAAACAGCGCGGCGAGCGCGGCGCCCAGGCGTTCGGCATACCGCGGGTACTGCAAAACCACGGCACACTGCACGTAGATGCCGCTGTGCAAGCCGCTGGACAGCTCAAAATGGCCGCGGCGGACGGCGCCTGCCGTCTCCAGAAGAGCCAGAAATTGATCGCGAGTGTTCATTGCACCAATGAATCAGAGCGCGCCTAACCGCTTAGGCTTCAGGAGCCTAGCCGCCACCTGCGACGTTGTCAAGAAAACGGCCCCTTGCTAGACTGGCACTTTTGCGGAGGAACGCGGCGCGCTTTCCATTTCGAGCACCTGAGCCGATTCCGTGAAACAAATTGTGTCCCGCAAACGTTTTACAGATTTAGGATTCATACGTCTATTTATCCGTACGTCCAAACCTAAGGGGTGAATACCAACATGAGAAAGCCTTTCGCACGCTCCATCTTCGCGGCATGGCTCGCAGGCCTTTTGGCGGCCGGCACGGGCACGCCCACTTTCGCTCAGGAGGCGGGGCAAACCCCTGCCCCGGCGCAGAAACCGGCGGAAGGCGCGGGGTCGCCGCTCTCGCTCGGGCTTTCGAAACACAACTTTACGCGGGCTCCGCGGCCGTTCCCGAATCTCATCAACCCCTACCGCCCCGTCCGGGTGGAAGAGCCGAACCTGACAAATTCGCCGCGGCTCGACCAGATGATCCAAGACGGAAAGATCCAGTTGAGCCTGCAAGGTGCGATC
>DASZZJ010000095.1:0-22349 GCA_035545075.1 Candidatus Acidiferrales bacterium
TCGACGCAGCGTCCGAAACGCCTCGACTGGTCGTTCACGTGGGAAAAGCGGGGTTTCCGGGCAAAAGACGCGCCGTACCGCATGCGCGTGACGCTCCAGGGCGACCGCATTGGCCGTGTCGAGGAGTACCTGCAGGTGCCGGAGGCGTGGCAGCGCGGCTTCCAGGAGCTGAGGTCCAGCAACGAGTTCTACGGCGTGGTGGCGATCGTTCCTTATCTCTTGCTGTTCGGGAGCGCGATATGGCTTGCGATTTCGCTGACGCGGCGCGGGCAAACGCGCTGGGGCGGGGCCATCAAGCTCGGGCTTGTCGTTGCTGTTCTCCTTTTCCTGATGCAGGTCAACGAATGGCCGCTGCTGCGCGCCGGCTACGACACCAAGGACTCCTACGGCAGCTTCGTCGCGATGCGCATCGTGGGCGCCATCCTCTTTGCCGTTCTCTCGGCGCTGACCGTCGCTCTGATTCTTCCCGCGGCCGAGCCGCTCTACCGCGTTTCGCAACCTGGTCGGCTGCGCCTCTCCGCGGCGCTCACGCTCCGCGGACTCCGCACAAGAGAATTCTTCAATGCGGCGTTTGTCGGCCTCTGCCTGGCAGCAGCGCACATCGGCTTCGTCGTTGCGTTCTACCTCTACGGACGGAAGTTCGGCGTCTGGGCGCCGCAGGAATTGAATTACTCGGACACGATCAACACGGCGTTCCCCTGGATCTCGGGCGTTGCCATCGGCCTGCTCGCAGCCACAAGTGAAGAGTTTCTCTTTCGCCTTTTCGCCATTCCGTTCCTCGAGCGGCTGACGAAGTCGCGCTGGATCGCCGTGATCCTGCCGGCCTTTGCCTGGAGCTTCCTCCACAGTACGTATCCGCAGGAACCCGGCTACATCCGCGGGATCGAAGTCGGGATTATCGGAATCGTCGCGGGCCTGGTGATGCTCCGCTGGGGAATTCTGGCGACCCTCATCTGGCATTACACCGTGGACGCGCTTCTCATCGGATTGTTGCTCATCCGCTCCGACAGCCTCTATTTCAAGCTCTCCGGGGTGGTCGTGGGAGCGGCGGCGGTGGCGCCGCTCGCCTTCGCCGGGGTTTCCTATTTGCTGCGCCGCGGATTCGAAGCGGATGAAACACTCCTCAATCAGGCAGAGCCGCTCCCCGACGTTCGCCTGATTTCGCCGGTTACGGCGGAAACTGCGGCCGTCTCCACGAAACGCTACGACGCGCTGTCGCGGAGCACGATCGGAATCCTGGTGGGCTTGCTATTGGTCTGCCTCGTTGCCGGGGCACTGTTCTCCTGGAAGGTGAAGCCTGAATCGCTCGGGGATTACGTAAAGCTGAAGATCAACGCGCGCGATGCGCGGCGCATCGGGAATGAAGCGCTTCAGGCGCGCGGCGTGAAGCCGGAAACCTACCGTACGGCCACAACTTTCGTTTCGGTGATGGATTCTTACACCAATGAATACCTGCGCGAGAGCCTGGGAATCAAAGGCGCAAACTTCGTATATGAAAGTAAAGTGCCGGGGGAGCTCTGGCGCGTGCGCTATTTTCGCGACAGCCAGGTCGAAGAATACGCGGTGATTCTCCGCCCGGACGGCGCGCTCCATTCTGTCCGGCACACGCTTGCTGAGAATGCCCCCGGAGCATCACTCGACAAAGAACAAGCCATTGCGGCCGCCGAGAGCTTTTTGCGCGAGAAGAAGAAACTGGACCTTCAGGAGTGGCATCTCGTCGAGTCCAATTCAGATAAGAAACCGCATCGGATTGATCACACGCTCACTTGGGAAGAGGTTGTTCCGCTGGCGGCTCCTTCGGGGCCCGCCAGGTTTCCCGCCGGCCCGGCCTATGCGCGGTTCGAAGTGCAGGTTCTCGGCGACGAAGTGACGAATTACCGGACGTTTGTGAAAATCCCCGAAGAATGGCGCCGCCACCAGGAAGAGTTCTCTCTTCCCCGAACGCTCTATCAAATCGGGAGCGGCGTGTTCTTCGGGGGGCTCGCCCTCATGGCGCTGATTCTTTATCTGCTGCGCCTGCGATCCCAGCCGAGCGGCGTGCCATGGAAAGTGCTTGCGAAATGGGGCGCGGTGGGAACGGGAGCCTTCCTGCTGAACGTCGCCTTGGGCACGTTTATGCAAAACCTGCTCGCGAAGTACAGCACGGAGATTCCCTTCCGGTACATGACGGGTATCGGCGCAGTGCAGGTACTGATCCTCGGTGCGTTTCAGTTCGGGAGCATCACGCTCCTGTTCGGGCTGGCATGGGCCTACGGCAGCCGCGCCTTCGGAGAAGATCGGCTGCCGGCGAAAGGGCGGTTGCCCGGAAGCTACTATCGCGACGCCTTGTGGATCGGGTTCGGCGGAACGTCCGCATTCCTGGCGATCGAGTGGCTGGTGGAGAAGGCGCTCTCCCACTGGCCCACGCTGCAGCGCTCGCTGGGAGCCGGCGTGGATTCAAAGTTCTACGCGACGCTCCCCGCCGTTGCGGCGATCTGCGACGCCGTGACGCTGGGACTCTTCATGGCGGGGCTCATCGCACTGGCGGCTTCCTTTATCGCCGCCGAATTCCGCCGGACTTGGTTGCGGGTCCTGCTATTCGTCCTGGCGGCGTTTTTCATGGTTTGGAACTGGGGCAATTCAGCCGATTTCGCGAAGCAGTTTGTCGAACGCGGCATGATGCTCGGCGTGATCGTCCTGGGTGTGTCCCGCCTGGTGCGGTTCAATCTCCTCGGATACTTCCTGATCGTAGCGGGGAGCGCCCTTCTCGTGGATGGTGTGCGGTTGTTGTCCCAGCCCAACTCCTTCTACCGGGAAAACGGCTTTGCCGTGCTGTTCGCCCTGGTACTGCTCTTCGCATGGCCACTCATCAAATGGCGGCTTCATACTGATTCTACAGGGGTTGGGGCGATCCAAGGGGTCAGCCAGCAGGGGTAAGCAACCCCGCAGCCCGCGCCCGAGTCTGGAAACAATGCGTATCCAATTTGCGTCCTTAAGGAAGGAAGGGGCTGCTCACCCAACGGATAGCAATCCGTCCATATTGGGTGATGCTCGCGGAACCCGCTCGAGCGGGCTCTGGCCGTGTGGGAATCAGGTCTCCCCAGGCCGGGAGGACATTGCCGCGACAGGGAATCCTCAGCGAAAAATGCCGCTTCTTCGTTGGACGTTTGCGCTCGCCGCTTCAACCGGCCGGGCCGGCAGTA
The DNA here is from genome assembly GCA_035545075.1 of Candidatus Acidiferrales bacterium. GTDB lineage: Bacteria > Acidobacteriota > Terriglobia > Acidiferrales > UBA7541 > Acidiferrum. Next base: position 3,183 of record DASZZJ010000095.1, read on the forward strand.
GCCAGGCCGCCCTGCCCACGGTGACCTCCTTGTCCGAGCTCGACGACCGGTCGTTGGTGGCCGAAGCGCAGGCGGGCAACCGCGCTGCCTTTGAAGAGCTCGTCCACCGTTATGACCGGGAAGTGCTGCGCCTGGCGCTCAACCTGATGCGCCGGCCGGAGGACGCGCGCGACGTCTACCAGGAAGCTTTCCTGAAAGTCTATCGAAACCTGCACCGCTTCCGTTTCGAATGCAGCTTTTATACCTGGCTCTATCGCGTCGTCACCAATGTTTGCCTGGACCATTTGCGCCGGAGAAAGGCGCGGCCGGAAGACCAGGCCCCCGAACTGGCTTCCGCTCAGGGTGAGGATAGCGTCACAAACTTTTTCGAAAGGCAGCGCGAAGACCGCGCCACACTGGATCCGGAAAGGCAGCTGATCGGCAAGGAGATCGAGAGACGGCTCGCCACGGCCATGCTGCGGCTTTCCCCGCGCGAGCGGATCGTCTTCGAAATGAAGCACTACCACGGATTGAAGCTCCGGGCCATCGGCGAGGTACTCGGAACCACGGAAGAGACGGTGAAGAACTCTCTTTTCCGCGCGACCCGAAAATTGCGCAGCCAGTTGGGTGAATTGCGATGAGCCGGCCGGAGGAAAATGCCGCCGAGCGCGCGATGAACTGTTCGGAGGCCGCGCCGCTTCTGCCCTTCTTCGCATCAGGGGATCTCGAACCGCAGGAGCGCGAGCCGGTGGCCGCGCATCTGGCCGCTTGCGCGCGGTGTGCGGCTCAGTTTCGAGAGGAGCGCGCCCTGCTGGCTCTCATCGCCGTCGCGCCGCAGCCTGCCGATCGGTTGGACCCATCGGACATTCTGCTTTCGCAGTGTCGCAGCGAACTTGCGGAATCGCTGGACGATTTGGCGGCGCCGGAGGAAAAGGCTCACTGGCAGGTTTTCGGATGGTTCCGGCGGCTCATGGCGTTCCGCCCGGCGTGGAGCGCTGCCCTGCTCGTGCTGCTCGGCATCTTCGTTGGAGCTCGGTCTCCCCTGTTCCAGACGGGCGACGGAACTCCCGATCGCGGCCGCATCGTGCGCGCCGCCTCGCCGCTCACCGAGGATCAGCTGGCAAAAATGGCCGTGGCCGGAATTAATTTTGCGCCTTCTTCCGACGCCGAGTTGGGATCCGTCCGGTTGCAGTTGCGTGCGGAACAGCCTTTCGTTCTCTCCGGGAACCTCGATGACGCCGGCGTGCGCCGCGTCCTCATTTACGTCGTCGAGCATGGTCAGCGGTTCGACACCGGGATACGGCTCGACTGCCTGGACGCGCTGAAGCCCGCCACGAAGGATGCAGACGTTCGTCGCGCGCTCTTCGCCGCCGCACGGAGAGACGAAAACCCGGCGGTGCGGCTGAAGGCGCTCGATGCGCTGCGCGATTCGTCGGAGCAAGCCGACGTCCGCCAGGTTCTGCTCGACACGCTCGAACACGATGGAAATTCCAGCGTGCGTGTCGAAGCTGTGAACCTGCTGGTGAGTTCGCTGCAGGACGAAGAAGGCGATCCTCTCGTGGTCGTGGCTCCGATCCCGGCGCCAGCGCTCTCACCGGGAGCGCCGGGTGTGAATTCGCCGCCGGTTGATCCGTCCGTCGCCCGGATTCTTCGCGCGCTCGAGAATCTGACGCGCAAGGATCCCAACCGCTTCGTACGGCTGCGGAGCGCCGCCGCGCTGCGCCAGATCGGGCCCCGCGAGGTCCACTAATTCCGTTTCAACTTTTGGAGCTTATGCCGACGACGCAAACTCAACGCCCCTCGTTGCGGAGAAACAGGACGCTCCGGCTCTTTCCGTTGTTCGTACTCCTGGGGAGCTTCTTCATCGCCGCATCGCCGGCTGCCCGGGCGGCGCACGAACCGCGCAACGCGGAACCTGCGGCCAGCGATCCGGGAGCGCCGCATGCCTCGGCCGTGCGCACCGGGAATCTCGCAACGAAAACGGGCCTCCGCCTGAAACTCACCGCGGATCTCGGCTCGGTCCGCATCATCACACTTCCACCTGACGAAGCGCCGTCCGTGCGCTACACCGTGCGGATTGAAACCGATGCGGTTGCACCGGCGGCGGACCAGCTCCTCGCGCAATATTCGCTCGCGGCCAAATCCACTCCTGCGGGCGTGCAAATCACCGGCGCGCTGCCGCCGCAGGCCGCGCACACGCGGAAAACGATGGCGCAGTTCTGGGTGCGTTTTGAAGTAACCGTGCCGCGCAACTACAGCGTGGAAGTCACCACCGGCGCGGGCGATATCGAGACTCTTGATCTCGATGGCGCCGTGGTGCTCATCACGCAGGGGGGAAACATTCGCTGCGGCCGGGTCGGGGGTGCGGGTCTACACGGCCTGCCTGCCGGCGCGGTGGCCGCCCGGCTCGAGACACAAGGCGGACACATCACCGTGCAGGATGTTGCCGGCGATCTCGATGCCTCCACCGGGGGGGGGCATATCACGGCGGGAACGATTACCGGGGATGCAAAGCTCCATTCGGGCGGCGGCCACATCCACGCCGTGGAGATCGGCGCCCGCGCCGACCTGAGCACCGATGGCGGAAACATCGCCGTGGGCCGCGCGGGGGGCATCGTTGCCGTGCACACCGTCGGCGGGCAGATCGACTTCGGTGAAGTGCGCGGATCGGTTCGCGCCCAGACGGGCGGCGGCGGGATTCGCATTACCTACGTCTCCGGGCCGATGGAGGTGGAAACGACCAGCGGCAGCATCTGCCTGACGCGTGTCGCGGGTTCCGTCCGCGCCGCAACAGCCGGCGGCACGATCACCGCTTTCATCAACCCCGAGGCATCCTTGCACGGCGGCGCCGTCCGGCTCGCGGGAGCCTCTCAGCTCTCTTCCGGCCTGGGCGACATCGTGGTTTATCTGCCGCGCAATCTTGCCGCGAACATTGAAGCCGTCGTCGAATCGGGCGGTCCGGGCAGGATTCAGATCGATCCTTCTCTTCCCCTGAAAATTGAACCGGAGGGCCCGCGCTCGGGCGGATCGGTCCACGCTAGCGGCGCGCTCAACGGCGGAGGCGCCGTGCTCCGGTTGCGCACCGCTTCGGGCAATATCCAGCTCAAATATCTGGACTCCGTCGTGGCGCTCCGCAATGCGCTTGTCCAGGAACAGCTCGCGCGCATCCAGAAGCGCCTCCAGGAAGTTCAGTTCCGGATCGGCCCGACCGTGGAGGCGCCTGAACATCCGGTCGAGCCGCAGGCGCAGCAGGCTGGTGATAAGAGCAGCTGGTTCGGCCCCTGGCTCGTCCAGTGGGAGGAGAGATTCTACGGAGGGGTGAGTGAAGACTCGGAAGAACTGCAGAAACGGGCCACCCATGCACCCGCGCCGGCCTACCCGAAGATTGCGATTCAGGCCGGCATCCAGGGATGGGTGAAACTCCGGGTGCGCGTCGGGAAAGAGGGACGCGTGGAAGTCTTGAAAATCCTGCAGGGCGAGCCCGTCCTGGCCGACGCGGCGATTGTCGCTGTGAAGCAGTGGCGCTACCGGCCGCGTCTGGTGGGCGGCAAGCCGGTAAAGGTCATCTCCGAGGTGTCGTTCAATTTTCTTCTGCATTAGCGGCGCGGTTGCGCGCTGCTCGGTCCCGGGTCCCGAACGGTTCTTGTTCGCGAATCGATTGACGGAGGAGGATCGCGCCAATGTCCATCAGACTTATTCGCCGGTTCTTGTTTGTGTCTCTCGCCCTCGCGGCGCTGCTTGCCACGCCGTGCTTCGCCTATCGCAACGATTTCGAGCACACCTACCCGCTGCAGCCGGGGGGGACTTTTGAACTCCAGAACGTCAACGGCACGGTAGAGGTTCAAGGATGGGACCGGCCCGAAGTCGAAATCCGCGCCACCAAGACAGCGAAAACAAGCCGTTCCGACTTGGACCGCGTCCATATAGACGTGACCGCAAAGCCCGATGCCATTTCCGTGGTCACCCAGTACCCGCAGGACGAAGGGGTCGAGGTCACCGTTGACTACACCATTCGGCTGCCGCACACCGCGCGGGTGGAACACATCGGCACGATCAACGGCACGCTCCGCATCTCCGGCGTGGACTCCCTCCGTGATCTTCACACGGTCAACGGGAACATCGAAGTTTACGATGGCGGCGGCACCGTGCACGCCCGGACGACCAACGGGGACGTGTATCTCGAGCTCGCTCGCTTTCGGAGCACCGACGAAGCGAACGCGGAAACGACGAACGGCTCGTTGCAGTTGGCCGTTCCCTCCGATACCCAGGCGCGGCTCGAAGCGCTCAGCCTGAACGGTGAATTCCGTACGGAGCTCCCCATCGTGCTGGAAAGTTCGCTGGTGCCGCGCGAGGTTCGCGGCAAACTCGGGAACGGCGGAGGTCTTATCCGGCTGCGGACCGTGAATGGAGGCATTCGAGTGGTCACCTTGCGGTCGAGCGTCTAGGAAGGCAACCGGGCGCGCTCCGCACGAGAGACAAAAGAGAGGAAATGACTATGACTTATCGATCGATCTGGACCATAGGAGGAATCGCTGCACTGGGAGTTGTCCTGGTAGCCCTACCCGGGCCGTCCCAAACCAAGCCGGAGCCGGATGAGCCTGCGGCGGCGCAATTGAGTCAACGATACACGCAACGGTTGGAGCGTGCACTGGCGGACCTGCTTCGCAACCAGGGGCAGATTCAGCTCGCGTACCGGCTGGCCCAGGAAGCCCAGAAAGTGGCCCCGCGCATCCTCGACGAAGAAGGGGACGACGCCATGGCGCTTCTCGAAGATCAGGTTAGTATCCTTACCGATCTGGACGATGGCTCCAGTTGGCTGGGCGTCGAAACTCGGGACGTGGATGCCGACAAAGCAAAAGAACTCAAGCTGCCGGGGGAACGCGGCGTTCTGCTGACGAACGTCATACCCGACAGCCCTGCGGCCCAGGCGGGGTTGAAGGAGAACGATGTCGTCACGGAAATCAACGGCCAACGCATTGAGGGAGCGCTCCAGTTCCGCCGGTTGATCCATGAGATTCCCGCGGGGCGCACGGTCCAACTGGGCATCATCCGCGACGGCCGGGCGCAGAACATTACCGCCACGCTCGGCAAAGCGGAGGAACGACGGAAAAAAATCTTGAAAGGGCCTTCTACGCACATTTTTACGTTACGCGACATGCCGAAAGTTGCGCCTTTCGTGTGGAGCGGAGACTTCTTTCCGGGTAACCGTGCGAGGCTTGGCATAGACGGCGAAGACCTCGGCGGCCAGCTCGGCTCCTATTTTGGCGTTCCGGACGGCGAGGGTATCCTCGTCCGGGAAGTACAGAGCGGCTCGGCCGCGGAGAAGGGCGGAGTCAAAGCCGGCGACGTTCTCATCAAGTTCAACGGAGAGCGCCTCCGCACCATCGGCGACCTGCGGGAAAAACTTGCGGGGTTGCACGAACAGAAAACAGTGAAGCTCGGGGTGATCCGCAACCGCAGCGAAATTTCGGTGGATGTCACCATCGAGCCGCCCGCGAAACCAAAACCACGCAAGCTCGTGCACGGCACCAATATCTGAAATCCAATCCTTCAGGAGAGGCCCGGGGTCACACCCGGGCTTTTCTTGTTTCGGGAGCCGGCTGATTCTCAGCTTTTGGAGACGAACTTTTCTCCTCCTCGCGAGACTCGGGCGCGATGTGGTGTTTCCGGGCGAGCCGCAACGGCCGGCGGACCGCATCCATCCACGCGGCGCGGTTTCCCGGCCGGCCACCGCCCCAGTCCTCTTCCGTCGGCGAAAAAGCGAGCCGCAGCAGGTACCGGGCGCCACGAAAAAATCCACCGCCCATCCGCATCCGGATCATCGCCCGCCCGAATGCGGTCTTGCTCGAGGGTTCTCCCAACGGCAGTTTCCGCTGTATCTCAACGGCAAGACGCGCGGCCACTGGATTGCCACTCACCTCCGTGGCCGCCTGGGGGTGCAATTCCGCGCCGAGAACGTCCCTCGCCAGACAAAGACCCAAACGCACCATGCGTTCCGTGCGCGTCTCGCGCGCAACGGCGAAAACCCTGCCCCAATCCAGGGCCATCTGCCGATTCAACAGACCCGCCACGTCGGCGATCCACATCAAGCGCTCCCAAAAGTGTTTCGAGCCGTGGACGCAGATGAAGACAAGCGTGTCCTCCGGGCAGAGCGCCGGCACGCGCCGTCCGTCGAGGGAAACCTGCGTTCGCCGGGCGAAAAAAGATTCGATGGGGATAGGCCGTGTGAAATACCGGAGCGTGCGCTCCGTGTGCAGCTCCACAATGGAACGCGTCTGTTCACGAACGAACAGAAATTGACCGGGAATTTTCTTTGCTGCCGCGTCGAGCGGTACCTGCGAGGCGAAGCCGCACTCTTCCATGATCCGCGCCGCCCGCAAGACGTCGGCGTGGCGCAACACGAGATCAAGATCGGAATACTGCCGCAGGCCGGGATCTCCGAAGGCCTGCACCCCGAGCACCGGGCCTTTGACGACAACGGCCTCGATTCCGGCGGCCTGGAAGCGATCGGCCACGCGGAAGAATTCCGCCGTGAGGGACAGCGTGAACAGAACATGTTTGCGGCGCGTCTCTTCCAGTTCCTGCCGTAGCGACGCGGGCAGCGCCGCGATCGCATCGGTTTCCGCCAACGCTTTTGCCAGCAAAGGAAATACGCCGTGGTCCCGAGCCAGCACCAGAAGTGAGGGCCAATCGAACGGGCGCTGCAAAGTCTCGAGGATGTTTGCGGCCACAGGGCGCGAAGCGCAGCAGGCGCAGAGCAGTTCCCAGGATGCCACGCGACCGCTTTGTGCCGTGGGAATCATCGAAAGCGCGGAAACGCACTGCGCTTGCCTTGCTAAATTCGAATGCACCTTGCCGCCAACACGCGCAGCCAAGCTTCCCCGCAAGCGAAGCAAGCTCAATTCCCTAGTGTACCGGGATACCCGGCGCGCTTCCATTGCCGTCGCATCCCGAACGCGGATTGTCTTCCTCCGGAAGACACGCTATAAGTTCGCAAGTGGCTGAACCCGCGATCGCCGTCGAATCTCTCGATAAACTTTTCCCTGTTGTGCGGGGCGGCTGGCGGGCCTTCCTCCAACCATTCGAACGGCCGACAGCGGTGGCTCTTTCCGGAATCACTTTCGAAGTGCGCGACGGCGAGTCCGTGGGGCTGTTGGGCGCGAATGGGGCAGGCAAGTCCACTCTTCTCCGCATTCTCGCAACGCTCCTCCTGCCGACCCGCGGCCAGGCGCGTATCGGCGGCCACGACACGGTGCGCCGTTCCCGGGAAGTGCGCCGCCTGTTCGGATATCACGCCGGCAGCGACCGCGGTTTTTATGCGCGGCTCACCGGGCGCGAAAACCTGCGGTTTTTCGGGCAACTCCATCACCTCTCGGTCGCGGAGATCGAGCGGCGCACCGAACGGCTCGCCCAGTATCTCAGCATTGCCGCAGCTCTCGATCGGCAGACACGGCTGCTCTCCACCGGCACCGTGCAGCGCCTCAGCCTGGCGCGGGCGCTTCTCCACGGTCCGCGGGTTTTATTGCTCGATGAACCGACGCGCAGCCTGGACGCCCTGGGCGCCGCCGAGTTTCGCCGCTATCTCCGCCGCGAGGTGGTCGAGCGTGACGGAACCACTTTGCTTTTCGCCTCGCACACCCTCGCCGAAGTCGAGCAGCTCGCCGACCGCGTCGCCATCCTCGATTCCGGGAAGCTTCTGGCTCTCGACACAGCGGCGGCCATTCGCGCCAAAGCGGGCGCGGCGACACTCGAGGAAGCGTTGTTTCGTCTCACCGGGCGGCCTCACTCGGATAGTTCAACGGCCGGGGAGGAATCTTGAACGCCCGGACCCTGCGCGAGTTGTGGCTTTTCTTCCGCCGCGACCTGCTTATCGCGCGCACTTATCGAGTTCCGTTCCTCCTTGAGGCCGTGGAAACACTTTTTGGCGCAACTCTCTTTTATTACGTCGCTCGCTTCGTGGACAACCCGGCTCTCTCGCAAGCCCTGCCGCAGCGCGGCGGTTATTTTGCTTTTGCGCTGGTTGGCGTTGCCTTCTTCGATTACCTCAGCGTCGCGCTGGACGCCTTTGACCGCAGCCTCGAGGAAGCGCGCAACTCCGGCACGCTGGAGCCCCTTCTTGTCACGCAGACTTCCTTGCTGGTGATTTTGGCGGGCTCGGCGTTTTATCCATTCCTGGTTACGACGCTGCGCGTCGCCGTCTATCTCGGCTGGGGAGCTATCCTCTTCGGCTTTCCGCTGGGCAAAGCAAATTGGGCCGGCGTTGTCGTCGTGCTGCTGGCTTCCATTCTGGCATTCTCCGGTCTGGGGATTCTTTCGGCGAGTTATCTCCTGCTCTTCAAGCGCGGCAACCCGGCAAAGTGGATCTTACTGGGGATTTCGAGCATCGTCAGCGGCATGCTTTTTCCGCTCAGCACTCTCCCGGGATGGCTGCAACTCCTCGCCCGGCTTAATCCGGTCACTTACGCGCTGGAGGCCATGCGCGCGTCGCTGCTTGCGGGCGCCGGCTTTCTTGAGCTCCTGCAACCGTTGGGGGTGCTTCTCTTATCCGCGGCGATTCTGCTGCCGGTATCCATGACGGCGTTCAGTTGGGCGCTCCGGCGGACAAAAACGACCGGAACCCTGACCCACAGTTAGCTCCTGCACCGCGCGGTTCGCCGTCTCCTCAAGCCGCCCGTCACGCAAAGAGGACGGCCCTCTCATGGCCGGCCTTCGAGCTGCGAGGAAAAACCGGGGCAATCAGGACTTCTTCTTCTTTGTGTTGACCTTCGTTTGAATACCCGGAGCGATTTGCTGGAGGCCCTCGAGTCCCTGTTTTGCAAGAGCGCCGTAGGGACCATTCGGGTCCAGTTCGAGCGCCTTCTGGTAAGCTTCCACGGTTCCTTCGGGAATTTTGATTTCGAGCTTGTCGCCAACCTGTTTGTATTCCGACGTGCTGACGAGCGAGGTGGCGAGCAGGTACCAGCCCTGGGCGCTCTTGGGGTCAAGCTCTGTCGCCTTCTTCAGAGGTTCCACGGACTCCTTCATGCGGCCCGCATTGTGGAGACTGATTCCGAAATTCCGCCAAGCCATGGCGGCGTTTGCGGGGTCGATCTGGGTGCTTTTCAGATAAGCGGCGCGTGCATCGTCCACCTTGCCCTGGCGTGCCAGCACGTTGCCGAGGCTATTGTAGTTGATGGCGGCGTCGGGCGAATCTCCCTCCAAGGCAATGGCCTGCTTGTAGGCGTTGATGGCCTCCTCGTCACGCCCCGCCAAGTCATACGCGGAACCCAGGCTCGCCCAGATTTTATGATGATTGGAATCTTTCTCCCCGAGGCCCTTCTGCGCCTCCTGGAATTCACCCGCTGCCCGATTCGAGAGATCCGTCAGCTTCTGCTTCAGCGCGTCCCGCTGATCCGCTGGCGCTTTCGCCAGTTCGTTCTTCACCTGGCGCATCTGTTCCAGAATTGCATTCCCCGCGCCAAAGTGGCCCTTCACACCTTCAACCTTCTTTATCTCCTCTTCTTGCTTCTTGGCCGCCTCAGCGTAGCCAGTCTGCTTCGATAAAATTCCCTTAAAATTGAAGTCTTGGATTACTTCCTTGGCCGCATCCACCTGAAACTGGTCGCCTTTATACGGCGCTTGGTTCGGCAACAGAACATTCACGCGATAGACGCCCGGTTTCACGATGCCAAATACGTAGTTTCCTTTGGCGTCGGTCTTTGCATCCGTGCCCCGGCCCTGCTCCGTTACCAGTTGGACGCCGATATTGGCCCAGGGTTTTCCTTCCTGATCGAGGATCTTGCCGCGAACCGAGCCATTGAACTGTGCCGCGGCGCGAGGCGCAAGCATGCAGAGGAGTGCCGCAAGCAGAAGCGCCGCGCGCAGCCCCACGTACCTGTTTTGCTTCATACCAAACTCTCCTTGGCAGCTCTCCGGGTGCCTTTGTTCTTTGCGCCGGCAAAGCGAAAAATCGCTCCCCGGCTCAACCAGTCTGCGCAGCCCATTATTATCCTCTTTTGCGGCGGATTCAAAGCCCGCTCCCGGCCACCCGGGCAAGCTCACGGTTGTGCGGAGACGGCGCGCCGGTAGCGGATGGGATCGGTCTGCCCGGCTTCAGCGAAAGCCCGCAGTCTGAGCAGACAACTATCGCACGCACCGCAGGCCACCTCTTCGCTCTGGTAACACGACCAGGTTAGATGCAGCGGTGCGCCCAGGGCGATGCCCTGTTGGACGATCGCTTTCTTCTTCATCGCAATGACTGGAGTCACGATCTCAATTTGCGTTTCCGGACGCGTGCCCGCTCGCACCACTTCCTGGAAGGCGCGGTAGTATTCGGGCCGGCAATCCGGGTAGCCGGAGCTGTCTTCCGCAACGGCGCCGATGTACACCGCGCCGGCGCCAATCGCTTCCGCCCAACTCACGGCGATGGATAGAAAATGGGCATTGCGGAACGGCACATACGTGACGGGTATCAATCTCCCCCGCGGGCTGGGAACTCCAAGTTCGTTCTCGGGAACCGCAATCGCGGGGTCGGTCAGCGCCGAGCCGCCGATGGCCCGGAAATGGTCGAGGCGGACGGCGAGTCGTTCCTGCACGCCGTAGAACTCGGCGATCTCCTCGAAGGCGCGGCGCTCCCGGCGCTCCGTCCGCTGCCCGTAACCTACATGCAGCAGCGCGAGATGTGCGGCGCCATGGCGCTCACGCGCAATCGCCGCCGCCACGCAGGAATCCATTCCTCCGCTCAGGAGAACGACCGCTTGGGGTTTCGCTTCCATCATGTCCTTGGATCTTGCGCTGCCCGAGCCACTCGGGCGATTGAAGCACCGATGCGCATCACGGCGAGCCGCACCGTATCCAGCCGCTCAGGGGTTGATCAGAGCGAGCAGTTTCTCCGCCAGGTCCGGCCGCCTTGAGCTAAGAACAAACATAGCAACCTAATCTACCGGTGGACCGTCGAGCCGCCTCCGGGATGGCGCACCGCTTGCTCCGCGTCAGACACCCCGCGCGGCCGGGTCCCAGATAAACTTGTGCAACTGCAAACCGAGCCGCACCGGCAGCCGTTCTTCGAGGATCCATTCCGCAAGCATCCGCGGATTCAGCCCCGGCCAGTTCCCCGCCGGATCTTCGAATACCGGTGAAAAGAGCACCTGCTTCACACGTCCGGCGAGTTCGTGCTGGCGCTCAAAATCGCGCGCAAACTCAAAATCGCGGCGGCTCGCAACGACAAATTTCACCTCGTCGTCCGGCCCGAGCGCCGAAAGATTTTCCATGGCAAACTTGCCGTGCTCGCCGGAGTCGGGGCACTTCACGTCCACAATCTTGATGACCTCGCGCGGCAGGCGTCCAATGAACCGCTCTCCGCTTGTCTCGACCATCACCGTATAGGACGCCGCGAAAAGCTTTTCCACGAGCGGGTAGACCTCCTCCTGCAGCAGGGGTTCCCCGCCGGTCAGTTCCACCAGCGGAATCCGCGCCGGGCCGTCTGGTTGCGTCGCGCTCCGCCCCGCAAGCTCGTCCACGCGCAACAACACTTCTGCGGCGGTCATTTTTGTTCCGCCGTGAAATGCGTAGGCTGTATCGCACCACGTGCAGCGGAGGTTGCAGCCCGTCAGCCGCACGAAGATGCAGGGGAGTCCCGCGCGCGTGCCTTCCCCCTGGATCGATTTGAAAATCTCGGTGACGATCATGGTTCACGGACCGGTGACTTCGTTTTCCTCGCCGCCCGCCGCCGGACCAGCCAGCTCGCCAGCAGAAATCCCGCGATCACCACGGACAATCGCAGAAAACCCGCGGGCAGCCCGAAATGCCGTAACGCAAAGATGTAATAGGCCGCGACGATGATGGCGGGAATGAAAATGATGAGAAAAGAACGGTTCATGGGCGTCCGCCGGATCGCCCTACTTGCCGGGCCGGTATCGCGCCAGGCTCGTGTCCGTCTCCCAGACAGTTACCTCCGTGATCCGCGCGCCCGGAGGGAGCTGCGCCAGCAGCCGCAGCGATTCATCGTAGAAGTACTTCGCCATGTTTTCAGCCGAGGGGTTTACCGCTCGAAACGCTTCTAGGTCGTTCAGGAACTGGTGATCGAGCGGCTGGATGATCTCGCGCAGCGCCGACTTCAAATGGAGAAAATCGGCGAGCAGCCCGATGGAATCAAGTTGCGGGCCCTCCACGGCTACGCGCACGCGATAATTGTGCCCGTGCGGATTCTCGCACTTGCCCTTGTATCCGCGCAGGGCGTGACCCGCGGAAAACGTCTCTTCCACGCTGACGTGAAACATCTTTCTCCGGTAAAGACTCCCGCCTCTCAGGTTCCCGGCGAGGACGGTCGCTCCGCTGCAAGAAACCGGGAGATCTCTGCAATGTCTCGTGTCATCCCGTAGCTCGGCAGCGATTCCAGAAAAATCTTACCATAGCGCATCCGTTCGATGCGGGTATCGAGCAGCGCCAGGATGCCGCGGTCCGTCTTCGTGCGGATCAGGCGCCCGAATCCCTGCTTGAGCGCCAGCACAGCCTGGGGCACCTGGTACTCGGCAAATGCGTCGCGCCCGTCCTCCTTCAGTGCATTCACCCGCGCCGCCACCACCGGATCCGACGGCACGGCGAACGGCAGCCGGTCCACGATTACGCAGGAGAGCTGCTCGCCGGGAACGTCCACACCCTGCCAGAAACTGGACGTCGCGAAGAGAACGGCATGTGGCGTCGTCCGAAACCGTTCGAGCAGGATGCTCCGCGGGGCCGTGCCCTGCAACAGCAAGGGATAAGAGACGCGCGTCTTCACCCGCTCGTAGAGATCGTTCATCTGCGCATAGCTTGTGAACAGGCAGAAGGTGCGCCCTTCGGTGCTCTCCAACAGGCGCACGATTTCGTCGGCGGCTTTCGCGGGAAAACCCGCGTCGCGCACATCCGGCACGGCGCGAGGGAGATAGAGGAGCGCCTGCGAGGCATAGTCGAATTCCGGAGGCAGCGCGCGCTCCAGCGTGTGGTCCAGGCCCAGCCGCTGCCGGATGAACTCGAAGCGCCCGCCGACGGTGAGCGTGGCCGAAGTCAGGATCACCGTATCAAAGGCTTCGAACAATCTCTCGCGCAGGACTTGGCTCACGTCGATGGGCGTCGCGGCCAGAAAAACGCCCCGGTTCCGCCGCTCGTACCAGTAAACGAAATTTCGCTCGTTCGATTCGAAGAGGAACCCAAGCTCCTGGCGCAATTCAAAGCTGCGGCGCGCCAGGCGCACCAGTTCTTCAGGCTTGTGGGGGAGGCCCGAGAGCGCGGTCTCGGCCGATTTGAGCGCATCGCCGAGCGCATCGTAGGCTTCGCGGTGTTGTTCGAGGAACGCTTCGCGTTCGCCCCGCGCAAACGGAAACCGCCCATCGCGCGCGGGAAATAACTCAAAGAAAGCGCGGGCCCGTTCGCGCACCCGCTGCGTTCGCCGCAGCAACGCCGCCGAGCCGAGGCGCAACAGGCGCAAGGCATAGTCTATGTCGCGCGCCACTTCCTCGAAGCGGAAATTTGAGATCTGACGGCCGAAGTAGTCGCTGGCCACGTCCTCCATTTCGTGGGCCTCGTCGAACACCACGGCCGAGTGCTCCGGCAGAATGCCGCCGAAGTCATCGTGCTTGAGAGCCAGGTCGGCGAAGAAAAGATGATGATTGACGATGATCAGGTCGGCTTCGCTGGCCCGCTGATGCATGGCCGTCACGAAGCACGGCGCAAAGTCGGGGCACTTCTGCCCGGTACAGGTGTCCCGCCGCGCGTCCAGCTTCGTCCACAGCTCGGAATCGTCCGCCAGAAAATTGAGCTCGGCGCGATCTCCCGTCTCGGTCACCTTCGCCCAGTCGCGGATCTGCTGGAAGGCATCGACTTCTTCCATCCCTTTCAGCAGGGGCTGGTCGGCCATCTGGTGAAGTTTCTGCTTGCAGAGAAAATTCGCGCGGCCCTTCATCACCGCCACCTTCAGCTCCGGGGCGAAGTGCTTTTGCAGAAAGGGTACGTCTTTCTGGTAGAGCTGCTCCTGCAACGACTTGGTCGCCGTGGATACGACCACACGCCTGCCGCTCGAGATGGCGGGAAGCAGATAAGCCAGGGTCTTGCCGGTGCCCGTGCCGGCCTCGACGATCGCGTGGCGGCGCGTCTCGAATGCCTGGTGAACAAGCTCCGCCATTTCCAGTTGCGTGCTGCGGTGCTCGTAACCTCCGCGCATGCACTTTTCAAGCAGACCGCCAGGGCCGAAGACCTCGGCCATGGACGGGCACCTCGCCGGCGGCTGCCCAGGCCGGCCCTGAGCGCCGGTGTCTTCGGCGAGCGATTCGCCGGCCCTCTCGCGAGCCTGCGGCGTGCGCGCCAGGGGGGAAGATTCGGCGGAAGTCCCAGGCTTCTTGGCGGAGCGCTTCGGCAGAGTGCTGCTCCTCACGGATCGGCGTTATCTCAAGAATCCGTAACGATAGCACACAGCCGCTTCTTGATGTGCCAAGTGCGGACGCAGTCCGCAATGATGCGCCTTTATCAGTAAAGCAAGCGCGGATTTGGTCGCGCCGAATTACAACTCTCTCTGAAGTACAGTGGAGTGATGGCCTTCGGCGTTTTCCCGGCGGGGGCCGCTCGGGGATTTTTTCGTGGGGTGTCACATGAACCGGAAATGGTTGTCTCTGCCGCTTCTTCTAGCGGGGGCCCTGGCACTGGGCTCTTGCAGCGGTGTGCCCCATCCCGCGGGTGGCGGTGGCGGGACGGCCACCTTCTCCCTCACCCTCACGGACGCCTTTCCGTCCGGAACCAGTGATCTTAACTTCGTCTTCACGATCACCGGGATCACGCTCGATTCTTCCACCGGGTCGTCGGTCTCCCTGCTCGCCAGCCCTGTCACCTTCGATCTCGCTCGGCTCCAGCCTGATACCCTTTCCTTTGGGGCGACTGCCGTACCGGCGGGAACCTATTCGAGCATTACGGTCACCGTTTCCAACCCGGTCGTGACCATTTTCAATCAGTCTGGCGCCGCGCTTTCCGGCTGTGCAAATGGCGCCGTTTGCAAAATCCCGATTGTTGCTGCCGGCACCATCAAAGTCACCTCCTCTCCCTTCCCGATCGCGCTGACGACTGCCCAGCAAACCGGCGTGCGCCTGGATTTCAACCTGGCGAACGCGATCACAAACACGGCAGGAACCCTCGGTGTGAACTTCTCGCTGCCCAACGTCCTCTCGGCGGTCACGCTGCCCCAGGGCAATCCTCCCGCCGGACAGCTCGATTCCGTCGATGACTACCTGGGCGTCGTCACCGCCGTGAATCAGACCGCGAAGACGTTCACCCTTCAATCGCTCACGCGGGCTCCCCTGCAGATCTCCGCGACCGCCAACAACAATACGGTCTTCGATGCTTTTCCCGTCCCGGCCGCCTGTGCCGCTCCCTCCTTCAGTTGTGTGAGCGTCGGCCAGGTTCTCAGCGTGGACCTCGGCCTCAATACGGACGGAACGCTTACCGCCAGGGAGATGGAATTCGAAGACGTCGCCGCCGACGATGAGATCGAAGGAATCGTCACCTCGGTCGACACGCCGACGCAGTTCAGCGTCGCCGTCACGGACAAAGTTCAAGCCGCCAGCGGAACGCTCGTGGGAACCGTCGCCGTCGGAGATCCGGTGATCGTAACGTTGCAGGCGGGCCCGTTATTTGTCGTGGACACAAAAGGGCTGCCGATTCCGGTTTCACCGCTGGCCGTGTTCCAGAACTCGACCGACACCGGCCAGATGAGACCGGGAGAAGTGGTGGAAGTCCGCGTGAAGACCTTCATCGCGGGGATCGGCGGAAATCCGGCGACGGTGGCGGTGGACCGCGTCCGGCTGCGGTTCACCCGCGTTACGGTTACGGTGACCGGCACGCCCACGGATCCCTTCTTCAATGTCACGGGATTTCCGCCCTTCTTCGCGCTGGCGACCCCCGCGCAGGTGGAGACCTTCGCACTGCAGACGCAATTTGAGGGAGTCGCCGGCGTGAGCGGGCTCAGCGATTCAAACCTTGTCTCGATCCGCGCCCTCTACATCAATTCAGCGCCGCCCTTCTTCGCCGCAAGGGTGCGAAAGCACTAAGTCGCATTTTCCGCCTCCGCAAAACAAACGGGCCGGAGCGTGTCTTGCTCCGGCCCGTTTCCTTGCTATCCGACGATCTTATGTCGTTGGAGCCGCCACCGGAACGGCCGGTGCCGCGGGAACCAGCGTCTGGAATCGCCTGTAGACAGCAAGCGAAATCGCTCCCATGCCCCACAGAATCACGCCGAGCTTGATCCAGCCTCCCACGTGAGGGATCAGGTAAGCCACACGCACGAGCAACAGTCCGAGCGCCATGCGCCCGATCAGCCCCCAGGTCTCCCGTGTCGTTCCCAGAATCCAGCGTCCCAGCACGCCGCCCACTGCAATTTGGGCGGAATAGAGCGCCGCCAGCCAGACGACAATCGTGGCAATCCCGAGGGGAATGCCGACAACCGTAATACACGCGATGATCGCCCCGAAAAACACCCCGACCAGCACCAAAACGCCCAGGCCCAACGACGCGCCAAACCGCTCCGCCGAGCTCACCGTGTCCCGCGCGAACTGCGGCATCAACTGGAAGAGCACCAGCCCGAACAGCACCGTGGCGGCCGTCCAGATCACCTTCCAGATGAAATATTTGCCAGTCCGGTATTCAGGCTTCTCCCGCAAGACCTCGTACTCAAGCGGCGAGGAAAGCTTCGCCTGGGGTGAGACGCTCGCCGGGTGCCTGCCCGTGAAGTGTGTTTTTCCCCGCATTTCGGCCGATGAGCCGATATTCAACTGCGTGCCCTTCAGCCGGGCATTTCCGCCGACGGAACCCGTGAGGCTGCCATCGTGGAAAAAGCCGAGAATGTCCCGGCCAATCTTGCCGTCGAGTGCCGCGGCGGCTGTAAAAAACGTTGCGCCGCCGCCGATTTCGCTGTTGGAATCAAGGTTCATGACCTCACTAAAAGACGTTAGATTCCGGCCTATCCTTCCACTGAGGGTCATCGTGTTGCTGAACGCCCGGATACTTCCATCCACTCGCCCCGTGATCCGCAGCGTGCGCACAAAGACGATCAGGTCGCCCGTGACGTGGCCGGACATATCCAAGCCTTCGCCGAAGACGATCAGGTCGCCGTCAACCGTCCCCTCGACCCGCCCGCGTCCGCAGGTGACGTACAGGTCGTTGTGGATCACTTCGTTTTTGCCCAGGACGAAACTCTGATCGTGGCGAATTTCCCCCGCGCCGGCAGGGGCAGGGAACGCTATCGCCGCCAGGAGACCCGCAAAAATTACGGCGACCGCCGAAGTCCGGCGCAGCCGCCGCCGCAGATACATCACACCGCCTCCCGCGAGGGTCAACAGCGCAAGCATTTCAAAGAGAGAAATCATAGACTGCCATCCTTTCCAGAAAGCGCCCTGGAATACAAGCAAGCTCAGCAAACTCGTCCCGCCGAAACCCGCTTGGTCGAGTTGCTGTTGCCAGGGCTGAATGTAATTGGTGTAGAGAGCGTACACGCCCGTCGCGGCAAGACCGAACGCCGCCACCCAAATCCACTGCATCGAACGCACTTCCCGGCCGGGAACGGCAAGCAGCCGCGCCGGCAGCGATTCATCCTCCTCGACCATCGCGCGCGTCAGGAGCCGCGACTCATGCTCCAGCGCTCGCAGCAGCGTGCGGCAGGCGCGGCAGCCTTCCGTGTGCTGGGAAACCCCCCGCGCGCGCGCCGGTTCGAGCTGCCCTTCGAGGTAAAGCAGGCCGGTCATCTCATCCAAATGATCATCACGAGCATCGCCGATTGCAGCCTCCCGTTCGCTCATGGGGTGCCTCCCGCCGCCATGGCGCTCGATTGCCCGAGCGTCTGGCGCAACTCATGCCGCGCGCGCAGCAGAACCACGCCCACAAAGGCGCGGCGCACGCCCAGCGCGTCCGCGATTTCGTCGTAGCTCATCTCCGAGTAGTACCGCAGCACCAGCGCCATCCGCGCCCGCGAGCCCATTTTGTCCAGCCCCCGCCGCACTTCCTGGCTGCTGCGCGCTTCGATCAATCGCTCGAGCTGGTCCGGGTCGGGATGCTCGAGCGGCAGGCTATCCACGTCGTCGGTTTCCTTGTCCTGGCGCACCCTGCGCCGCCGCAGCATATCCCAGCAGTGGTTGGCGGCGACCTTGTAGAGCCACGCCGTAAACGACCGGCTGGAATCGTACTGCCGCAGCTTGTCGCGGATTTTCAGAAAAATCTCTATCGTCGCGTCTTCCGCGTCTTCACGGGTCGGCAGCGCCCTCCGGCAGAAGCGAAAAATCGCGGGCGCGTACTCCTGATAGAGCTGCCCCCAGGCCTCGGCATCCCCTGCCCGGGCCCGGGAGATCGCCTCCGCGGGTTCTGCTTTGCCCAGCGCACTCATCCGGCCTGGTTTCTGTGCGTCCATAGGCTAATACGCAGCGAGGACCCCTTTTCTATCACCCTCTTATGCCTCTGTAGCGCCAACCTTGTTGGGGCTGAGGGCTGGAAGAGAGGCAGTTCTTACTTCAACTCGTAGGAGCTCAAGAAGCGCCCGATTGGAGAATGGTCCACTTCGCGAAGGGTGAGTCCAATCAAGGCGTAGTAGCGGTTCGTCTGCGGCTGCACGATCAGCAGCATCGTGCTGTCAACCATGTGACCGTCATTGTCCCGCGCGAACTCCACGGTCGCCCGCCGTGCCGGGAAGTTCTGGAACGCGGCATTCTCAATCGTTAGGACGCGTATGTTCTTGAACGTCTCGGGATTCCAATAGTCGACCACAAATTTCTTGAACCAGGGGTCTGGATCCTTGGGATCATAGGTTCCCAGCGACCCCACTTGAATGATCGCGCCAAAGCGATGGTCGGTGGAATAAGATACGTAGCTGGTGACGTTTTTTTCGTCGGTCTTGACGGAGACGTCCGCGGACGGGAACTCGACGGCAAAGTTGTGCGTGTCAGAGACATACTTCTTCTGGCCGAAGTTCGTCTGGGGCAACAGCGCCAGGATCGTCAGGCCAACCAAGAAGCGCTTCATGGGATCTCCACCCGGCGCGGTCCCGGAGGAAGCTCAGGACCGAACCGCCGCGAGAACTTTTCCCGGCTCCGTGCGACCCCCAAAATCGGCGCCAGCAAAAGCATACTTCACCCCGCCGTCCCCCGTCGACCGTTCGTTCGCAGATTCCGCAGCCCTTTGCCAAAATGGAAATCCGGGATGAAA
>DASZZJ010000096.1:0-12011 GCA_035545075.1 Candidatus Acidiferrales bacterium
CCGCAGGACCTGATCTATCTGGCGCAGGCGGAGAGCGCGTTTCAGCCGCTGGCGCTCTCGCGCGCGGGGGCGAGAGGGATCTGGCAATTCGTGGCGTACCGCGGAAGGGAATACGGCCTGCGGCACACCTGGTGGGTGGACGAGCGGCAGGACCCGGAAAAGGCGACGCGCGCGGCGGCGCGGCACCTGCGCGATCTCTACGCCCAGTTCGGCGACTGGTACCTGGCGATGGCGGCGTACAACTGCGGGCCCGGCAACGTGCAGAAGGGCGTGGAGCGGACGGGCTACGCCGACTTCTGGGAGCTGTACAAGCGCAACGTCCTGCCGCAGGAGACGCGAAACTACGTGCCCATCATCGTGGCGCTGACGCTGATCGCGAAAGACGCGGCGCACTACGGCATTTCCGTGGAGCCGGAAACGCCGCCGCCGACCGACATCGTGAAACCGGGGCGGCCGATTGACCTGCGGCTCGTGGCGGAGACGATTGACGCGGACGTGGAGACGCTGCGCGCGCTGAACCCCTCGCTGCTGCGGCTGGTGACGCCGGCGGAGCCGGACTACGAGCTGCGCCTGCCGCTGGGCACCGCCAGCCGGTTTTTCGCGGAGATTGCGGTCATCCCGCCGGAGAAATGGGTGAGCTGGCGCCGGCACCGCGTGGCGCCGGGCGAGACGCTGACGGCCATCGCCAAACGCTACCGCGTGACGCCCGCAGCGATCGCCGACGCGAATAACCTGGAGCGTTCGCAGCCGCTCGATCCGGGGCAAAAGCTGATTATTCCCGCAGCGCAGCCGGAACCGCTCCAGAGCCGGCTGGTGCGCTATCGCGTGCGAAGGGGAGAGACGCTTGGCGGGGTGGCAGACCGCTTCAGCGTCTCATCGGAAGAGGTGAAGCGGTGGAACCACCTCAAGTCAAACCGGGTGAGCCGCGGGATGGTGCTGCGGATTTATACGCTCGGGGGCGGGCCTGAAATCAAGCCGGCGAGGAGAAAGTCAAAGCGAAGCAAGGGCACGGCCCGGAAGGTCCCGTCGGCCGCCTCGAAGGCTCCCGCCAGCGGTAAGGAATAACTACTTTAGTATCTATGCATTACGAGAATACCTGGTTCCTGTAGCTTCTCCCGCCCGGGCGCGGCCATTTCCCCTGGAAGGCCATACTCCCCCTGACCGGGAGCGAGAACGCCTTGACAAACATCTGCTGACTGCGGTACGAAACCTTTGGGGCGAAGCCGCTGCGTGCGGTCTCCGTCCGACCGGCCAAAAGTTTCCTCGACCGCGCGACTGAAGATTGCCACTGTTGGAGGATGGAATGGATTTCCAGAAAGATGCCTTCGAAGATGACAATGAACTTTCCCGCCTGGAAGACGAAGAACCCATCGGCGGTGAGATTATCGAGACCGATGAAGAAGAGATAATTGTCACGGAGGAGGAACCGGCTGCAGCGCCGGCTCCCAAGCCGGCCCGGAGGCCGGCGAGGAAGAAGAAAGCGTCCAAGAGAAAGAAGGCGAAAAAAGCCAAGAGGGCCGCAAAGAGGAAAGCGAAGGCAAGACCCAGAAAGAAGGCGCGCAGGAAGACGGCGAAGAGGCGGAAGAAACGCTGACGGCGGCGCGAGGATCGAATTGTTTTGACGGGCCCGGAGTCATTCCGGGCCCGTCCTGTTTCCGGAGCGGCACGCGGCGCGAGAGGGAATCGCTCCCGAAAAAGAGAAGAGCGATTTCAAAAGGGGAACGCTGGAGGAAGAGATAACATGGCGCTTGCCGCTCGCAGGCGGGGCCGTTAGCATACCGCTGGTATGTTGCGTGCCCTCGAGCAGATACGGCGGATGCGGGGCGGCGCGCAGTCGCACCTGATGCGCTGCAGTGACGGGCACTACTACGTCGTCAAGTTCCAGAATAATCCGCAGCACCGGCGCATCCTGGCGAACGAACTGCTGGGAACAAAGCTGGCCTCGCGGCTGGGGCTGCCGACGGCGCCGTTGGCCATTGTCGAAGTGAACGAAGAACTGGTCCGGCTGACGCCGGACCTGGCGATGGAGTTTGCGCGCACGCGGGTCCCCTGCGAGGCGGGGCTGCAGTTCGGCTCGCGCTACCCGGGCGATCCGCGGCGGCTGACGCTGCACGATTTTCTGCCGGATGAGCACTTGCGGCGCGTCGAAAACCTGCACGACTTCGCCGGGATGCTGGTCTTCGACAAGTGGACGTGCAACACGAACGGGAGGCAGACGCTGTTTTTCCGGGAGGCGGATGCGGCGCCGGAGGGCGATCCGGCGCCCTACCGCACGCTGATGATCGACCAGGGATTCTGCTTCAACGCCGGGGAGTGGAGTTTTCCGGACGCGCCGCTGCGCGGCCTCTACGCGCGAAACCGCGTCTACGAGGGAGTCACCGGCATGGAATCGTTCGGGCCGTGGCTCGAACGGCTGGAGTCGCGGCTCACGGAGCGCGTTCTCGACGAGGTGAGCCGCGAGATCCCCCCGGCTTGGTACGAAGACGATCACGACGCCCTCTGGCGGCTCCTCGAGCAGCTCCACCGGCGGCGCAAGCGCGTGCCGGAACTGCTGCTCGAGACGAAGAAATCGCCCCGGCAACCATTTCCCAACTGGACGTGAACCATGCCTGAAACCATTGCAACGGAAAACACCGGCGGGCGCGCCTGCGCCTACCGCATCCTGCGCTACACGCCGAACCTCGTCCGCGACGAGTGGGTGAACATCGGCGTGCTGCTCTACGACCCTGCGGGCGGCGAGCGGCGACTGCGGCTGATCGAGGACGCCGGCGAGTATGCGCGCGTGCGGCGCCTGCACCCCCACGCCGACGAAGGGCTCCTGCGCGCGCTGCGGGACGATCTCGAGCAGCAGTTCGATTCCGCGAACGGCGACTGGCAACAAGTGCTGGCGAGATGGGACGCCACGCTCTCCAACGCCCTGCAGCTCGCGCCGCAGAAGGGCGTGCTCTCCGGCGATCTCGACGCGGAGCTCGAGCGGCTCTACGCCGATCACGTGGCGCCGCCCGCGGCGCGGTCCGGCGCCCAAGACCGGCCCGGGAGCCGCGGCGCGATCCGCAATTACTGCAGCCAGGTATGGCGGCAGGCGCGGCTCTGGGCGCGGCTCGAAAAGAGCATCCCCGTGGCCGATTTCACGTTTCCCGGCGATCCCATGAAGCTCGACTACGGCTACCGGCGGAACGGAACGCGCGGCTTCGTGCAGGCGCTCTCGGTGACGCGCGCGCCGGCGGACGCAAAACTCCTGGCGTACACGGCGGAGCGCATTCGGTCGAAGGCGTCTTCGTGCGAGTTTGCGGCGGTAACCGACGTGGCCCTCTCGGAGGAAAACGCGCGGCACCGCTTCGTGCGCGACACGCTGCGCGACGCGGGGATCGCGTCCGTGGCGCAGGAGGGGTTCGCGGTCTGGGTGGCGAAACTGCGCCCGATGATTCAGTAGGCGAAGAAGCCGCAGGCAGCCTTGCGCTGCGCCAAATGGTGTTCCCCGCGCGCTTGACCCCGGCAGGGCCAGCGAATAGCATTATCCGCCGGTATGACCCAAAATTCTCTCGTCGGCCAGTCTCTCTCCCACTATAAGATTCTCCGGATGCTGGGCTCCGGCGGCATGGGCGTGGTTTACGAAGCCCAAGACACGCAGCTCGGGCGGCGCGTGGCGCTGAAATTCCTCCCCGCCGAGATGGCCCAGGACAGCCAGTTGCTCGAACGCTTCCAGGGGGAGGCGCGCGCCGCATCGGCCTTGAACCACCCCAGCATCTGCACCATCCACGCCATCGAGCAGCACGAGCGCCAGCACTTCATCGTCATGGAACTCCTGGAAGGGGAAACCCTGGCGGAGAGGATGGGACGCCAGCCGACGGGGATGGAGAAACTGCTGCCGATGGGCATCCAGATCGCCGACGCGCTCGAATCGGCCCACGCCAAGGGCATTGTGCACCGGGACATCAAGCTGGCGAACATTTTCCTCACCGAGCGCGGCCAGGTGAAAATTCTGGACTTCGGACTGGCCAAGATGGGCCGTTTCGAGATGGCGCGCGGGGCTTCCGCGATGCAGATGGAGACGCTCGTTTCGGAAACCCAACTCACTTCCCCGGGGGTGGCCGTGGGCACGATCGCCTACATGTCACCGGAGCAGGCGCGCGGGCAGTTGGTGGACGCGCGGACGGACCTCTTTTCCTTAGGCACGGTGCTCTACCAACTGGCGACCGGAATGCTCCCTTTTCCGGGCGAGACCTCCGCGGTCATCTTCGACGCCATTTTAAACCGCGAACCCCGGCCCGCCGCGGAACTCAACCCCTCCCTGCCGCCTGAGTTCGTGCGCATCCTCGAAAAGACCCTCGAAAAGGACCGTAACTTGCGCTGCCAGACAGCCACTGAGCTGAAGACGGACCTCAGCCGGCTGAAGCGCGACCTCGAGTCGGGAAAGAAGCGCGCGGCGGAAAAAAGCGATGCGGGTTCCGCGACGATGAAGCAGGCCGGGAAATCCCTGGCCGTGCTGTTTTTCGAGAATCTGAGCGGCGCCAAGGAGGACGAGTACCTGCGCGACGGCATCACCGAGGACATCATCACGGAACTCTCGAAGATCCGCGGCTTGAACACCTTTTCGCGCCCCACGGTGCTGGCCTTCCGGGACCGGCAAGTGACGCCGGCGCAGATCGGGCAGCAGCTCCGGGCCGCGTATGTCCTGACGGGCACCCTGCGCCGGGCGGGCAACCGGCTGCGCATCAGCGCCCAGCTCGTGGACACGCAGACGGACTTCCCGCTCTGGTCGGAGCGCTTCGACCGGGAGATGAAGGATGTCTTCGAGGTGCAGGACGAGATCGCGCGGAAGATCGCCGAAGCCCTGCGCGTGACGCTCTCCCCGCAGGAGCTGGAAGCACTGGCCGTCAAGCCGACGGAAAATCTGCAAGCCTACGACTTGTACCTGCGCGGAAAGAGATACGCACGGCGGCAGACGCGGCAAGACCTGGAGTTCGCCCTGCAGATGTTCGAAAACGCCGTGGCCATGGACCCCAGCTTCGCCCTGGCCCACGCCGCCTGCGCCAACGCCTGCGCCATGTTCTTCTGCAACTACAGCCGGGATAAGATCTGGGTCGAGCGCGCCAGAGATGCCTCCGGCAAAGCCGTGGCCCTGCGCTGGGACCTGCCCGAGGTGCAAGTGAGCCAGGCCTGGGTGCTCTACGCCACAGAACTCCATGACGAAGCCGTGCGCATGGTGCGCAAGGCCATTGAGCGCAAGCGCGATTGCGAGGGCGCCTATTACCTGCTCTGCCGGGCGCTCTTTGCCGCCGGGCGCTGTCAGGAGGTGGCCGACGTGATGGAAATTGCCATCGAAGCGAGCGGCGAGGACTACAACGTCTTTGTCCCCATCCTCAACTCGCTCGGAGTTCTGGGCAAGGAGGAGGCCAGCCGCAATTTGACCCTGAGACGGATTGCCGTGCTCGAAAACCACCTGAAACAGGTGCCCGAGGATGCGCGGGCACGCATCCTGCTGGGCGGGGACTACGCTCAATTGGGGCGTGTGGAGGACGCCATGCGCGAGGCCAACCTGGCCCTCACCCTGCGAGCCAACGAAGCCTCCATTCTCTACAACGCGGCCTGCCTCTACTGTTCTCTCAAGAAAAAACCGGAAGCCATGGATGCACTGCGGAAAGCCTGGGAAGCGGGCTTCAAAGACGCCATGTGGGCGCGTCGCGACCCGGACCTTGCTCTTCTTCATGGGGATCCAGAGTTCGCGCGCATGTACCCGGAAAAACCCATCTCCGCGGCCGGCCCCGCAAGCAACTAGTGCCGTTCCAACTTTTTGGAGCTAAGCCGCACCGACCGTCCTCTGAGGGCGATGGCAGTTTGGTTCGACGAACACATACGCGCATCAAGTTGGAACGGCACTAGAGGACCGGCTCGGACCAGTTCTCGAGCGTCTCCTTCACCTTGCGCAGGAACTGGTGGGCGATGGCGCCGTCCACGACGCGATGGTCGTAGCTGAGCGTCACGTAGCACATCGAGCCGATGGCGATGGCGTCGTTCACGACGATCGGCCGCTTCTCAATCGCACCGATGCCGAGGATGCCGACGTTCGGCTGGCTGATGATCGGCAGGCCGAACAGCCCGCCGAAGACTCCGGGGTTGGTGATGGAGAAGGTTCCCTCCTGCACCTCTTCGGGCTTCAGCTTCTTCGCGCGGGCGCGCTCGGCGAGGTCGTTCAGCGCGCGCTGGATGCCCAGGAAGTTTTTCTCATCGGCGTTTTTCACCACGGGAACAATCAGACCCCACTCCAGGGCCACGGCGATGCCGATGTTGATCTCCTTATGGACGACGACATTCGTGCCGTCGAGCGAGGCGTTCAGCGTGGGGTAGGCGCGCAGGCCGGCGACCGCCGCCTTGACGAAGAAGGGCATGAAGGTCAACTTGGCCTGGTAGCGCGCCTCGAATTCTTCCTTGGACTTGGCGCGCAGCACGGCGATCTTCGTCATGTCGACCTCGTCGACCGAGTAGACGTGCGCGGAGACGCGCGTCGAGGCGATCATGTGCTCGGCGATGCGCTGGCGCATGACGCTCATCGGCTGGACATCGTAGCTGCCGAAGTAAATCTTCTCGCGCGGCACGGCGGATTCGAACGCGACGTGCGCCTGCACGCCCGGAGCGCCCGGCGCCGCGGGCGGCGGGGAAGGAGGCATCGGCGCTCCTGCGGCGGGAGCCCCAGCCGGGCGAGCGCCGCCGGCGGCAATGACCGCCTCGATATCCTGCTTGCTGATGCGGCCTCCGGCGCCGGTGCCCGCAATGGAAGCAAGGTCGATGCCGTGCTCCTGGGCGAGACGGCGGACAAGCGGCGAGCTGTGGATGCGCTCGCCTTCCGTGCGCGCCGGAGCAAGCGGGGCGGCGGCAACAGCAGCGGGGCGCTGCGGAGCCGCAGGCACCGCGACAGGGCCCGGTTTCGGCGGAGCAACTGCGGGAGTTGGCGGCGGTGCAGCAGCTTTGGGAGGCCCGGGAGCCGGCGCAGACACAGCGGCGCCGGCGGCGTCAATCACGCCGACGACGGTCTGGATAGGCACAGTCTGTCCCTCGGCGACCTTGATCTCCTTCAAAATGCCTGCGGCGGGCGAGGGGATTTCGGCATCCACCTTGTCGGTGGAGATCTCAAAGAGCGGCTCGTCGCGCTCAACTTTGTCGCCGGGCTTCTTCAGCCACTTGGTGATCGTGCCTTCGAAAATGCTTTCGCCCATCTGGGGCATTACGATATCAACAGCCATGTTCGCTCTCCTGTAAAAAACGGAACTCTCAATACTGCGCGAGCTCTTTCGCGGCAGTAAAAACCTTTTGCGCGTTCGGCAAAAACGCCTCCTCGAGCGTCGGGGCATACGGCACGGGCGTGTCAAGAGCCGTCACGCGCATCAACGGCCCGTCGAGGTCGCCGAAGGCCTTCTCGCACAGAATCGCCGCGATCTCGCCGGCGATGCCGCCGGTCTTTGTATCCTCATGGACGACGAGGCACTTGTTCGTCTTTTTCACCGATGCGAGGATGGTCTGTTCATCGAGCGGCAAAAGCGTGCGCAGGTCAATGACCTCGGCTTCCATGCCTTCCTTCGCGAGCGCTTCGGCGGCCTCAAGCGATGTGTGCATCATCGCGGCATAAGAGAGGATCGTGAGGTGCCTGCCTTCGCGGCGGACAACCGCCTTGCCGAGGGGCACGATGTGATCTCCGGCGGGCAGCTCTTCTTTGATGCGGCGGTAAAGGAATTTGTGCTCGAAGAAGAGCACAGGATTGTTGTCGCGGATGGCGGCTTTGAGCAGGCCCTTGGCGTCCGAGGGCGTCGAGGGATAGACGACCTTCAAGCCCGGCGTGTGTACGAAATACATTTCGGGGTTCGCCGAATGGAACGGGCCGCCGCGGACGCCGCCTCCCGAAGGCCCGCGAATGACCATCGGAGCGGGCGCGCCCCAGAGGTAATGGCCCTTGGCGACGAAGTTCGTGATCTGGTTGAAGCAGCAGGCGATGAAATCAATGAACTGCATCTCGGCGACCGGGCGAAGCCCGAGGTAGCTCATGCCACAGGCCGCGCCGATGATGGCGCTCTCGCTGATGGGCGCGTCCATGACGCGCTCCCAGCCGAAGCGCTCGAGCAGGCCCTCGGTCACCTTGAAGGCGCCGCCGTAGACGTTGACGTCCTCGCCGATCAGCACGACGGAAGGGTCCCGTTCCATCTCCTCGAACAGGGCCTGCCGAATTGCCTCGAGAAACGTGACGGGAGCCGCGGCGGTCATCGCAGCCTCCCCGGCGCGCGCCGGGCGGCCGCCGGCTTCGCCGCTTTCTTTTTCTCGCGTGTGGCGCCCGCGGCCTTCGCCGGCCGAGCGGCGCCGTTGCCGCCCGCCGAGGACGCGGATGCGGGAATGAATGCTACGGGCTCGCGGGCCGCGCCGTAACCGTCCGCAGTCTCGACGGGCCACTCCGGCTTGGCGCTGGCTTTCGGCGGCGTGACCTCCGCGATAGGCCGCTCCCAGCGGGCTTCGATTTTGTGGCAGCCCTCGCAGTAGACTCCCTGCGAGGCAAGCTCCGGCGGCGGCATGGGCGAGTTCTCGGCGAACTCGCGCTCCTTCTCCAGGAGCGCGGCGATCTTCTGCTCGATCTCCTTCTTGCCCGCGGCGCCGAGAAGCTTCTTGCCCGTCAGGAATTTCTCGTAGAGAGCGATGGGGTCGCGCGCCTCCCAGAAGGCGCGCATCTCCTTCGGCACGTACTCGGCGGGGTCGTGCTGCGCGTGGCCCATCCGCCGGAACGTCTTCGCTTCAATGAGAATCGGGCCCTCACCGGCGCGGCAGCGGTCCACGGCTTCCTTCGCGGCGGAGTAGACAGCCACGACGTCGTTGCCGTCCACGATGTAGCTGGCGATGCCGTAAGCCTTGGCGCGGTCGGCGAGATTTTCGAGCGGCACCTGGCGCCGCACCGGCGTCGAATAGGCCCACTGGTTGTTTTCGAGGATGAGGACGAGCGCGGCCTTCTGCACTGCGGCGAGGTTCAAACCTTCATGAAAAACGCCGGTGGAGCTGCCGCCGTCGCCGATCCAGGTCATGGCGACGATTTTCTGGCCGAGGTAGCGGCCGGCCATGGCCACGCCGGTCATCACGGGGATGAGGTCGCCGAGCATGGAGATGGGCGAGACGATGTGCAGGTTTTCGAGGTCGCCGAAGTGGCTGGTGCCGTCCTTGCCCAGAGTGGGTGAAGTGTACTTGGCCATGTGCTGCGTGAAGATGTCGCGCGGCGGAACGCCCTTGACCAGCAGAGCGCCGATATTGCGGATCATTGGCGCGAGCCAGTCTTTTTTCTCCAGCGCGTAGGCCGTGCCTACGGATATGCCCTCCTGGCCAAGGCTCGAATAGAGGCCGCCGACGATCTTGTTCTGGCGGAAGAGCTTGGTCATCGTGTCTTCGACGGCGCGGTTCAGCCTCATGTAGTAGTAGAGGTCCAGGTATTGCCGCCGGGATAGCTCGGTCTTCATTCGTCGCTCCAACTCCTAGGCCGGGATGGCCACGCGCTCGGCTTCGCCCAACATTTCCAGGAGCGCGGCGCGCGGCGCCTCCCGCATTTCCAGGCCGAAAACTTCTCCCAGATGGCGCGCAATGCGCGGAGCTGTCTCCGCGAGCGCGACGCGGCGGTCGAGCAGCTTCTCGAGCGACGTGGGCTTGCAGTCCGCGATGCCGCAGGGAACGATCAGATCGAAAAAGCGTAAATCGGTGGAGACGTTGTAGGCGAAGCCATGCGAAGTGACCCAGCGGCTGATGTGCACGCCGATCGCGGCAAGCTTCTCCTCCGCGCCGCTGGCCGTCTGTACCCACACGCCGGTCTTCCCGGGCTCGCGGCCGGCCGCAACGCCAAACTCCTTGGTTGCGCGGATCATGACCTCTTCGAGCGAACGCACGTACCAGACGACGTCTCGCCGGATTTCACCGAGGTTCAGGATGGGGTAGCCGACAAGCTGCCCGGGGCCATGATAGGTGACGTCGCCGCCGCGCGAGGTTTCAAAGTACTCGACGCCTTTGCTGCGCAGGACTTGATCGCTGACCAGAAGATGCTCGCGTTTGCCGTTGCGTCCCAGCGTGATGACGTGCGGGTGCTCGCAGAGCAGCAGTAGGTCGCCAACCAGGCCGGCCTTGCGCGCGGCGACGACACGCTTCTGCAACGCGCACGCTTCGGCATAGCCGATGAGGCCCAGATCGATGGTGAGACAGCTCTTCATGCTGCGCTAGACGTTGATCTGCAAACCGCGCACGGAGGCGAACGCATCGCCCATCGCTTCCCAGACCGTGGGGTGCGCGTGAATCATGGTCATCATGTCGTCCACCGTGCCTTCAAGCTGGAGCACGGTCACGGCCTCCGCGATGGTTTCCGTCGCCAGCGGGCCGATGATGTGCACGCCGAGAATCTCTCCGTGCTCTTCCTCGGAAATGACCTTGATGAATCCGCCGTGGCTGCCGAGAATCGTGGCCTTGCTGTTGCCCGCAAACGGGAACTTCCCGACTTTCACGCTGTGGCCCGCTTCGCGCGCCTGCTTTTCGGTGAGGCCGACGGAGCCGATCTGCGGCTCGCAGTAGGTGGCGTTGGGGATGCGCGTTTTCACGATGGGCTGCGCGGGCTTGCCGGCGATGTGCGTGACCGCCGTGATGCCCTCCATCATGGCGGCATGGGCGAGCTGCGGCAGGCCGGCGACGATGTCGCCAATGGCGAATAGGCCCTTCTCGGCCGTCTCCATGTGTGGTCCGACGTGGACAAAGCCACGCTCGACCTCGGCTTTCGAATTTTCCAGGCCGCAATTGTCGGTCATAGGCTTGCGGCCCACGGCGAGGAGAAGCTTTTCGGCCTGCAGGGTCTGGGCTTTGCCGTCCTTGTCCTTGAACGTGACGCTGACGCCCTTGGCGTCCTTCTTGACGGTTTCGACCTTGCTCTCGGTGAAGATCTGGATGCCTTTCTTGCGGAAGGCCTTCTCCAGTTCGGCGGAGATCTCTTCGTCCTCAACGGGCACGGCGCGCGGAAGCATCTCCAGGATGGTGACCTGCGTGCCGAAGGATTGGAAGATGGAGGCGAACTCGACGCCGACGGCGCCGGCGCCGACCACAATCATGGACTTCGGAATCTCTGGTAGCTGGAGGATTTCGCGGTTGGTGAGGATTGTTTTGCCGTCCGGCTCGACGCCCGGAAGCGCGCGCGCCTCCGAGCCACTGACCAGCAGGATGTTCGCGGCTTCGAGCTCGGTTTTCTTGCCGTCCTTTTCCACGCTCACGCGGCCCGGCCCGGCGTAGCGGCCCCAGCCCTGCACCCACTCGACCTTGTTTTTCTTGAAAAGGAACTCGATGCCCTTCGAGTGTTTCTTGACGATCTTGTCCTTGCGCGCGAGGACATTGGCCCAGTTGATCTTCAGCCCGCTGACCTCGAAGCCGAATTCCGCAGCGTTCTTGAGGTTGTCGTAGACGTCGGCGTGGTGCAGCAGGACCTTGGTGGGAATGCAGCCGACGTGCAGGCAGGTGCCGCCCAGGAAGGGGTCTTTTTCCACCACGACGGTCTTCAGGCCGAGCTCACCGGCGCGAATCGCGGCGGCGTACCCTCCCGGGCCGCTGCCGATGATTGCCACATCGTACTTTGCCACGAGCACTCTCCCTTCCAAAGGGGCCGGTGCTGCCAGTGCAGGATGAGAAATCCGCGGAGGCTTGACCCGGTAAGTTGTGAATTTTAGCAGCCGTTACACACAGCCGCAACCTCGGCTCCGCGCCGCCGCTGATACAGGAGGGCACAGCGCTTGTGGGCGCGCAAGGCGGACCCTTCGAATGGGGACGGGACTCGGCGATTGCGCTATCCTCGCGAGGTGACCGAAAAGCGGAAGAGCACAGAACGCGCTCCGGGGAAGGCGCCCGCCGCGGGGTTGTGCGCCGACTGCGTGCACGCGCGGCGCATCGAGTCGTCGCATGCATCCATGTTCATCCTCTGCGAGAAATCGGCGACCGATTCCAGCTATGCGAAATATCCCCGGCTGCCG
>DASZZJ010000097.1:0-5423 GCA_035545075.1 Candidatus Acidiferrales bacterium
CGGCGTGCCGGCGGAGAATGGCGAACGTGCGCGGAGATAGGGAAGCGCGCAGGCCGTCGGCGATCGTGTCGCTGTGCTCAAGCGAGTGAAGCGTGCCGGTGGCGAGCGAACGGAACGCGTCGTCGGCGAGCGCAGGCTCGCAGCCGAAGACGCGGATCGCCGGACGAATCGCCTTCGCGGCGAGCGCCGTGCCACTCAGCAGCCCGCCTCCGCTGACCGGGGCCAGAACGGCGTCGAGGTCGGGAATTTCTTCGAGCAGCTCCTTCACCGCTGTCGCCTGGCCGGCGATGATGCGGTCATCGTCATACGGATGGACCATAACGGCGCCGGTCTCCTTCTGGATGCGCTCTGCAGCTTCGCTGCGCGCCGATACCGTGGGATCACAGAACGTGATCCTGCCGCCGTAACCCTCAACGGCACGGCACTTTACGGCTGGCGCGTTATTTGGCATCACGATCCAGGCTGGCACACCGCGCCACCGCGCCGCACAGGCCACCGCGGCGGCGTGGTTGCCGCTGGAATGCGTCAAGATGCCGCGGGCCGCCTCTTCGTCGCTGAGGGAGAAGATGGCATTCGTCGCCCCGCGGATCTTGAACGAGCCGGTCTTTTGCAGGTTCTCGCACTTGAAGAAGATGCGTGCGCCGGCCGCGGCGTCGAGCGAAGCAGAAGTGAGCACCGGAGTACGGTGGATGTGCGGGGCGATACGTGCGTGCGCCGCGGCGATTTCCGCCAGGGTGGGCCGTTGGCCGGTGGAATCCTGAGAAGCAGGGGCGGTGGTCATGATCTCGTGTGACGGATGTTCGATTTCACCGCTGCTCCATTATGGCACAGCGCGGAGAATCGCGGAGCTGAGCTGGATGCATTTCGGGAATGGCGATGCCGCCAATGCTAAACGAGATTGGGAGAGCACGATGCCCTCCACAAAAATGGTACGAAAATGGTACTTGACCGAAACGTTGAAACTGTTAGGCTAGGGTTCCCCTCCGAAAATCAAACCAGCCGCGTCGCCTGTCCCGCGCGTAGGAGCACAAAATGCATAATTCCGACAGGCGTCTTTTTCCTCGCTACACGCTTCGCATCCCGGTTCGCTACCGTATGGCCGATTTTTCCACCGACATGGCCGAACACACGACGGAGGCCATCAACGTCTCGCGTAACGGGCTGTTCTTGTCAACGAAAGCGCCTCTGCCTCTCGGCGCGACGCTCGACATGGCTTTGCGCGTGCCGATCGAGATCTCCGGAATACACACGCAAGAAGCGCGCTGCAAAGGACACATCGTGCATGAACAGGTCATCGGGGACGGGCGGATGGGTTATGGCGTGCAGATCGAGCGGATGAACTCCCCGTATGTTCGCCAGGACGAGCACAACCGCATGGTGGCTGCCGGAACGTTCTAGGGTTTCGTCGGCGGCACAGGGATCGCTTGGTCAGTGGGCGAAGACTTTGTCCGGGCTTTCTTCGAAGGGGTAGACGTGGATCATCCAGCCGAAGATGGAGGGCCGGAAGCGGCCGCCGGCAGCTTCACAGGCCTTCTCGGTGGAGATGGAGCCTCGCAAGCCGAACTTGGTCCAATCGACTCTCGCACCGTCATAATGCGCGGGCATGCATAGATTGGTGTGCAAGTGCCAGCTCGCGACGCTTAGCGGCACGCGCGCATTCAACTGCTCTTCGGTGGCGTTTTTCGGCATGGTGTACATGGCGCCGACAAGTTCATATCCTTCCGCGGTGTGCTTGTAGAGCAGAGAGGTCGGGCGCGCCGGATCAAAGGTGAAGGCTTCGAGGAATCCATTCCAGTAGTTGGTGAAGTGATATTCGGGCAGGCGAATGTTCGGAAGAAAAATCTTATAACCGTCGGCAAAGGCGGCGTGGTAGTCCTTGTACTTCTCGATGCCGGAGCGAAGCTCGGCGGCAATCCGTTCTGCACGCTCTTCGTCGGCCCTGGTGCGCGGGCGGGGAGGGGTCATATGCATGTGCGGGCCATTGCCGTGATGATGGCCGCGCATCATGTCGTGAACAGCATTGCCTTCGCTCTGCTTTTCGTCGGAATCGTCCTTCGTGGCCATGTGGTCGTGGTGCATGGCGCCCATGTCGTCTTTAGAGGTTTTTGAAGAGGTCTGCTGCCCAGGCGGCGGTTGCTGTTCCTGGGCGGGCAGGGCAGGCGCGCGATGGTTGGGCATGGCCGCGAGCAGAACCACAACAACAAATACACCGCAGACGACGAGGGCGGCCCGGGTTAAAACTTGCAAAAAAGCGCGCGCGTTCATGACTCCTCCTGTCCCCGTCTAGGTATGTTACGCGGACGGCGGAGGAAAAGTATCAGCCCCACGCGCGAGAGATGCGGAACGGCTTACCTGTACGAGGGGACAGGAAAGAAGCCCGTGATAGACTCACGGCGTGGGGAAAGAAATCATATCCGAGGCGAGGAGCATTACCGGGGGAATCGAGCCGCCCGGAGATAAATCCATCTCGCACCGGTACGCACTGCTGGCGGCGCTGGCGGAAGGAACGAGCGAGCTGCGCCATTTTTCTTCGGCGGCGGATTGCCAGAGCACGCTTGAGTGCCTGGGAGCGCTTGGCGTGAAAGCCAAGCGCGAGAAGGACTCGATACGCATCGCGGGGAAGGGATTGCGCGGACTGCAGAGGCCGCGCCGCGCACTGGATGCGGGGAATTCCGGAACGACGATGCGGCTGCTGGCGGGAATCCTCGTGGGACAGAAGTTCTCCTCAAAGATCACGGGCGATGCGACGTTGCGGCGGAGGCCGATGAAGCGCGTCGTGGAGCCGCTGCGCCAAATGGGCGCGGAGATCCGCGCGCAGGAAGACAACTTCGCGCCGCTGGAAATCCGCGGAGGCGAGTTGCGGGCGATTGACTACGCGATGCCGGTGGCGAGCGCGCAGGTGAAGTCGGCGGTGCTGCTGGCAGGCTTGTTTGCGGATGGTACGACTTCCATTACGGAGCCGGTACAAACCCGGGATCACACGGAGCTGGCACTGGAGGCATTCGGGACTCGCGTGGAGAAGAAGGGACGGTGCGCGCGTGTGCGGGGAATGACAGCCACGGACGGGGGCGGGGGGCTCGAGGCCCAGGCGCTGGACATCCCGGGGGATCTTTCGTCGGCGGTCTTCTTCATCGCGGCGGCACTGCTGCTGCCGCAGTCGAAACTGCTGGTGCACAACGTCGGCCTGAATCCGACGCGGACGGCCGTGCTGGACTTGCTGGTTTCGATGGGAGGAGCGATCCGGATCGTTTCGCCGATGGTCGCGAACGGGGAGATCGCAGGGGACCTCGTCGTGCACAGCTCAGAGTTGAAGGGAGGAATTATCGAGGGGGAGCAGGTGGCCCTGCTGATTGATGAACTACCGATGCTGGCCGCGCTGGGGCCGTTCACCGCGGAGGGAATCGAGATCCGGAACGCGAGGGAGTTGCGCGTGAAAGAGAGCGACCGCATCGCGGCGCTGGCGGAGAACCTGCGGCGGATGGGGGCGCGAGTGGAAGAGCGGCCCGACGGGCTGCGCATAGATGGGCGAGTCGCGGGCCGGTTGCACGGAACGGAGATCGATCCGTGCGGGGATCACCGGATCGCGATGGCGTTCGCGGTGGCAGCCCTCGCG
This sequence comes from Candidatus Acidiferrales bacterium, assembly GCA_035545075.1. GTDB lineage: Bacteria > Acidobacteriota > Terriglobia > Acidiferrales > UBA7541 > Acidiferrum. The sequence goes on from DASZZJ010000097.1 coordinate 3,614, forward strand.
GCGGAGGGCGCGACGCAAATCCGGGACGCGGAGTGCGCAGCGGTTTCTTATCCAGAGTTCTTCCGGGAGCTCAGGCGGCTCGCGGGGGCGTAATCCGCGTTATGTGCCTTTGTGGAGGGAGATGGAGCCGTAGCTGGTCTTGAGAATGATCTTGGGCCCGCGCGCACCTAGTTTTCCCTCAAGATGGGAATCGCCGGATTGCGTAACGGTTTTCTTCAGCGAAGGAGCCTGGAATTCCGTGTCGATGTCTCCCGAATGGGTGTCGGCTGTGATTTCAAAACTGGCGTTCGACGGCACGGTGAGGACGATGCTGGCCGAAGAATCGGTGATCTCAACGTCCTCCTTCGGCGGAGAAGCGAAACGCACCTGAACGTTGGCATTGCGATTATCGATTTTCAGCCTGCCCGAAACATTCTCGATTTTGAGGTCGTTGGAGTTGGTGGTGATGGTCAGGTTGCCGGTGGAATTCGATATTTCGAAACTGCCAGGGCTGATTTCCAGTCGGCCGCCCAGCTCCGTGAGAGTGAGATCGGTGCGATGCGAGAGGAAGTGCACACCTTTCAGGATCTTCTCGGCTCGTATGGAGCCGTAGAATTCGCCGTCGAGAGTCAGACTGCCTGTGGCATTGCTAACATCGACCTCGCCGCGCGTGCCGGAGACCTTGACGCTGCCCTTGACGCCGGAGACTTTCACATCACCGTGGCGCGTTGCGACGCTGACGTCGTCACCCACGTTGCGGACTTCGATGTCGCCGGATTGCGCGGCGATGGAGACCTGCCCGGCAAGGTCTGAAACTTCGATATCGCCTCCATTGGAGCGGATCGTGAGAGAGGACTGCGGCGGCAGCTCGACGTCGAGATCAAATCCGATGCGGCTCTCGCGCGTATCGGACCCGGCGGGGCGAATTTCGTAGCCGCTCCCTTCCTGGACAATCTCGACAGTGCTCCCGGAGGAGAGCCGCCGAGCTTCGGATTCGGTCCAAGCGGTGACGTTCTTTCTTCCGGAGAGACGAATCTGCGGGCCGCTACCAGGACGGACGTGAATGTTGCCGTGGGTGTTGCGAATCGTGACGTGAGCGTCCGGAGCGACGGTCCGCGACGCGACTTCCAGGTCGTAGGGATAGGTACTGCCGAGGGGCTGGATATGACCGCGAATCCTGTTCGCGATCGTTTCCGTGATGTTTACGCCGACGAGGAGGAGGAGTATTAGGAAGACAAGGGCGATTTCGCGGCCGCCGAGGAAGCCGCGGCGGGCGGCGCCTTCGGGCCGAGTTGAGGAACGCTCGTAAAGCATACTGGCGCCCCAGAGAATCAGGAGGACAGGCCACCAGCGCGTGAAGATGTGGCCCAACTGGAAACCCCGGTAGTAATGGAGAAGGAAGAAAAGACCGAAGAAGATCAGCACGAGTGCGCTGAAGAGCGAACTGCGGCGTGTGGGATCGGCGGCCATGAGCTGTTACTGACCCGGCGGTTGCGAGCCGGGAACCTGCGGCGGCTGGAATGCTCCGACGTGGCCTTCGGCGGAGGCGAAAGATTCGGCGAGCTTGATGAAGCCGATGACAAGAAGTATGACGGGCCAGGTATAGTGGAAGCGGAAGAACTCGCCGCGCCAGCGGTCAAGCAGGAAAAGCACGCCGATGGTGATCAAAATGGCGGGGCCCATTAAACCGCGGCAGGCGCACCGCCGGCATGCACAGCGGATTCGATTCACCATTCCCTCACTCCTCCTAGGAAGACCGTCCTAGACGGTTCCAGAGCATCACAACACCGGCCGCAATCAAGAACACGGGCCAGAAGTCCCACATACGGTC
>DASZZJ010000098.1:0-26956 GCA_035545075.1 Candidatus Acidiferrales bacterium
GACTTGTCCCTCGTCTCGACCCAGATGCGCACCGTGCGCGTGCGCCGGTTCTTCTCGGCATCACCCGCGGACGGAAACGGAACGTACGGGCTGACCTTCACCGAGACGATCACTCCGCTCCCCCCGCGCGGCGCGCTGGCCTCGCCGATTTCGAAACTCTTCACCGGCCCGTAATAGCCGTTCGGTCCCCAGTCGGCCAGGAAATCCGGCATCGCATAGTTCGGTCCCGGCTTCCAGATCTGGTAGGCCCGGTTCATGTCACCGGCAGCCACAGCCTCGAAGAAACGCCCCGCGGCCTTTTTCTCCGGGTAATAGCGGAAACTCCAGAGCAGAGAAAGCGCGACGACCGAGACGAGCGCCACCACCACCCAGATGAGCGGCCGCGATTTCGCCCGAGTATCGGGAGGAGGTTCCAGAAGAGTCATAGGGAAACTCAAGGACAGGACTCAGATCCGCCGCTGGAAGAGCGCGATAGCCACGCTGGTCAGCAGCACCGAGAAGCCTAGCAAGACGCCAACATCCATGTAAATCCCAGTCTTCCACACTCTCTTACAATGCAACGTGGGCAATCGTTGCTGCATACGCCGGTCAGGGCTGGAGGGCGCCGGCGGCGCCGGGTGGAAGTTCGATGGCGTACTTCGTGCGTGATTTTTCGCGGTGCAGCTCGAGCGCCAGCTCAATGAGCCGGTCAATCAGCTCGGGGAAGGGAATGCCGCTCGCTTCCCAGAGCTTCGGGTACATACTGATCGAGGTGAAGCCCGGGATGGTGTTCACTTCGTTGAGGAAGATCTTGCCGGTGCGTTTTTCGAGGAAGAAGTCCACCCGCGCCATTCCCGAAAGCTCCAGCGCGCGGAAGCCGCGAACGGCCAGCTCCTGAATCTTGCGCACCTGCCCGCTTTTCAGCTTCGCCGGAATCAGAAGTTGCGTGCCTTCCTCCAGGTACTTCGCGGCGTAGTCGTAGAACTCGCGGTGCGGCACGATCTCTCCCGGCACGGAAGCCTTCGGGTCGGAATTGCCCAGGACGGAGACTTCGATTTCGCGCGCCACCACGCAGCGCTCGACCAGAATCTTCATCGCGAATTCCGCCGCCAGGTCCATCGCCGGCGCAAGCTCCGCGCGCGAATGCACTTTCGTCATCCCGACGGAGGAGCCAAGAGTCGCCGGCTTCACGAAAAGCGGATACCGGAATTTCTTTTCGATTCTGCGCTGTGTGACCTTCGGATCGCCTTCCCAGTCCGCGCGGGGCACGGCCAGCCAAGGCACGACGGGAATTTTGGCCGCCGCACAGAGCCGCTTGGCAACGTCCTTGTCCATCCCGATGGCCGAGCCGAGCACACCGGCGCCGACGAACGGAAGTCCCGCCAGGTCCAGCAGCCCCTGCACCGTGCCATCCTCGCCGAACGTGCCGTGGAGCACGGGGAAGACCACGTCAATCCGCTGGGCGCCGCCCCGCGCCGCGGGGTCGAGCGGAACGAGCGCCGCCTCGGTCGGGTCCGCCGACATCGTCACCCGCTGCCCTGTCCGCAACACCTCCGGAAGCAACTTTTGCGCGCTTGCCCCGACCAGCCAATGCCCCTCTTTGGTGATTCCGATGGGCACGACATCGTATTTTCCCGGGTCCAGCCCCCGAAGCACGGACGCGGCCGAGGCGAGCGAAACCTCATGCTCGCCCGAGCGCCCTCCGAAGAGCACGCCTACCCGAAGCCTTTTTCGTTCCTCTGCCAAGTTCGCCTTCCGTACCGAAGATTTCCTACAAAATCTTTTTTCCCAGCCCGGAGCAGACCAGCTCGACGCCCAGAAGCGCCGTCATATTGTGCTCGTCAATCACCGGGTTGATCTCGACCACCTCAAGCGACACCATCGCTTCCGTGTCGGCGATCATCTCCATCGCCAGGTGCGCTTCCCGGTAAGTCACGCCGCCGCGCACCGGCGTTCCCACGCCCGGCGCGTCGGAAGGGTCCACAAAGTCCATGTCCAGGCTCACGGCGATGCCGCCGGTGTCGTCGCCGGCGAACTTGAGCGCTTCGCTCATCACTTCGCGCATGCCGCGCTCGTCAATGTCGCGCATGGTGAAGACGTGCACGCCGGATTTTTTCACCAGGCGCTTTTCCTGCGTGTCCAGATCGCGCACGCCCACCAGCACGACATTCTGCGGCTCGACTTTCGGCTTGAAACCCAAAAGCTCGACGAGCTCTGGCGCTCCGTACCCCATCACCGAAGCGAGCGGCATGCCGTGAACGTTGCCCGAAGGCGATGACTCCGGCGTGTTCATGTCCCCGTGTGCGTCCAGCCACATGTAGCCCACGTGTTTTTCCTGTTTTCGAAAGTGCGCCGATACTCCGGAGATCGAACCGACCGCAATCGAATGGTCGCCGCCCAGCACGAGCGGCAGCAGGCCCTCCTCCAACGACTTCTGGGCCGTCTCGGCCAGTTCCTTGCACGTTTCCGCGATTTCGTTCAGGTACTTGACGCGCTTTTCGCCGTAGTGCTGCTCCTCGGCCTGCTTCACCGTGAGGTTGCCGATGTCTTCCACCTGGTGGCCGAGCTGCTTGATGCGCGCCTGAAGTCCGGCGACGCGCAGCGCGGAAGGCCCCATGTCCACGCCGCGGCGGCTTGCCCCGAGGTCCATCGGCACTCCGATGATGCGAATCTTTTGAGGCATAGGAGGTCTGGCCGGGTGCCCTTAAGGGTACACGCGGTAAATCATGCGCGGGAAGGGAATCACCTCGCGGATGTGCTCGGTTCCGCATATCCACGCGATGGTGCGCTCCAACCCAAGGCCGAAGCCGGCGTGGGGCACGCTGCCGTACCGGCGCAGGTCCAGGTACCACTGAAAGGATTCCTCGGGCAGGTTGTGCTCGCGCAGCCGCTTCACCAGCAGGTCGTAATCGTGGATGCGCTGCCCTCCGCCGATGATCTCGCCATACCCCTCGGGGGCCAGCATATCGAAGCCCAGGGCGAGGTCCGGGCGTTGCGAGTCCGGCTGCATGTAGAACGCTTTGATGGCCGCCGGGTAGCGGTGCACCATCACGGGGCGGTCGTACTGGCGCGAAAGGATGGTCTCTTCGTCGCCGCCGAAGTCGTCACCGTGCTTGGCCGGGTTGCCGGCTTTCTGCAGTACCTCGATCGCTTCGTCGTAGCTTATCCGCGGGAAGGGCGGCTTCACGCACGCGAGCTTCGCGGTGTCCCGCTTCAGCATCTCCAGTTCCCGCGAGCGATTCTTCACGACCGACTGCACCATGTGGCTCACCAGGCCCTCGGCGAGCACCATCATGTCGTTGAGGTCCGCGTAGGCCGCTTCCGGCTCGAGCATCCAGAACTCGGTCAGGTGCCGGCGCGTCTTTGACTTCTCCGCGCGGAAAGTCGGCCCGAAGGTGTACACCTTTCCCAGCGCCATCGCCGTTGCTTCGATGTAGAGCTGCCCGGACTGCGTCAGGTACGCTTTTTGGTCGTCGATGTACTGCACCTCGAAGAGCGTGGTCGTGCCTTCGCACGCCGCGGGGGTGAACATTGGCGCGTCCGTCAGCGTGTAGCCCTGCCCGTCCATGAACTCCCGCCCCGCGCGAATCGCTTCCGCGCGGATGCGCAGGATCGACGCTTGCCGCGGGGTGCGGATCCAGAGGTGCCGGTGGTCCAGCAGAAAATCCACGCCATGCTCTTTGAGCTGGATCGGATACGGATCGCTTTCGGAGACTTTTTGCACGACCTGGAGTTTCGCCACTCCGATTTCGTAGCCTCCCGGCGCGCGCTGCTCGGCGCGTATCTTCCCCGTCACGATTACGCTGGATTCCTGGGTCAGCCCGCGCAGCGCTTCGAACGCCTCGGGGTGCTCCTTCTGCGCGCAGACGCCCTGGATGGTTCCCGTGCCGTCGCGGAAGATCGGAAAGAGCAGCTTCCCGGATTCGCGCAGGTTGTAGAGCCACCCTTGCAGCGTTACTTCCTGGCCTGCGTACTTTCCCGCCTGTTCGATGGTAATTACGCTCATGCCTTCGCCTGCCAGGCCTTCTCGAATTTGTCCATCGCTCCCCGCGCCGCTTCGAGTTGCGCCGCCAGTGGCTTCGCTTCGGGCCCGGTCTGCTCCTTCAGCTCGAGCACTAGAGGCAGAGGCTTCACCGGCGCCGACCGCAGCAGCCTGGCCGCGACCTTCCAGTCCAGCGATCCTTCGAAGGGCGGCAGGTGTTCATCCTTCTCGCCGTGGTTGTCGTGGATGTGCGCCGTGACCACCAGTTCGCGCAGCGGCTCGAAGCTTTTTTCGAGCCGTTCTTCCGCCGGCCCGTCGGCCAGGTGCGCGTGGCCGGTGTCGAAGCAGAACCGCAACCCGGTGAGCCGCGTCTCGTCCACGAACAGCCGCAGATAAGCCGGATCGCCCATCTCGCTCAGCGTGTTCTCGATGGCCAGGGTCACCCCGGTGTGCTTTGCGTGCAAGATCAGGTGTTCGAGCGAGCTGAATGCCGCATCGCGCTTTCGGGGGTCCGCCTTCTCCCGCGGGCCGCCCATGTGCATCACCAGCAGCGGAAACGGCGCGATTTCCGCCACGTCAATCGCGCGCTTGTATTCGTCCATGGCTTCGATGCGGCGGACGCGCTCCACCTCACAGAGCGACAGCGGGCTGCCGCCTTCCCGCGTGGACTCGAGGTCGCGGTTCGCCGGCGCATGCAGCGACGCCAACTTCAAGCTGCGGTCCGCCAGGGCGCGCGCCACCTCGCTGATTTCCGGCTGGGCGTGGTAGTCGAAGTGGCTTCGGGTGCAGAAGATCTCGACGCCCTCAAAGCCCGCATCCGCAATCTGTCCGAGTAATTCCGGTCCGAGCTTGCGCGTCACGAACAGATAAGTCGAAAGTAGCCGTTCCATCCCCTTCAGTATCCCCGCGCGGCCTTCCCGGCGCAGGTGTGCGGCTGCCCGGCGCGCTTCCGCCAGCCATTCGCTGCCGTCTCCGCCTCGAACTCAGCAGCCGCCTGCCCGCACAAAACGGGAGCAAGCGCCTCAGCCGGCCCGGACAATGGCGCCAAGCGTTCTGCAATCAGCAATTTCATGGCAATCCCGAGACTTTAAGGGATTCAACGCGGAGCGTCAAGACAACGAGGCGGAAGCGGAGCGCGGTACTTCCCGTGCGGCAGGAAGAGGTGGGAGGCCTTTCGCCGCCTTAAGATTCGGCAAGGAATTCGACGCCGGCAGGACCCGGCAGCAGCCCGGCCTTCGTGCCCCGCACGATCAACTCGCGCACGGCTTTCCGCCCGCGCTCGCCGTAGCCCAGCGTCCACTTGTTGACATACATCCCGACGAATTTGTCCGTCAGCTCCGGTTCCATTTCGCGAGCAAACTGCATCGCATAATTGAGCGCCTCCTCACGGTGTTCGAGGGCGTACTCTACGCTCTGCCGAATCGTCCGCGCGATCTGACGGCCCATTGCCGGCCCCAGCGCTCGCCGGACGGCGTTCCCGCCCAGCGGCAGAGGATGCCCGGTCGTTTCCTGCCACCACGCTCCAAGGTCCACCACTCGATGCAGGCCCATGGCCGGGAAGAGGAGCTGCCCCTCATGGATCAGAAGCCCCGCCTCGACGGACTCGTTCTTCACCGCATCCAGAATCTTGTCGAAGGGCATCACCACCGCTTCGAAATTTGGTTCGTAGAGCTTGAGTGCAAGATACGCCGTGGTTTTCAGGCCCGGCACGGCGACGCGGCGGCGGGAAAGTTCCTCGCCCTTCATCGCGCGCGAAGAAACCACGATGGGCCCGTAACCCTCACCGAAGCTGGCGCCGCAATCGAGAAGAATGTACTTGTCCCGCAAAGCGGGATAAGCGGCGAAGCTCAACGCGGTAACGTCGTGGGTCTCCGTCAGCGCGGCTTCGTTCAGCGTCTGGATGTCCGAGAGGACGTGGGTAAACTTCATCCCCGGCGTCGCAATCTTGTGCGTCGCCAGCGCGTAGAACATGAACGCGTCATCGGAGTCCGGCGAATGCGCCAGCTTGATCGCGACGGCTTCTTTGGACGCTTCCGCGCCTGCCTGTTTGCCCGCCATACGCAGACCGATTCCGCTTTGAGCCGCCAGCACAGTCTCGATCTCTCCGGACAGATGCCTCCACGACAGGGAGGCGCGCGCAGACAACAGGAGGGAGAGTCGCGTTCGCGGAGCAGGGACTTACGCTACGCGCGGCTGGGGCGCTCTTTACGGAGAGAGCCTAGCACACCTGCTCTCCCCTGACAATTCTGTGGCCGCGACGCTTGAGAATCTCCAGGGGTTCAACTTCGAAGCGCGTCGTGCCGGTCAGCCCTGCCGAGGGCGCAGCCGCTTGACCGTCCTACATCGCCGAGACCATGCGCGCGATCGCTTCGTCGAACGTCGCCCGCCCCTCCAGGTAGGGCTGCCAGTATCTCTCGAGCAATGCCAGGTAACCCGACCATCCCCGCGCGTAAAGACCCTCTCGAACCGCATACGGCACGTAAGTCTGTCCCGGCATACTCCTGGCCGGCTCCGGGGTCTTCATTGCCGTCTTTACCGCTTCCCCCGTCGTGTAGAAAAGCAATGCGTGCCAGAGGTCACGCGGAATCGCCTTATTCCGCTGGCGGCATTCCCTCACGATGGCATTCTGCACGGGCCCGGCGGGGCCGTGCGACGCCTCGTGAAACAGGATTTCCAGCGCTGCCCCGCCTTGATTGGCCGGATCTCTGCTGGAAATCGTCACTCGCAGCGGATCCAGCGTCGTATACGCGCCCGCCCAATTTGCATAAGCGGAGACGTCCACGCGGATCTTTTCCTTCGGCCAGCGCGATTGATAGATCTCGGCGAGCCGTTCTGCCAGTCCCAGCCCCTTCTGGCGCACGAGCGGCGATACCGCCGCGACCCACCGCCGGTTGGCACGGTCGTGTTCCGGCCACCAATGCGCGCGATAGACCGGCGCGGCGCGGTCCAGCACCGGCGTAATTTTTCCCGGGAGGCCCGCATCGCACTCCTTCCGCGATGCACCCGCCAGCTCCGCACAGTCTTCGAAGTCGCCGAGCTGGTTCTTCAGCGCGATCAGGTCTGAATTGAACAGCAAATCTCTGTCCGCGTAATTCGCCGCATAAAAGCTGACGGCCTCTTCCCACGCCTGCCGCTCTTGCTCGGTCAGGCCCTGCGCCGGTTCGTGAGGCGATTTGGAAGCCCCCGGATCGCGCTGCTCGCGCGCCTGTTGGTAAAGAAAATGATGGAGATTCACCCAGAATCCGCTGTGAAACTCGAAGACCGGGACCGGGCCGATCGGCGATTCGCCCTGCGGCTGCGCGGGCGAAGGTAGCGCCGGGAAGAAAGCCAGTGCAGCGCACAACGCGAGGAGGAATCCTAGGCGGCCCATGGGGGAATCGCCGAGTCTAGCGCCTTCCGGACGCGGCCGCAAATCCTTGATTCCTCCGGGAATCGCGCCGCTCATAAGGCGCCGGGAAGCGGTCTTCGCAAACGGAAAGTAATCAGGCGAGCGCCACGGCTGCCAGCCAACGCTCAAGAAGCGCCAACTGTGCCGGCTGCGTCTCCAGGAAGGCCATCCCCATCCCCATCCGCGGATATTCGCACACCACCCGCGCTTTGCTTTCGAAGGTTTCTCCGCTCTGCGTCAGCCGCAAGTGGATTATTGTCCCAGCGGAAAAAGTATTCCCGGTATCAAGGTAGCACCCCCCCAGGCCGATATCGCTGACGCGCGCGCTGGCTGTTGGGCCGGAGTTCCCGACCCTCATCTCGGCCGAGAGTACGAGCGAATATCGGGGTGTGGCGCGGCGTTCGGACCTCAGAGGCACTATCTTCAGGTTTTCCTTCCCCCGAAAACCTGCCCCTGGCGAGGCTGGTACTATGGAATGCCTCGCCGCCCGAAGGATGCCCCCGCCTAGCCATTCTGCGGTCAGTTTACTTCCCGCGCAATCCTCTTCGGGCCACTGCCGCCAATCCATTACCACCACCGCCTCGGCAGGCCCAGCCTAGAAGTGAGAAGACGCAGCCGCGTCCTCTATTCCACTTTTGCATCGGCGCGACTCGCCAGCGCGCCCTGCCGGTCGGCTGCGTGCAGCCCCCCGTCCGAATCGCGATAAAACGACCTCCGCCCGGTCGTGCCATAAATCAACGGTACAGCGGCCAGCTCATATTTCGCGGGCGCGCCGAGCGCGCTCCCGCCCTCGATCACGTAGCGGAACGAGTATCCGCTCTTCTTCCCGGCCGCCAGCTCCGCATCAATCAATCCGCTCGCCTCGTGCGACGGTGGCCCCTGCCGTGGCGGGCCCAGCCGCGCGAGGTTTTCCGGCAGCCGCGTATACTTGAGGCGATAGGCCTCGACCGCCTGCGCGAGGCGCTTCAGCCTATCGAGCGCCTCCCGCTCGTTGACGTCCAACGTTTCCCTGTTCCACTCCAGCTCCAGCGCCGGAAGATCGAGCAGCAGCAGGCCCGCCGAGAGCAGCTTCCATTCGCCTCCTTCGCGCACGAGGCCAATCTGGATGTGCCGCGCTTCCCCTTCCTGGGTTCCTTTCGCGCGGATCTCGAGCGGCAGAAACGCGAGATTCTCCTGGGTGTCCGCTCCGCCGATCTGCATCTCGTTGGTGAACGCCGGCGTCACACATTCAACGGTGGGGCGCCCGGAGGGATTCACGGTCACTCTCGGTTTGCCCGGCTCATCGAGCAGGACGAAGCGTTTCATCAGCGCCACGCGCGAGGCCGCGGTCAGGTGCGCAAACGACTGGGCGTTTCGCGCCGTGAGGAAGCGCGCAAACCCCTCTTCGTTTTCGGCGCATGCCGCGGAAAGGATGTCGCGCAGTGCCGCGATAGGGCCGGAGGTTGCCGGTTGTCCCGGCGCGGCCGATTGCGGGAAGGAGTTCGCCGAAGCGATTCCCCCGAGCAGGAGGAGAATCGCTCCCCACCGGAGACACGACGGAGAAAGGTTTCCTTTCATGTTACTCCTTCGCCGCCGATAGAATCGCCGCCAGGTTCTGCGTAAAACTCGAGCGCGGCAGGACTTCATCGCAACCCGCCGCGCGGGCGCGCTGCGCCAGTTCGGTCTGAACGTGCGAAAGGAAGCCGATAATCCGGGCGGAGCTGCCCGCGGCGCGCAGCCGCTCGACCGCTTCGATGGGCTGACTTCGCGAATTCAGGTCCACGAGCACCAGCCGGGGCCCGGCCCCTGCTTCCGCCAGCAGCGCGTCTGAGTTTGCCGCCACTTTCACTTCCACACCCAGTTGCTTCGCCGTCTCCGCCAGCTTCATCTGGAAAAACAGATCGTCAATCAACGCCACGACTTTCCCCATCCGCCCCGTCCTCCTGCGCCCGCCGACGCGTCTCTATTATGCGCCCTCTTCTCCTCGCCTCGGCCGCGCGCGTAGAATGCGGAAGCCTCCTGGGAGGTGTCTATGCAGCTTGTTGAAGCTGGCAAGCCGTGACGCAACCTTCTCCCCACCCGGAAGACGAGCGGCTCTCCCGCGCCGGCCCGCGCGACGTCACGCTCTATACCCGCCCCGGCTGTCATTTGTGCGAAGAGATGAAGGCGGCCATCGCGCCGCTCCTGCGCGAGTTCGGCGCGGCCCTGCGCGAAATCAACGTGGACGACGACCCGGTTCTCCGTGGGCGTTATGGTTCGGATGTGCCGGTAATCTTTCTTGGCGCGCGCAAGGCTGCAAAACACCGCGTCAACCTCGCGCAGTTCCGCGGTCAGCTTCGCGATGCAGGTTGAACATGTTCCGGACGATTTCCGTGCGGTGAATCCTGGTCCTAATGGCCGTCGCCGTCACTGTGCGCCCCGACCGTCTTGTCCGGCACGTCGCCCGGCCGGCCCTTCACGCGGTCGTACACGGACACCTGGCTCACCGACCCGAGGGCTTCGTTGTAGTAAGTTGGTACTCCGAGAGCTGTGCGCAGCTCTTCGTTGAATTTTCGCAGATTCTGCAGGTAGTGCGCTTGCGCCGGAACCTTGGAACCATCGTCGGTCAGAAGGAATTTCTGGTAGCCGGCGTCCCATAGCCGGGTGAACTGCCCGCGCAACATGATCGTCGGCAGCACCGTGAGTTGGTAACGCCCATCCGGACTCTGCCGGAATTCCGCCCCGCAGCCGTATTTCTCCGCCCGCGCCACTCCCCGCGTGCTGCCCACGGCGAATCCATGGGACGCGAGCGCGTCTATCGGCGTCTTGTCAAAGCGTTCCTCTATGTTCCACATCGCGTTTTCAGGGTACGACTCCCGCGAGAGCCTGTAAAGAGTCGCCAGCCAAGGTTCCATCGCCAAACGCTCTTCCCTCCAGGCGCATTTTCAGATATCGGCACTTTTCGCCGAGTAGTCGGCCTCACCTCCCGGCTGAAACTGCCCCGTTACCTATCGCCGGCAGGAATTTGGAGCCAAGGGCCGCGCTAGGATATACTCGACTAGTTGTAGGGTGATTCTCTGTGGGGTATCCTTCGCACAGAGTAACTTGCCAGCCCGCAGCGCATCAAATAGGATTAAAATGGTCGTATATCACCAGGACCGCTGAAAGCCTTGAACCATGGCTACCGTTGAGCGCAAACCCGCAGATCTCTTCGCCGGTCAGTCTGAGACCCGCTCCCGCCGCCATTCTCTCTTGGATTGCATTGGGAACACACCGCTTCTGCGCCTGGAGAAGATCGCGCCCGAGTTTCCCAACGCCGAGTTTTATGCCAAAGCTGAATGGTTCAACCCCGGAGGCTCGGTCAAAGATCGTCCTGCGCTGGGCATGATCGGGGCGGGCCTGCTCACCGGCGAGCTGCGTTCCGGTAAGACCCTCATTGACGCCACGAGCGGCAACACCGGAATCGCCTATGCCATGATCGGCGCCGCCCTGGGCTACCCGGTCAAGCTCTTTCTGCCGGAGACGGCTTCCGTGGAGCGCAAACAGGTGCTCCTGGCCTACGGCGCCGAGCTCGTGATTACCCCGGGCGACGAAGGCACGGACGGTGCGATCCGCCGGGTGCGCGAACTCTACGCCGCACAGCCCGAGAAGCATTTCTATCCCGACCAGTACAGCAATCCGGCCAACTGGCAGGCCCACTACCACGCGACCGCCGGTGAGATTTGGGAGCAGTCCGCCGGGCGCGTGACCCATTTTGTCGCGGGTCTGGGCACTAGCGGCACGTTCGTCGGCACCGCCCGCCGCCTGAAGGAGCTGAACCCGGCCATCCGCTGCATCAGCTTGCAGCCCGATGGAGCTTTTCACGGCCTGGAAGGCTGGAAGCACATGCCGACGGCTTTGCGCCCGTCCATCTATGACGAAACGCTCGCCGACGAAAACCTGAGCATCCGCACGGAAGACGCCTACCGCCTGGTCAAGCGCCTCGCCCGCGAAGAAGGGTTGCTGGTAAGCCCGAGCGCGGCGGCTGCTCTGGGCGGCTGTTTCCAGGTTGCGGCGCGGATTCCCCGCGGCGAGCGCGCGGTGATCGTCACGGTCTTCGCCGACAACGCCGCAAAGTATCTCACTGAGCGCTTTTGGCAGGAGCCGTGATCCCCGCATGAACGCAGCGCCCCAGCTTTGGATGAGCAGGCACCTTGCGGAGAGAATCCGCAGCCACGGCGCGGAGAGCTATCCGCACGAGTGCTGTGGCGCGCTCCTCGGCCGCGACCGCAGCCTCGGTGCCGGAACCGCTCCGGCTCCAGGCGCAGCGGAGGTACCTCGCGAAGTACTCGCCGTGTTCCCATTGGTGAATCGGCGCGAAGATTCTCCGCGCAACCGTTTTTCGCTTTCGCCGGACGATGTGCGCGCCGCCGATAAAGCCGCCCGTGAGCAGCATCTCGAACTCCTGGGCTGGTATCACTCGCACCCGGACCATCCCGCGCGTCCCAGCGAGTACGACCGCGAAAATGCCTGGCCCTGGTACAGCTACATCATCGTCAGCGTCCGCGGCGGCGCGCCCGAGAATATGACCTCCTGGCGCCTCGCCGACGATCGTCTGGAGTTTTTGCCCGAAGCGATTGAGGTCCGGCAGCACGCCGCGGTGTGAACCAGAATTTTGGAGGAGCTGAGCGATGCCCGTGAAGGTGATGATTCCCACGCCGCTGCGGCCCTACGCCGGGAAGCGCGATTCGGCTGAGTTCCACGCCGCCACCGTCGGCGATGCCCTGGGCCAGCTTATTGCGCAGTTTTCCGATCTGCGCCGGCACCTCTTCACCGAGGACGGCAAGCTTCGCAGCTTCGTCAATGTGTACGTCAACGACGAAGACATCCGCTATCTGGCGAAAGAGAACACGCAGATCAAGGACGGCGACACCATCAGCATCGTGCCTTCCATCGCCGGCGGTCTCCTTGAATCGCGTCGCGTCCGGGAACGCGCGAGGTAGCATCGAACAAAAGCAGGGAACCTATCATGGCCGCAAAACTTCAGCCAACGACCGGCGCCGCGCCCGCCGCAACTCTTTCCAATGAGGAAATCCTGCGCTACAGCCGCCACCTCATCATGCCGGAAGTGGGTATGGATGGGCAGCTCAAGCTCAAGCAGGCGAAGGTGCTGCTCATCGGCGCCGGCGGCCTCGGCGCCCCACTCGGCCTGTATCTCGCCGCCGCTGGTGTCGGGCGCCTCGGCATCGTTGATTTCGACGTCGTGGATTTCACCAATCTCCAGCGCCAGGTAACCTTCGGCGCCTCCGATGTCGGCCGCCCCAAGACCGAAGCCGCCCGCGAACGACTCGGCAACCTGAATCCGGACATTCAGATTGAGGCCTTCGAGACGAAGCTCACCAGCGAAAACGCCCTCGAGCTCTTCAAGGATTTCGACGTCATCGTGGACGGCACCGACAATTTCCCCACGCGCTATCTCGTCAATGACGCCTGCATCCTCCTCGGCAAGCCAAACGTCTACGGCGCCATCTTTCGTTTTGAAGGCCAGGTCACCGTATTCGGCGCCCCCGGCGGTCCCTGCTACCGTTGCCTCTATCCAGAGCCGCCCCCGCCGGGGCTCGTACCCTCCTGCGCGGAGGGCGGCGTTCTCGGCGTGTTACCCGGCATCGTCGGTTCGATTCAGGCCATGGAGACCATCAAGCTGATTCTCGGCCGCGGCGATTCTCTTATCGGCCGGTTGCTGCTCTTTGATGCGCTGGGCATGAAGTTCCGTGAATTGAAGCTCCGCAAGAATCCGGAGTGCCCCGTATGTGGAGAGAAGCGCACCATCCACCGGCTGATCGACTACTACGAATTCTGCGGAATCCGCGGCGAAGAAACCTCCGCTCCCAGCGTGCAGGTGCCGGAGATCTCTCCGCGCGAGCTGAAGGCCCGGCTCGACCGCGGCGACGATCTCTTCATTCTCGATGTCCGCGAGCCGCACGAATTCCAGATCTGCAACCTGAAGGGGCATCTCATTCCCCTCGGCGAGCTTCCGCGCCGCGTCCATGAGCTGGATTCCTCGCGTGAAATCGTCGCGCACTGCCGCAGCGGCAAGCGTTCCGCCGAAGCCGTGGACTTCCTGCGCAAGGCGGGCTTCCGCAAGACTCTCAACCTCAAAGGCGGGATTCTGGCGTGGTCGGACGAGGTGGATCCCAGTGTCCCGAAGTACTGAGAGCTGCAACCCCGGCCGCGCCTGGGCGGCTTTTTTCGCTCACGGCCTTGAGTTGTGGCGCATCTCCCGTTATGTTTAACTCTTCGCGCTGAGGAAGGGCGCATCTCTCCAGTTCACAGGAGGCTTGAAATGGCGGCAACAAAAATCACTCCGACGAATAATGGCCCGCTACGCGTCGAAGGTGACTTTGACATCCAGGACCCCAGCGGCAAGAGCTTCGGGCTCGCCGGGCGCACGGCGCTTTCGCTCTGCCGTTGCGGCCACTCGGCAAACAAGCCCTTCTGCGATGGAAGTCATAAGCGTGTCGGCTTCCAGGATCAAGTCCAGGCGCGCGATCTGCCTCCACCAGCCCCGAAGCCGTAACTCTTACCCCTCCGGGACGCGCCCGTTCGGTCCACAGGGGATATTGCCCCCGCCAGAGTCAAAAGACCGCACCGCATCGGGGTTCTCCTGGTTGAGACAGTCTCAACCTGATACGGTCGAGTCTTCTCAAGTTGGAGTGTCCGATTTCGTGATAACTACTTCATTACAAAAACGTTAGGAGATTTCCGCTCATCCCTTCGAGCCAATCGGGTGTCTCGACCCTATATGCCCTGTCCCGATCTAGAATTCGCATAGATTTCTATCTCTTTATTTTTCAGCCACTTCCAGGAGTAGAATTCGCCCGCCAAATGGTCTAAGGCGTGCACTTGCCTAGGATTGCAGTCTTTTGTGCGGGTGTCGGGTGTTTTCGTGAGGAGTAGGAGCAAATTCGCTGGTTTTCTCCGGAAAGACAGGACGGGCATTCCAGCATTCTCCGGCAAGGCTCGTGTTCCCTTTCTCCGCGCGAGCATGTTTCCCGAGGACGGTGACACTCCGGAAGGACTGCTCTGTGCTGCCGATCAAGCCTTGGATTGCGGGAAGGGTTGCCACGCGAGTCCAGAATCTTTCGCGCGTAGCGCGGCGTGCATCTAAGTGAGGCGAATGCCCGTGTCCGAAGCGTATACGTTTCCTCGCGGCGAGCGACGCATCCCGATGGGGGTCGGCGTCATCCTCGACGGTCATTCCAAAATGCCCGGCAAAGAAAAGACTTTCACGGAAAACGTCAGCGCCCGCGGCGCCCGCGTCGTCACCGTCCGCCGCTGGACGCGCGATGAACGCCTGACCGTCCATTCGCGAGCCGGCGATTTCCGATCTTTGGCTCGAGTGGCCTATTGCGAGTCGTTGCATGGTACAGGCTTCGCAATTGGCGTGGAGTTTCTCGAGCCGCAGGGACGATGGGTCGTCCAATCCACTAACTAGCTCGACTCTGAGGTTGAGCGGAGAGGAGGGAACGCCGGGAACAAGGATCAGAAACTAGCGCATGTAGTTTTCGGGAGCGCCGTGCGGAAGGAAAGAAAACCGCACGGCGCTCTCCCTTTTCGCGTGCCCTCACGGCGGAGGATTCCAGGGCTGCAATGCGTTTATTTGGGTTCGAGGGCGACCCGGATCAGGCTGGTCCCGATCCGAAACACGGCGCCATTCACCAGGAAAGCCGCCCGTACGCGCTCATCTTCGAAAAACGTGCCATTCGTGGAATTGAGATCCTTCAAGTTGATTGAGGTGTCTCTCACTTCGAGCAGACAGTGGTGACGGGAAACTTCCGGGTCCTCGAGGGCCAGGTCTGACCCCTCGCGCCCAAGCGTCGCACGCGGCTTGGTCAGCTCAAGAACGGTTCCCTTCGACGGCCCGGCGAGAACCGTGAGCGTAATCCTGCAACCTCTCGGCAGGCTGAGCCCCTCGTAGTCGTCTTTGCGTTGCAGGTTCGAGTGCATGCCCTCGGCGCGCGCGAAAGACGGCAGCGGCATGATCACCACGGTGCTGTCCACCTGCCGGCGCAGTTCGACCACGGTGTTCTGCCCGCATTTCGAGCAGCGGAATTGCACCTTGGGATGGTCGCCGAGGTCGGCATCCTTCAGCAGATGTTGCGTTCCGCAATGGCCGCAGGCGGCTTGCATTCGGAAAGCGTAACACCTCCCGCGTCCGCCCAGGCATCCGGAGCCACATCGAGTGCGGCATCCGTTAGCAATCAGAGATTCCCGCGAGAGTTCCCGTCCAGCGCCGCGCTGCCCCGCGAACAAGTGTGTTAGCATGGGGCCTTCTCAAACGCTCTCAGGAGAGGACCTCTTGTCACAGCACATCTCTCGCAAGGAATTGAAGCAGGACAAAATCCGGGAATCGTTCGAGCACGGCGCCGAAGCGGTTATCACTCATAAGACCTTTGTCACCGTCTTATTGGCGGTCGTCTGCGGGGTCGTGATCATAGCCGCTGGCTGGAGGATCTACTCCGAGCGCCGCAACGTGAAGGCTTCGGCGGCGCTTGAAGAGGCGATGAAAATCTATAACGCGCGGATCCGTGCCGCGAGCGAGCCCGCCGAAACCGGCGAAATCACCTATCTCGACGACAGCGCCAAACTGCAGGACGCCGCGGCAAAATTCAATGTTGTGGCGGACCGTTTTCCGAGCACGAATCCGGGGAAGCTGGCCCGTTACTACAGCGCTCTCTGCCTGGAAGGCCTGGGGCGTTACAACCAGGCGCTCGAACAACTGCAGAAGGTCAACAGCGGCGGCGACAAGGAGCTGAACGCACTTACCCGGTACCAGATGGCTCAGGTCCATGCCCGCACGGGCAAGACGGAAGAAGCCGTGAAAATCTACCGCGAGCTTGCCGACCAGCCGAGCGTTTTTGTTCCGCGTGGTCTGATACTCCTCGAACTCGCCGGCCAGCTTCGCGCCACCAATCCAAAGGAAGCGGCGAACCTCTACGCGCAAATCAAGAAGGAGTTTCCGGATACGGCCATCGCCGAAGCGGCCGACCGCGGCCTCGAGGCGCTGCCGAAGTCCTGACCGCAGGCCGGGCGCCGCGCATGGTGGCCCGGCGCTGGCCGTCCGTGGCTGCAGCCGCTTATGAATCTCGCGCCCTATGCGATGCACGCAGAGGAATCCCGAGGGCGCCGCTACCCCGAACCGGCTCATCCCTACCGCAGCGACTACGCCCGGGACCGCGACCGCATCATCCATTCACGCGCTTTCCGCCGTCTGGAAGCCAAGACGCAGGTCTTCACCACCCGCTATTCCGATCACTTCCGCAACCGCCTCACCCATACCCTGGAGGTCGCGCAGATTGCCCGCACCGTCGCCGGCGCCCTCGGGCTGAATACCGAACTGGCGGAGGCGCTCGCGCTGGCGCACGACGTTGGCCATCCGCCGTTCGGCCACGCGGGGGAGCACAAGCTTGACGAGCTGATGCGCGTTCATGGCGCTTCGTTCGATCACAATTTGCATGCCCTGCGCATCGTCGAGCAGTTCGAGCAGCGCTACCTCGAGTTCCCCGGCTTGAATTTGACGTTCGAAGTGCGCGAAGGCATCGTCAAGCACTCGCGCGAATACTCGCCGGCGCAATTCCCCGAACTCTCCGAATACGCCCTCGACGTTCGCCCGCCGCTCGAAGCACAGCTCATCGACTGGGTGGACGAGATTGCCTACAACACCGCCGATCTGGACGACGCGCGCGAGGCCGGGCTTCTCAACTTCGGCCTGCTGGTCAAGGAGGTGCCGGTCTTTGGTGAACTGTACTCGGCCGTGGAAAGTGCGCACCCGGAGGCTCGCGAAAAGTTGAAATTCAACGAGGCGCTCAAGCGCGTTCTCGACCTGCTCGCCACCGACCTGATCGAAGCGACGCGCCGCCGCGTCGCCGAATCCGGCGCCGCCTCGGTCGATGAAGTTCGCCGGGCGCCGCGGCGCCTCGCCGGCTTCAGCGACGCTGTTGCCGCGCGCAACGCGGAGCTGAAACGGTTTCTCTACACTCACGTTTACAATCGCCCGGAGATCACCAGAGATCGCGACCGTTCCGTTCGCTTCCTCGAGGAGCTGTTCCTCCATTACCTGGAGCATCCGGAAGCCATGCCGGAGTTTTATGCCGAACTCGCTCGCCAACAGCAACGGCATATCGTGGTCTGCGATTACATCGCTGGGATGACGGATCAATTCCTGCTGCGGCGCCACCATGAGCTGTTCGGGCCTGCCCGCCGCGCCACGATCTGATCGCATATACCGCCCGAAGAACAAGAGCCCTGGGAACGCGTTCCGGGACTTTTCGTTTGCGAGTTAAGCCAGCTCACTTGCCGGGTTTGTCGTGCCGGAGGTCGCGCTCGTCCTCGTTGATGTCTTTCTGGTCAAGCCGAATTTCAGCCCTATCTTTGGCTGCATCCGTCTTGTCGCCTGCCTTCACTTCTTTGCGAAGATCGCGGCGGTCTTTGTTGAGGTAAACACTGGAGCGGGGAGAGGTGCGCCGAGGGATCTCATTTCCAATTATTTCCCTGCGATTCAGTCGCCGGCCGGCGACCGGCAGGACAATTCGTGGGGATAAAGAACGTGCGTACCCGGCTGACTCTGCTTGAGAGTGACCGTCAAGGACTCGGGGTGCGAGAGCGCCGGGAGTTGAATCCGCAAGCGGTAAAACTTGTCAATCAGTTCGGACATGAGCGCGCCGGTCTTCTGCAATTGCTTCCGCTTCAAGTCTGTAAGCTGGAATTCTTTTTTCCGCAGCAAGGCGTCCTCTGGCACGATGTAACCGCCGCTGTTCACGCTGAGTGGAAGGAAATTTGCTTCGCCCGTCGCATTCGTATACATCGGGATGCCCGGCTGTTGATACCCAAAACCCTCGCGACCCATTCCTGTCGCGGCAGCCGTCGAGTTGGCCAGCTGCAAATGGCCAAAAGCAACGCCGAACAATCGGATGCGATGTTCTTCCAACATCTTGGCCACGCTCTTGTGATTGGCTTTGTGGTTTCCTTCCAGGTCTGCGGCCAACAGGACAATGGAATCTCCGAGGCGGGGCTCGCCAAACCAGGTGATGCCTTCGGCCACGGCATCCATCACTCCCGGCTGCTTCGCGTCCCCGGACGTTTCTCCGGCGTGTTCATCCAGTATCCTGAGGGCGTTCTTCAGGGCGGAGCGGTCCGCACCGAACTTGACCTGCTGGGAGCCACCGCGCGCGGTGAGCAATGCAAAAGTGTCCTCCGGCTGTGCCGCGTGAACCACGGCGGAGGCAAACTCAACCTGGGCCTTGCGGGCCTGAGCGGAAAGCAGTCTTACAGTGTCAATGACAATCAGGATGCGCCGCGGACCGGCATCGTTGGTCAAGGACTGGATGGAGAGAGGCTGCTTCTTGAGCAGGCCCGTGAAGTCCGCCGCTGTCAGTCCCTGAACAGGCTCTCCGTTGGCCCGGATCACGGTGACCGGCACATCCAAGTTTCCGCAGGGCTGTTGCTGGGCCTGCGCACCGGCGGCCATGAAGAGAAACAACAGGGTCAGGAAAACGGGTAAGCGAAGCATTGAATTTTCTCCAAGTCACTTCTTAGCGCAAGAACACGGTGAAAGGATATCACTTTTGGTGCCGTCCAACTTCTTGGAAGTAAACTGAGCGGACGATGCGCCTGGAACGAAGGCAGTTTGGTTTGACGAATTCATAGGCGCATCAAGTTGGAACGGCATTGGATTTCAACGCGGAGTTCCGCCCCAATTCAGTTTGGTGCGCCAGCCTGCTCCGTACCCCCTGGCAGGGCCTGCCGGGCACGCTTTCTTGACTTGCGGCGGCAGGGGCCTCGATAATGACAAAGCATGAGCGAAAGCGCCGGAGGCGGCGACACGATGTTCCTGGACGTCAAAGATCTGGCGGTGCGCAAGCTGAGCATCCGGAAGAGCTATGCTCCGGGCAGCATCGATTTCCAATCCGCGGATTTCAAGCAGGTGGAGCCGCTGAAAGTGCGCGCCACGGCCGAGTTGATAGACGGGCAGATCCGTGTCGAAGGGGAACTCGAAACGAAGCTCGGGCTGGTATGTGCGCGGTGCCTCGAGCCGCTGGTCGAGGAAGTTCACCGGCCGTTTGACCTGCTCTATAGCCCGCTGCCGAAGGCCACCAAGCCCGAAGAAGAGCGTCTAAAGACCGACGACACGGAGATCGGGTTTTTCCGGGGCGAGGGTTTGTTCCTCGCCGACATTCTAAGCGAGCAGGTGCTCCTGGCGCTGCCGATGAAGGTGATTTGCCGGACGGATTGCCGGGGGCTGTGCCCCCATTGCGGCGCCAACCTGAATCATGAAGGGTGCCGCTGTGAGACCCACGCGCCGGACCCGCGGCTGGCTCCCCTCGCGCGCCTCAAGCAGGACTGGCTGAAAAAACAATAGTTCTTCAGGGCGAAAGCCCATACAATCTGTCCCGCCTCGGCGGGACCAAGAGGAGTACTCTCATGCCGAACCCCAAACGCCGCCATTCCAAGGCGCGCAAAAACAAGCGCCGCGCCCACGACCATCTCTCGGCACCCGCGTTGGCCGAGTGCCCGCATTGTCACGAGATGAAGCAGCCGCACCGCGTTTGCCGGCATTGCGGCTACTACAAGGGCCGCGAGGTTCAGGACACCGCAGCATAAGGCAGGCCCGGCAGCCAGGTCGGAACATCCATGATTACCATCGCCGTGGACGCCATGGGCGGGGACCAGGCGCCTCACCCGGATGTCGCAGGCAGCGTGCTCGCTGCGCGGGAATTCGGCGTGCGCATCCTGCTGACCGGTCCTGCGGCGGTGGTTCGGGGCGAGCTGGCCAAACATGAAACGTCCGGGCTTCCGATCGAGGTTGTCCCGGCAAGCGACGTGATCACCATGGAGGACCACCCGGCGCAGGCGTTCCGGCGGAAGAAAGACAGCTCGGTGCACGTGGCGGCGCGGCTGGTGCGCGACGGCATCGCCGACGGGCTGGTCAGTGCGGGGAACACCGGCGCAGTGATGACCGTGGCGCGCTTCACGCTGGGAACGCTGGCTTTGGTGGACCGGGTGGCATTGGCGGCGCCCTTTCCGAACGCCAAAGGCGGTGTTTCGGTGATTCTGGACGTCGGTGCAAACGTGGATTCCAAGCCCGAGCACTTGGTGCAGTTCGCCGTGATGGGGGAGGTCTACTACCGAGCGATGTTCGGCAGCCGCCGGCCCCGCGTCGGCCTGCTCTCGATCGGCGAAGAGAAGATCAAGGGCAATGAACTGACTCGTGCCGTGCACGACAGGTTGAAAGAGAGCCACCTCAATTTTGTCGGCAACGTGGAGGGCAGTGATCTTTTTTCCGGCAAAGTGGACGTGATCGTCTGCGACGGGTTCGTGGGCAACATCGCGCTGAAGATTTGCGAAGGCCTGGCCCTGCAAATCTTCTTCCTGGTGAAGAAGTCGCTGAGAAGCACGCTGGCTTCGCAGCTCGCGTATCTCTTCTCGCGCGGGGCGTTCCGAGGGCTGAGGAAGCGCATTGACTACACGGAGTACGGCGGCGCGCCGCTGCTGGGCGTGCGCGGCGTGTGCGTGATCGGCCACGGGCGCTCGAACGCAAACGCGGTGAAAAACGCGATCCGCGTCGCGGCCGGGCTGGCTCGCTCGCGGATGAACGAAAAAATCGAGCAGGGGCTCTCGGCCGCCGTCGGGCGCGCCTGACGGCCGGCGCGGCGGGAAAGAGAAAACCGAATGGGCAGGATCGCATTCTTGTTTCCGGGGCAGGCCTCGCAGTACCCCGGCATGGGCCGTGAGCTGGCGGAGAATCATCCCGCCGCGAGGCAGGTCTTCGAGGAAGCGGACCGGGCGCTGGGAATTTCACTCTCGCGGATCTGCTTTGCGGGAAGCGAAGAAGAGCTGAAGCTGACGGCCAATACCCAGCCGGCCATCCTGACGTGTTCGGTGGCGGCGCACCACGTGCTGGCGGAGAAGGGTATCCGGCCGGATTTCGTCGCCGGGCACAGTCTCGGCGAATACTCGGCGGTCGTGGCGGCCGGAGGGCTCGGGTTTTCCGACACGGTGAAGCTGGTGCGCAAGCGCGGCACGTACATGCAGGAGGCCGTGCCGGCGGGCAAGGGAGCGATGGCTGCGATTATGGGGCTGTCGCCCGCGGTGGTGGCCGATGCGTGCAAGCGCGCGGCGGAAGGAGAAGTCTGCGCTCCCGCAAACCTCAATTCGCCCGACCAGACGGTGATCTCCGGCAGCGCCTTGGCCGTGAAGCGGGCGGTGGAGATCGCCTCTCAACTCGGCGCGAAGCGCGCGGTGATCCTGCCGGTATCGGCGCCGTTCCACTCCGCGCTGATGATGCCCGCGCAGGAGCGGCTGGAAAAAGAGTTGCGGCAGATGGCGTTTGCGAAATTGCAGGTGCAGCTGGTGACAAATGTGGATGCCGACACGGTCACGACGGGCGAGGAGGCGCGCGATGCCCTGATCCGACAGGTGTCGCAGCCGGTGCGCTGGGAAGAGTCCGTGCGGTTGCTGATTGAGGAAGGCGTCACCACGTTCGTCGAGGTTGGCCCAGGCAAGGTGCTGACCGGCCTGCTGCGGCAGATCGAGCGGTCGGTGCAGGCGCTGAACGTCGAGGACGAAAAGAGCCTGAACGCTGCGCTCGAGAAGATCGTGCAGGGATAGGGAGAAGCGCACAGGCTCAAGCCTGTGACACGAGGAAATGTTCAACTTGGCAGGCAAAGTGGCGCTGGTGACGGGCGCGTCGCAGGGCATCGGGCGGGACACCGCACTGGCCCTCGCGCAGGCCGGCGCAAAGGTCGCCGTCGCCGCGCGGAGCGAATCCAAGCTCGCGGACCTCGTGCAAGAGATCGCGGCAAAGGGCGGGGAAGCGCTCGCCGTGACGATGGACGTTGCCGATGCGGAGCAGGTGAAGGCCGGGTTCAAGCAAGTCCTCGCTCGCTTCGGCCGGCTGGACATCCTGGTGAACAACGCAGCGATAACGCGCGACGGCCTGGCGCTGCGCATGAAGCTGGACGACTGGGACGCGGTGCTGCGGACGAATCTGACCGGCGCGCACCTGTGCATCCAGCAGGCGCTGGGGCCGATGCTGCGGCAAAAGGGCGGGCGCATCATCAACCTCGCCTCCGTCGTGGCGCAGTGCGGGAACGCCGGGCAGGCGAACTACGTCGCGTCGAAAGGCGGCCTGCTTGGGCTGACGAAGGCGATCGCCATCGAAGTGGCTTCGCGCAACATCACCGTGAATGCCATCGCGCCGGGCTTTGTCGAGACGGCGATGACTGCCGTTCTGCCGGACAAGGCGAAAGAAGAGTTGAAGGCGCGGATCCCGCTCGGCCGGATGGGGACGGCACGGGATGTCGCCGCGGCCATTGTCTTTCTCTCGAGCGACGAAGCCGGCTACATCACCGGGCACACGCTGGACGTGAATGGCGGGATGTATCTGACGTAGGGCCTTTCCGCGCGCAATCGGCGGAAGCTCGAAAGTTGACCTTGCCGGACGGCGTGACTAGAATGGGCAGGTTCTCCGGAAGGGCGATTCGCGGGGGCAGGTACGCCGGCCAACGGCGATAGCTGGACCAACAAGAGACAGGGCGGAGGAAACGCATGCCAAGTGTGGAAGAGCGCGTCAAGCAGATCATCGTCGAGCAGCTCGGGGTGGATGAGGCGGAAGTAACGCCGACCGCGTCGTTCGTGGACGATTTGGGGGCGGATTCCCTGGACCAGGTCGAGCTCGTCATGGCGTTCGAGGAAGCCTTCGGGATCGAGGTGCCGGACGAGGACGCCGAAAAGATGACCACGGTGAAAGACGCCGTCGAATACATCGACAAGCACGCCAAGGGGAAGTAGCCCCACGGGAAATCACCACAACACAGGGAGCATCTAAACATTGGCACGCCGGGTGGTTGTTACAGGCGTTGGATTGGTCTGCCCGCTGGGCATCGGCACGGAAGAGAGCTGGAAGAATCTCCTCGCCGGGCGGAGCGGCGTCAGCCGGATCACGCATTTTGACTCGACGGCCTTCGACTGCCAGATAGGGGGAGAGGTCAAGGATTTCGACCCTCTCCAGTGGATCGAGAAAAAAGAACAGAAAAAGATGGGCCGGTTCATCCAACTGGCCATGGCGGCCGCCGACTTCGCGGTGAATATGGCGGAGTGGAAGCCGGAGCAGTCGAACCTGGACGAAGTGGGAGTCTACGTGGCGTCCGGGATCGGCGGGTTCGAGATCACTGAACGCGAGCACCGGAAGCTGCTGGAGGAAGGTCCGGGGCGGATCACGCCCTTCTTCATTCCTTCGATCATTATCAACCTTGCGTCCGGCCATATCTCGATTCGCTATGGCGCGCGCGGGCCGAATTCGGCCACGGCAACGGCTTGCTCGGCTTCGGCGCACGCGATCGGCGATTCCTTCAAAATCATCGAGCGCGGCGCCGCCGAAATGATGATCTGCGGAGGGTCCGAGGCGACGATCACCCCGATGGGCGTCGGCGGCTTTGCGGCGATGAAAGCCCTTTCCACGCGCAACGACGACCCGGCGCGGGCCAGCCGGCCTTTTGACGCGGGCCGCGACGGCTTCGTCATCGGCGAGGGTTCCGGCATCCTAATCCTCGAATCGCTCGAGCACGCCCAGCGACGCAACGCCCCCATCCTTGCCGAAATCACCGGCTACGGCATGTCCGGCGACGCCTATCACATTACCCAGCCCGCAGCGGACGGCGACGGCGCCTACCGCGTGATGAAGGCAGCGCTGAAAGACGCACAGATCGGCCCCACGCGGATCGGCTACGTGAACGCCCACGGCACTTCGACGCCCCTCGGCGACGCCATCGAGACGACGGCGATGAAGCGCTTGTTCGGCGATTTCGCAAAGCAGGTTCCCATCAGCTCGACGAAGTCCATGACCGGACATCTGCTCGGCGGAGCGGGCGGGCTCGAGGCAGGCATAAGCGTTCTTGCGCTCCGGGACCAGATCCTGCCGCCGACGATCAACTACGAGACGCCGGACCCGGCTTGCGATTTGGATTACGTGCCCAACACGGCGCGCAAGGCCTCGCTCGAGTACGCGCTCTCGAATTCGTTCGGCTTCGGCGGAACAAACGCCGCGTTGATCTTCAAGCGCTGGGACGGTAAGTAACGCCATTCTTCGGCGCCCGCCTTTCGGCGGGCATTCGTTTGAAGGCCGGCCGAAAGGACCGCTCCTCATGAACATCATCGTGTGCATCAAGCAGGTCCCGGCGAAAGACGCGCCGCTGGCCATCGCCGGAAACTGGATCAAGGAAACGGACATCGGGTTCGAAATGAACGAGCCGGACAGTTACGCGCTGGAAGAAGCGCTGCGGCTGAAGGAAAAGCACGGCGGTGAAGTCGTCGCCCTCTCGATGGGGCCCGAGCGCGTGAAGCAGACGATCAAGGAAGCGCTGGCGAAGGGCGCGGACCGCGGCATCCACGTCACCGACGAAAACTTTCACCAGCTCGACCCGCTCGGTTCGGCTCGGGCGCTTGCCGCCGCGATTCAGAAAGATCAGAAGAAGTGCGACCTCGTCCTCACCGGGCTGCAAAGCGACGACCACGGATTCGGCCAGACCGGCGTACTCCTTGCGGGGCTGCTCGACCTGCCGAACGCGACCATCATCATGCAGATTGAGGTGCAGGACGGAAAGATGAAGCTCAAGCGCGAACTCGAAGCCGGCTGGTTCCAGTGGATGGAATGCCCGCTGCCGGCGGTGCTCTCCATCCAGTCCGGCATCAACAAGGTGCGCTACGCCACGCTGAAGGGCATTATGGCAGCAAAGAAGAAAGAGATCACCACGATCCCGCGCGAGTCGCTCGGCGTCGTGAGTGAGCCGACGCAGCGCGTCGAGCGCATTTACGTTCCCACGAAGTCGAAAAAAACCGAATTCTTGACGGGGACACCCAAAGACATCGCGACGAAGCTCGTCGAGAAACTCAAGTTCGAGGCCCGGGTGATCCAGCCATGAAGATTCTGGTCATTACGGAACAGCGGCAGGGGAAGTGGAACAACACAAGCTTTGAAACGCTGGCTGCGGCGCAGCAGATCGCAAAAGAGGCTTCGGGCAGCGTGAGCGCCGTGGTCATTGGGAAGGGCGTGGCCGCGCTGGCGGGCGAGCTGGCCGGGAAAAACGTGGCGGAAGTTCTGCTTGTCGAGCACGATTTGCTGGAAGCGTACACGCCGGACGGCTTCTGCGTTGCCTTGAAGCAAGTGATCGAATCGGCGAAGCCAGACCTGGTGCTCTTCCCGCACACCTACCAGGTCCGCGACTTCGCGCCGAAGCTCGCTGTGTCTCTGAACAGAGGCATGATCGCGGACTGCATCGGCGTGCGCAACGACGCCGGCAAGCTCGTCTTCGTCCGGCAAATGTTCCAGGGCAAGACCGCCGCGGACGTGACCTTCCAGGGCGCCGTGCCGTGGTTTGCATCCTTCCAGTCGGGCGCGTTCCGTGCCGATCTGGTCACCGCGCATCCATCTGGCAAAGCGCCGGTGAATCAGGTCAGCGTCGAGCTGAAGCCGCAGCAGATTCGCACGAAGCCGCTCGAGCTCTTCCGCGAGGCGAAGCAGGCCGTGGACCTGACGCAGGCGCCGATCATCGTGGCCATCGGCCGCGGCATCAAGGCGCCAGAGAACATCCCGCAGGTTGAAGCGCTGGCAAAGGCGATCGGCGGTGAGATCGCGGCGTCACGCCCGATTTGCGATGAAGGCTGGCTGCCGATGGATCGGCAGATCGGC
The DNA here is from genome assembly GCA_035545075.1 of Candidatus Acidiferrales bacterium. GTDB lineage: Bacteria > Acidobacteriota > Terriglobia > Acidiferrales > UBA7541 > Acidiferrum. Next base: position 26,032 of record DASZZJ010000098.1, read on the forward strand.
AGCTCGGGCCAGACCGTGGCACCGAAGCTCTATCTCGCGCTGGGGATCAGCGGCGCAATTCAGCACGTCGTGGGGATGAAGGGCTCGCGCACCGTCGTGGCCATCAACAAGGACCAGAACGCCCCGATTTTTGAGATTGCCGACTACGGCGTCGTCGCCGACATCTTCGAGATTATTCCCGCCCTCACCGAAGCCCTCGAAAAAGCGAAAAGCACATAACGGCTCCGGGCGTATAATGGCTGCGCGGCGATGAAGCCCGAAAACTACAAGACGGTACTCTACCGCCAGGAAGATGGTTCCTGGGTGGCCGAGATCCCAGCGATCTCCGGATGCTATGCGTTGATGCCGACACGGGAAGAAGCGCTGGTGGAGTTGACCCGTGTTTTCGGAATGATTGAGGAGGAATACCGCCAGAAAGGCATATCTCTCCCCACCGATTCGACTGAGATCGTGAATGCCTAGCGCCACGGCGCGCGATTTTCAGCGAATTGCAAAAGCTCTCGGATTCTTCCTCAGCCGCACGACAGGCAGCCACGAACGATGGAACCACCCGGACGGACGCGTCGTAACCATCCCGATCCACGGCGGGCGCGAAATTGGCCCGCCACTTTTCTTCAAGATTCTTCGCCAGTTGGGCATCTCGCTATCTGAATTCGAATCCATGCGCTAGGCTGCGAAGCACGCTCGTTTGCTAGAATGGCCCCGGCGCTATGACCGTGCAGCGAGAACAACTCGAAGCGGACGTGCTGATCGTCGGGGCTGGGCCGGCAGGACTCTCCTGCGCGCTGCATCTTGCGAATCTCATCAAGAAACACAACGAGAGCGGAGGAAAACCGCCGCTTTCGACTGAAAACATCTATGTGCTTGAAAAGGGACGGGAGATCGGTGCGCACCAGCTTTCGGGCGCGATCCTGGTGCCCTCCGC
>DASZZJ010000099.1:0-75163 GCA_035545075.1 Candidatus Acidiferrales bacterium
TTCAGCTCGTCGAAGCAGCGCTGCGGGCCGAGGGTTTCGTGCAGCATCGAGCCCATCGCGCCGTCGGCGATGAGGATCGCATCCTTCAGCCGTTCGTTGAATTCATCAATGCGCATGGAAAGAGTTCGAGCTGATTAGCAAACCCAAAACCCACCCGGAATGACGAAGGCAGCCGCTATGCCGACCGCGTCAAGGCAATATGACCAGACGGTGCCCGCCATCGCTCCTTTGAACGACTTCAGTCTGTTTCTCAAACCCCGGTCAAAGAACAGATGTAAGAGCAACAACCATTCTGCGATGCGCACTGGCAGAAGTCCAAGGAGGAACGCAACGCCCGAATCCTGAGTATGGAACACTTTCGAAGACAAAAACATCCAGAGCGCTCCGTATGCGAGGCCGGTGCCAACGCCGATCGCCGTACGCGCGGCGCCAACCTTCGCGACACCGCTTGTAGACTCCGGGTAGGCTTTTCGAATGCCATAGGCAGCGGCCGTGTAGCCAACAAATTTCACACCGACAAAATAGACGAGACCCAACGGCGCGGGACCCATGGGCATGAGAGATTCTCCTGCCTACCGCTTCTGTTCCATGAGGCTCGCGACGGTGCTCATAAGGTCGTACTTGGTCAGGATTTCGAAGTGGGAGTTGCCCATGTCCACGAAGACGGCCGGGTTTTCGTGGCTGAGGATGTAGGTCACGCGCTCGACGGGGGCGGTCTTCGGCACGGTGGGAATGGGCTTGCTCATCACTTCGCGCACGACGAGCTTGCGCAGATCCTTTCCTTGCAGCGCGAGCGTCAGGATCTGGTCTTCGTAGACGGTGCCGATGGGCGTCGAATCCTCGAAGATCGGAATCTGCGAAATGTCCTGTTCCTGCATGGTTTTCAGGGCGTGAAAGACGGTCTGGTAAGGCCGCCCGATGACCAGCTCGCGCACCTTTCCGGCGGCGTGCTTGGCCTTCACCACGTCGGCGGCGCTCAAGGCGACTTCCGCGTCCACGTAGCCGCGCTCGCGCATCCACTCGTCGTTGTAAACCTTGCTGAGGTAGCGCATGCCGGTGTCCGGAAGAAATGCGACAACAAAATCGCCGGGGCCGAGATTCTTGGCATAGCGGAGCGTGGCGGAAATGCAACCGCCGCCCGATCCGCCGGTGAAGATTCCTTCCATCTTCACCAGACGCCGCGCCACGACGAAGCACTCCTCGTCGTTGACCTGGATGACGTCGTCGAGGATCTTCAGGTTCATCGTCGCGGGGAAGAAATCCTCGCCGATGCCTTCGACGACATAGGTGAGCGCTTTGCCGGCCTTGCCGGTCTTCACGAAGTCGTAGTAGAGCGAGCCGTAGGGGTCCACGCCGATGATCTTGACGTCTGGATTCTTCTCCTTGAGATACTTGCCCACGCCGCTGATCGTTCCGCCGGTGCCCAAGCCGCAGATGAAGTGGGTAATTTTTCCTTCGCTGTCGTCCCAGATCTCCGGCCCGGTGGTGCGGTAGTGGGCCTCGGGATTCATCGGATTCTCGTACTGGTTCGGGTAAAACGAATTGGGAATCTCGCGGGCCAGCTTCTTGGCCACGGAGTAGTAGCTGCGTGGGTCCGCCGGCTCGACGGCGGTGGGGCAGACGATGACTTCGGCGCCGAGGGCCTTGAGGAGGTCAATTTTTTCCTTCGACTGTTTGTCCGTGATGGTGAAGACCATTTTGTAGCCGCGGACGGCGGCGACCAGGGCCAGGCCCATGCCGGTGTTGCCGGAGGTGCCCTCGATGATCGTGCCGCCGGGCTTCAACAGGCCCTTGCGCTCGGCCTCGTCAATCATGGTGATCCCGATGCGGTCCTTCACCGAGCCGCCGGGATTGATGTAGTCGGCCTTGACGTAGATCGGAGGCTTCAAGTCCCGGGTGATACGGTTGAGGCGGACGAGCGGCGTCCGTCCGACCGCTTCCAAGATGTTGTTGCAGCGCATGGCTTCTTCCCTGTCTCGAATCCGGCGAGGAACGTGGAATGCCGCCGGCCTATGCCATAATTCGAGAAGTCTAGCATGTTTGGAGTCCCCGCTTGTTTCAGCGACGGCGCGGAGCGCTGAAGGAGTCATGCATGCGACAAAATATTTCGAGCGGGACGAAGTGGGAGCCGATTGTGGGCTACTCGCGCGCGGTGCGGGTGGGCAACGTGGTGTGCGTTTCGGGGACGACGGCAACGGGAACGGACGGAAAAATCGTCGGCATTGGCGACGCCTACGCGCAGGCCGTGCAAACGATCAAGAACATCGAGGCAGCGCTGGCCCGCGCGGGCGCGAGCCTCAAAGACGTGGTGCGGACGCGCATCTACGTCACGGACATCGCTGAGTGGGAAAAGGTCGGCAAGGCGCACGGCGAATTCTTCGGGGCGATCCGGCCGGCGACGAGCATGGTCGAGGTGAGCAGCCTCATTTCGCCGGAAATGCTCGTGGAGATAGAAGCGGACGCGGTCCTCGCCGCATGAGGGCCAGCGCAGCCGCGGGGAAAATAGTTCAGCGAACGCAGACATGACGCAAGCCGAACTGTACGACTCGTTCATCGCCGAACTATACGACTACTCGCCGGTGGTGACCGGACGGGTGCAGGACATCGGCTTCTATCGCGACGCGGCGCGAGAGTTCGGCGATCCCGTCCTCGAGCTGGGCTGCGGCACGGGGCGCGTGACAATCGCCCTCGCGCTGGCGGGCTACCGGGTCACGGGGCTCGACCTGTCCGAGCGCATGCTCGAACGCTGCAAAGACAAGCGCGCCGCACTGCCCGCCGAAGCACGCGAACGCGTTCACCTGGTGCGGGGCGACATGACGCGCTTTGACCTCGGCGAACGGTTTCGGCTGGTGATTGTTCCGTTTCGGCCGTTCCAGCACCTGCTGGAGGTGCGGCAGCAGCTCGATTGCCTGGCAAACGTGCGAAAACACCTGGCACCGGGGGGACGGCTGGTTCTCGACTTTTTCCATTGCGATCCCCGCCGGATCCACGACGCGGAATTCTTGAAGGAGAGCCCGCCCACCGCGGAATTCGAAATGCCGGGCGGGCGGCGCGTGACGCTGACAGAACGCGTGGTGGCGTTTCATTACGCGAGGCAGTGCAACGATGTGGAGATGATCTACAACGTGGTACACCCGGACGGGCGCAAGGAGCGGCTCGTCTTTGCCTTCACGATCCGATATTTCTTCCCGTACGAGGTCGAGCACCTGCTGGCGCGCTGCGGATTTCGGGCGGCGGCGGTTTACGGGAATTTCGACCGCTCGCCGCTGGAGGATGCTTCGCCGGAAATGATTTTCGTGGCGGAGGCCGTGTGACTTGACGGGAGACAGGCTCGGCATGCCGCGGACTGCCTCGACCCTTTTGGATGAAACCGGTCCGGAGAAGTCTCAGGCGATTAGCGAGATCAAAAGGGCGTCACGGGTTGTTGACGGGAACGCCGCGGCGTTTGCGGGCGACCTGGATGCGGATGAGGGCGCGCTGGAGTGCGACCGTGGCGCGGTCCCAGTCGAGGTTGGCGTCCTTCGAGGCGATGCGCTTTTCCACGCGCTGGAGGGCCGCCTCCGCGCGGGCGAGGTCGATCTCTTCCGCGCGCTCGCCGGTTTCGGCGAGGACGGTGACGCGGTCGGAAAGGACTTCCGCAAAGCCGCGCACGATGGAAAGGGAGCCGGTCTGCTTTGCGCCGGAGCTGTGGTAGGACAGCTCACCGATCCCCAGCTCGGTCAACAGCGGCGCGTGCCCGGGCAAGATGCCGAGGCAGCCGTCGGCGCCGGGAAGCAGCACGTCCGCGACGCTCTCGCGGAGCAACTGGCGCTCCGGAGTGACGACGATGAGCTCGATGGACTCGGGGAGCATGTTGTTCTAGACGCTCGCCTTCAACTTTTCGGCCGCTGCCAGGGCTTCTTCAATCGTGCCGACCATGTAAAACGCCTGCTCCGGAATATCATCGTGCTTGCCCTCGACGATTTCGCGGAAGCCGCGCACGGTGTCTTCGATCTTGACGTACTTGCCCTCGAGGCCGGTGAACTGCGCGGCGACGAACATGGGCTGGGAAAGGAACCTTTCAATCTTGCGGGCGCGGGCGACGGTGCGCTTGTCGTCGTCGGAGAGCTCCTCGATGCCGAGGATGGCGATGATGTCCTGGAGATCCTTGTAGCGCTGCAGGACGGACTTGACGCCGCGGGCCACGGCGTAGTGTTCCTGGCCGACGATGCGCGGGTCAAGAATGCGCGAAAAGCTGGCCAGGGGGTCGACGGCGGGGTAGATGCCGCGCTCGACGATCTGCCGGCTGAGGTTGGTGGTCGCGTCGAGATGCGTGAATGTGGCGGCGGGAGCGGGATCGGTGTAGTCGTCGGCGGGCACGAAGATCGCCTGAACGGAAGTGATGGAGCCGTGCTTCGTGGAAGTGATGCGTTCCTGCAGCTCGCCGATTTCGGTGTTGAGGTTGGGCTGGTAGCCGACGGCGGAAGGCATGCGGCCGAGAAGAGCCGATACCTCCGAACCGGCCTGCACGAATCGGAAAATATTGTCAATGAAGAGGAGCACGTCGAGATGCTCCTGGTCGCGGAAGTACTCGGCGACGGTGACGCCCGTGAGGCCGACGCGAAGGCGCGCGCCGGGCGGCTCGGTCATCTGGCCGTAGATCAGCGCGGCACGGGATTTTTCCGAGTCGCCCGGAACGATGACTCCGGATTCCTTCATCTCGATCCACAGGTCGTTGCCTTCGCGGGTGCGCTCGCCGACGCCGGCGAAGACGGAGACGCCGCCGTGCTTCAGGGCGACGTTGTGGATTAGCTCCATGATGAGCACGGTCTTGCCGACGCCCGCGCCGCCGAAAAGCCCGATCTTGCCGCCCTTGAGGTAGGGCTCGATGAGGTCCACGACCTTGATGCCGGTCTCGAACATCTCGAGATTGGTGGACTGCTCCTCGAGCGACGGAGCGGGACGATGGATGGGATAGTAGTTATCGCTGACGATGGGGCCGAGTTGATCCACGGGCTTGCCGAGGACGCTCATCACGCGGCCGAGCGTGGCGCGGCCAACGGGCACCGTAATGGGCTTGCCGATGTCATAGGCCTTCATGCCGCGCACCATGCCCTCGGTAGGCTCCATGGCGACAGCGCGGACGCGGCATTCACCGAGATGCTGCTGGACCTCGGCGATAACGTCCAGGGGCTCGGGAAGCGAATAGCCCTCGCTGGTGATGCGGATGGCGTTGTAGATGGCGGGCAGCTTGTCCGGATCAAACTGAATGTCCAGGACGGGCCCGATGATCTGGACGACGTGACCGACGGATGCGTATTCCTCGGGCATGGGTGAGTAGCTCCTAAGCGGTGGATGCGCCGCTGATGATTTCAATAATCTCCCGCGTAATAGCCGCCTGGCGGACCTTGTTCATGTGCAAGGTGAGGGCTTCGATGACTTCGCCAGCGTTCTTTGTGGCGGATTCCATGGCGGTCATGCGCGCGGCATGCTCGGCGGCGGAGGATTCGAGCATGGCGCGGAGGATCTGCGACTCGACGTAGCGCGGGAGCAGCACGTCGAGGAGCTTTTCCGCGGGTTGTTCGTAGATGTAGTCCACCTGATTGCCGCCGGGGGCCTCGTCGTCCTTGCCGATGGCTTCGATGGGGAGGAGCTTCTCAACGGCCAGAACGGGCGTCAGAACGCTCTTGAATTCGCTGAAAATGAGATAGACCGCGTCAATCTCCTCCTTGGAGTAAAGCCGGGTAACGAGCGAGGCGATCTCGCGCGCGGTCGAGAATTCCACGCGGGCCAGGACGTTTACGTATTCGGCGGCGAAGGAAAAGCCCGCTTTCCGAAGGGAATCGCGGCCCTTCCTGCCGACCGGGATAGCGGCGACGGTCTTGCCGGCGCGGGCGCGGAAGAAATCGTTGGCCTTGCGGAGGATGTTGGCGTTGAAAGCGCCGCAGAGGCCGCGCTCGCCGCTGAGCACAACGGCAAGGATGCGCTCTTCGGGACGATGGGCGAGGAGGGGATGTTGCGGCGATTCAATGCGGGCCATGATCGAGCGAAGGACGCGGACGAGTTCCTTTGCAAACGGCCGAGCGGCGAGAGCGCTTTCCTGGGCGCGGCGCAGGCGGGCCGCGGCGACGAACTTCATGGCGCGCGTGATCTGCTGGGTGTTTTTCACCGAGCGGATGCGGCGGCGGAAATCGAGAAGTGTGGGCATCGTCAGCCGCTAGGCAGAGTGCGAATCCATCCTGTGCGGAGTCCTCATTTTGCCGCCGAAGCGTCGAAGCGTTCCTTGAAGGCATCGATGGCTTGTTTCATTTCCGCGCGCAAGGGGTCATCGAGCGCCTTCTTGGCGGCAATATTCGCGAGCATCGCCGAATAGTTTGTTTCGACAAACTGCAGGAGCTCCGCTTCGAAGCGCTGGCAGTCCAGAACCGGAACGCTGTCCATCGCGCCGGAGGTGCCGGCAAAGATGACGAAGACCTGTTTTTCGACCGAAAGGGGCGCGTACTGGTCCTGCTTGAGAATTTCGGTGAGGTGCTGGCCGCGGTTGAGCTGCGCGCGCGTCACTTTGTCGAGCTGGTCGGCGCCAAACTGGGCGAAGGCGGCAAGATCGCGGTATTGCGACATATCGAGACGCAGCGAGCCGGCCACCTGGCGCATGGCCTTGATTTGGGCGTTGCCGCCGACGCGGCTTACGGAGATGCCGGCATTGATGGCGGGGCGAATGCCGCCGTTGAAAAGATCGGCTTCGAGATAGATCTGGCCGTCGGTGATGGAGATGACGTTGGTCGGAATGTAGGCCGAGACGTCGCCGGCCTGAGTTTCGATGACGGGCAGCGAGGTGAGCGATCCGCCGCCGAGCTTGTCGTTGAGCTTTGCGGCGCGCTCGAGCAGGCGCGAGTGGAGATAGAAAACGTCGCCGGGAAAGGCTTCGCGGCCGGGCGGACGCCGAAGCAGGAGCGAAATCTCGCGGTAGGCCTGGGCGTGCTTGGAAAGGTCGTCGTAGAAGGTGACGGCGTGGCGCCCGGAATCGCGGAAATACTCGCCCATGGCGCAGGCGGCGTAGGGCGCGATGTACTGCAGGGCTGCCGGCTCGGCGGCGGAGGAGGCGACAACGATGGTGTAGCCCATGGCGCCGGCGTCGGTCAGGATTTTAATGACCTGCTTGATCGTCGAGCGCTTCTGGCCGATGGCGCAATAGATGCAGACCAGGTCGCCGCCCTTCTGGTTGATGATGGTGTCCAGAATGATGGCGGTCTTGCCGGTCTGGCGGTCGCCGATGATCAGCTCGCGCTGGCCGCGGCCGATGGGGATCATGGAGTCAATGGCCTTGATGCCCGTCTGAAGCGGCTCGCGGACGGGCTGGCGGTCGAGCACGCCGGGAGCGATGCGCTCGAGGGGAATGCGCTGGGTTGAGGCAATAGGGCCCATGTCATCGAGGGGCTCGCCAAGAGGGCTGACGACACGGCCGACGAGGGCGTCGCCCACGGGCGTGGACATGATGGTGTTCGTGCGCTTGACGGTATCGCCTTCCTTGATCTCGGTGTACTCGCCGAAGAGCACGGCACCGACTTCGCTTTCCTCAAGGTTCAGCGCGATGCCGAAGACGCCGTGTGGGAAGGCGAGCATCTCGCCAGCCATGACCTTTTCCAGGCCGTGGATGCGCGCGATGCCGTCGCCCACGCTGATGACCTGGCCGACCTCGTCAACGGCGACGGTCTGCTCGTAGTTTTCGATCTGCTCGCGCAGAATCTTTGTGATCTCGTCCGCTTTGATTTTGGCCATGCCTGCCGAGCTCCTAATCCGCCGCGAGGCGCGCACGCAGAGTGTTCAGACGGCTGCGCAGAGAGCCGTCATAAATCGTGGACCCGATCCGGACGACCGCCCCGCCGAGCAGGGCCGGGTCGAGAGTGTAGCTGGCCTGCACCTTTTTCCCCGAGAGGCGCTCGAGGTTTGCGGCGAGCGCGGTCCTCTGCTGGGCGCTCAGCTCGACGGCGGAAGAGATTTCCGCCCGGGCAATTCCGCGGCGCTGCTCGATGACTTCCTGAAAGGCGGCGATTACTTCCGGGAGGGCCTGCGTGCGGCGGTGGTCGGCCAGAACGAAAAGAAAGTTTCGAACGATCTTGCTCGCACCGAGCCGCGCCGTGAATTTTTCGATGACGCCGTGCTTGGCCAGGCGCGGAACCGCAGGGCTGGCCAGGAAATTCCGCAGATCGGCTGATTCCGCGTAGAGCGCGCGGAAGGCTGCAAGCTGCTCGAGGAGCGGCTCGGCGGTGTCCTGCGCCTGCGCGATGTCCGCGATGGCGTTTGCGTATTGCAGCGCCGCAGACTTCAATTCGGCCTCCCAGCAAGATCCTGCACGAATGCGTTGACCAGCGCTTCCTGCACCTGGGGAGTAAGCTGCTTTGTGAGGAGCGACGCGGCGCCGTCCACGGCAAGCCGTGCGGCCAGGGCCTTCAGCTCGAAGCGCGCACCGCGCTCGGCGGCATCGATTTCGGCCTTCGCCGCGAGGGCGATTTTCTCGACTTCCATCTGTGTCGCGGCGCGGATGCGGCCGCCCTCCGCCGCGGCTTCGCGCTCAGCCGCAACGCGCAGCCCGGCGATTTCCTGCTCCATGTTTCCCAGGCGGGTCTCCGCATCCTGGAGCTGGCGGTCGGCCTCCGCTTTCGCCGCAGCCGCCTGCGTGATGGCGGCACTGATGCGCTCCGCGCGTCCGCGGAAAAAGCCCGGGCCCTTCTTCACACACAGATAGCCGATGGTGCCGGCCACAATCGCGAAGTTGATCCACTTGAAAACTTCGCCGATACCCTGCTCGGCGGGATTCGATTCGTTCCCTTCGGCAGCGCGCGCAGGGACGGCGGCGACGAACCAGAGAACAAAAAAGGCGGGAAGAAAGATCAAGCGCCGGCTGCGTTTCATCGGGCCTCTCTCGCGGGGCCGGCCGGAGGCCGGGATTCCAGCATGCGGCGGGCAATCTGGGCGGCAAGCTGGCCGCTGGAGGCCTCGACGTCGCGGCGAGCGGCGGCCAACTCCCCGGCGATGCGCTCCTTGGCGGCGCGCACTTCCCCGGCGGCGCGGTCGCGCGCGTCCTTCAACTGGGCCGTGCGTTCCTCGAGGAGCTTGCGGCGGGCGGCGTCCTGTTCGGCATAGACCTGCGTGCGCGCCTGCTTCAGGGCGTCCTGATACTCCCGGGTCTTTCGGGCCGCGGCCGCCTGAGCGGCTTCGGCGGCCTTCTGCGCGCCGCTGGTGCGGTCGTCGCGCTCCTGCATGACGCGCAGGAGCGGGCCGAAAAACAGCGACTTCAGAATGAAATAGAAAAGGAAAACGATCAGGACTGTGGGCGCAGCCTGCAGGAACAGTTCGCCTAATTGGTGAACGATTTGTTGCATCTAGAATGTCGCGCCAGATCCCGGAGCGGCGGCCGCGCTTCGCCCCGCCCGGAAGGGGCTGACAGCGGGCCTAAAGTCACCCAAATGAACTGGAATTTATAGCATTCAGAGAGATTTCCGTCAACGAGACGCGGCGCTTTTGGAAGAGCCTACTCCTATCGTATCCTGCCCCTGGGGAGTTGAAATGTGGGGGCGAACAGCGGATGCGGAGACGGCCTACTGCTTGGGTGGCGGGACGAGGTCGTAGACGTAGCGAATGGTCATCGGGAAATCGGAGCGGTCATTGCCCATTTTTAGCGTCTCGTAGAGCTGGTCACCTTCGGGGGAAAGCTCGAAGGTGCGGACGAGCTTGCCGCCGTTGGGGCCTTTCTGCTCGGAGACGAGCCGGGTACCATCCCAGCGAGCCGACGCTTCCAGGCTCCACAAGTCCTTCGATTTCTCGATTTTTCTGCCGTCGGTGTAGAAGGCCTGCTTCTGACCCAGGTCGTCAGAGAAATCCAGTTCGTTTTCTTTCTGCGCAATCGTCAGAGAGTTGGCGGGAAGAAATAGTTGGCGCATGCGCTGGCGGTTCTCGTCGCTGTCGCCGCCCTGTCTGCCGCCGCCGCGTCCGCTGTGTCTTCCCAGGCCGCCGCCGGGATAGCCACCTCCCCTGCGGCCGCCGGAAGTGCCGCCGCGGTTGTCCCTCGCCTCCTGCAACTTCTTGCGAATGTCATCGCTCTCATCGGGGTTCAGCTTCCAGGAGCCAGCGAAGTCGTGGGCCTGCCGCGGCGGGCGCTCGGCGGGTGATTGCGCCTTGGGCTGAGTGGACGGCTGGGATGGCGCACCGGGAAGCGGCCCCGGAGGCGCCTGCGCGCGAAGAGCCGCCGGAGATGCAAAGCAGGCCGCGCACAGAAACCCGGAAAGAAGCAGCATCTCGACGTTCTTGTTCTTCATGGCCGCAGGAACTCTCATAGAATCATTTCCAAAGCCCGGGAGAATAGTTCCCCAGGAAAATGCGCGCTGGCCCGCGGGGCGCCCGGATCAATTATACGACGCACAGCGGGCGCGCTGCGGTTCTCTCATCCTAAGGAATTGGCGTGGAGAATTCGGGACCGAGGGCGGCAAGCGCGGCGCGGGCGAGCTCCTGAATGCGGCGCTGGCATTCCGCGTCGCGGACGGGAAGAGCCGCCGCTTTGCGGAACCATTCGGCGGCTTGTTCCTTGCGGCCGAGCTTGGCGTAGAGATCGCCGCGAAGAAGAGCGAAAACAGGGTTCGCGGGATGCTGCTCGGTGAGCGGCGCCACGACGGTCAGGGCGCGCTCGTAATCCTGGTCGTAGTTGCGGAGATTTTTCGCGAGATAGAATCGCGCTTCGACGCGCGAGAGCGTTCCCTGGGTCATGGCGCGCTCGAGCTGCTTGAGGCCTTCTTTTTTGCTGCCGCCAGGTATGCCCATGAAGAAGCGCAGGATCCTGGCGACGGCCGAAAGCGTGTCCACGTAGTAGTTGTAAAGACCCAGGCCGAGATCGGGATCGGCGAAGTCCGGGTCGAGCGCGCGGGCGCGCAGGAGATGCTCGCGGGCGCGGACGCCGTAACGCGCGGCGGCGCGGTTTTCGACGCGCAGAGCGTAGAGCCGAGCAAACATGCCATCGGCCAATCCCGCATAGTAGTGCATTTCGGCGGATTCTCCCTGGCGGAGCTGCGTTTCAGCGAGGGTGACGGCTTTCTGCGCCAGATCAAAATAGCGCTGGTCCTCGGGCCGCTTGGGGCGGCGCCAGGCGTCGGTCATGCCGAACCTGAATTCGAGCGAGGAGCAATAGATCTTCCACCAGAGCGCTTCGGCTTCGAGAAAGAAGCCGAGGGGATGATCGGGCTGGGCTTGCTGGATCATTCGGAAGTATTCGATGGCCGCGCCGGGGTCTCCGGCGTAGAGCTTTTCGAGGCCGGCAGCGGCCTCGGGCGGCAAGTCGCGGCCCGCACTCGCGACGGCAGCGGCGCAAAGGAAAAAGCAGAAGGCAAGCAGTCGAGCAGCGAATCTTCGAGAGAGGATAGAACCGGGCATAAGCCGCTCACCAGCCGGGGAGCCGTATGCCGCAATCCCCGGACTGCGCCAGTTTAAGCCGTCAGGGCGAGAATGAAAACGGCAACGGTTCTGGGGGGCCATTTGTTATGCTCCCTGCTTCTGCGAACGCGGTGCGGAGCCCCGCAAGCGATGGCGATAAAGCCCGAATCACAAAGCTCAGAGAGCCGGCCGCCAGACCGCGAGCAAGCCGGGCTGGAGCGCGGCCTGGGCCTGCGCGAAGCCGTCGCGCTGAACATGACCGACATGGTGGGGATCGGGCCGTTCGTGGTCAGCGCGCTGGTGATCCGCGAGATGGGCGGGCCACAAGCGCTGCTTGCGTGGGTGGCGGGGGCCGTGCTGGCGTTGCTGGACGGCTTTGTTTGGTCGGAGCTGGGGGCGGCGATGCCGCGCGCGGGCGGCAGTTACGTTTTTCTGCGCGAGGCGTATGGGCCGCAGCGCTGGGGCCGGCTGATGTCATTTCTGTTTGTGTGGCAGACGTTGATCCAGGCGCCGCTGGTGATTGCGAGCGGCGCAATCGGCTTCTCCCAGTATGCGACGTACCTGCATCCGCTCTCCGGGTGGGAACAGAAGGCTGTCTCCGGCGCGGTGGTGATTCTCCTTGTTGTGCTGCTCTACCGGCGGATTACGACGATTGGGAAGATCTCCGTGTTTCTTTGGGTCGGGGTGATCGGCACGATGCTCTGGCTGATCGTGGGCGGCGCAACGCATTTCGACGCGCGCCGCGCATTCACGTTTCCCCCGGGCGCCTTCCGGCTTTCGAGCGTGTTCTTCGCGGGTCTGGGCGCGGCAATGATCAATACGGTTTACACCTACTGGGGCTACTACAACATCTGTCATCTGGGCGGAGAACTGAAACAGCCGGAGCGGAACATCCCGCGGGGAATTTTCATTTCGATTGCGGGAATCGCAGTGCTCTACCTGGCGATGCAGACCAGTATTTTGGGCGTGGTGCCGTGGCAGAAGGCGCAAGAGTCGCCGTTTCTGGTGAGCACGTTTGTGGAAACGCTCTATGGAGGGCGGGCAGCAAGCGTGGCGACGATTCTGGTCCTGTGGATTGCGTTTGCGTCGGTGTTTTCGGCGTTGCTGGGCTATTCGCGCGTGCCCTATTCGGCGGCGCTCGACGGGAACTTTTTCCCGGTCTTCGCGCGCCTGCATCCGAAGAAACACTTTCCGCACCGCTCATTGCTGCTCCTGGGCGCGCTGGCATTCGGGTTCAGCCTGCTCTTCAAGCTGGAGACGACCATCAAGGCGATTCTGGCGATGCGGCTGCTCGTGCAATTCGTCGGGCAGGCCGTCGGAGTGATGCTCCTGCGGCGGCGAGGGGGCGCGCAGCGGCTGCCGTTTCGGATGTGGCTGTTTCCGCTGCCGGCGGTGCTGACGATGCTGGGCTGGGCATGGTTGTACTGGGAGACGGGACCGGCGCGGAAATGGAGCCTGGGAGTGATCGGGCTGGGCGTTGTGGTGTTTTTGCTGCGCGGCCGGGTGATGAGAGAATGGCCGTTTGCCGGGAAGAAGGGATTGGAGGCCGCGTGAGCCGTCTGCACAGGGGGATCGCATGGCGAATCGTTGCGGGCGCCGCCTCGCTGCTTCTCTGGGGGCGGCCAGCAGCGGCGCAGTTCCCGCCGGCGCCGGGGACGGGCCCCGGATTGGCGGAGACGATTGAAGCGATCGACAGCGCCCGGGTGACGACTCGAATCCTCTTCATTACGGCGCACCCCGACGACGAACCGGCGGCCGTGCTGACCTACCTGGCACGCGGGCTGCACGCGGAGGTCGCGCTGCTGACCATCACGCGCGGCGAAGGCGGTCAGAATGCGCTGGGGCCGGAGCAGGCGCCGCAGCTCGGATTGATCCGCACGGAGGAGTTGCTCGCGGCGACGCGCGGCTACGGCGTGAACCTTTACTTCACGCGCGCGCCGGATTTCGGCTATTCGAAAACGCCGGAAGAAACGATGAAGGTCTGGGGCGATCAGGTGCTCGAAGACATAGTGCGAGTGATTCGCACGTTCCGCCCGCACGTGGTGATCAACGGCTGGGGCGGGGTGCACGGCGGACACGGGCATCACCAGGCGTCGGGCTTGCTGACGTCAAAGGCGGTGCAGCTTGCCGCGGACCCTTCCTACAAGCTGACGGCCGGGCTTGTAACCGGCTCGGGCACGATCGATGAGCGACCGGCGGGGAGTTTCGCGCCGAGTTTGACTCTGATCCTGGAGCGCGGCTCGGAGAAATCGAAGGGGTACATTCTGCCGCTCGATGAAATTTCTCCGTTCTATGGCAAGAGCTGGCGGGAAATCGGCCTGGATGTATTTGTCAACCACCGCACGCAGGGCATCGCGGGTTTTCTCGGCTCGGCGTTTCTCCGGCGGCCCATTGCAGTGATTCCGGAAAAAGGCGGATCGTTCGACCCGGCTGTGCTTGCGAAGCCGCTCCTTGCAGAGGGGCAGATTTGCCGAGCCTTTTCCGACGCGGACGGAGCGCTCCTCGCCGGGCGCGAGGCCCTACTGCGCGGAGATTCCGTTTCCGCGGTGAGATTCCTGGCTGACGCGGCAAACAGCGCGGCGCAATGGCTGGACAAGTGCCCCACGCACCCTGCGGGGACTGCGTCGAACCCAGAGCTTCTTGCGGACATGCGCCGTATACGCCAGCGGATGGAGAAAGCGCTCGCTCTGGCCGCGGGGATACAAGTGACCGCCGAGGCGGATCGAAGCGAATTGGTCGCCGGCGAAATTTTCAGCGTCCGAGAGCAGGCTCGGTGCCGGCCGGAAGCGAAGTGCGCGTTCGGTACCTTGCGGCTGGAGTTTCGGGGGAACTTCCAGGAAGTGAAACGCCAAGGCGACCCGCAGAACGGGATGGACCTGGGCGTTGCCGTCGGCGGGAACTCTTCGTCCGCTCTGCCAGGTCAGGATTTGCGGCGGTCCGCCACCGCGCAGGAATCCGCGGGACTTGCGGCGTGGGATTCTTTACAGCCGGAACCCCCCGCCCTCATCCTGGCGGAGCAGACCGTGACCGTGGCCGACCACACGTTCACCGTTAGGCAGCCAGTGACGCACATCGCCGCGACGTCCACGCGCATCGATCGCGTGCCGCTCCGGACCGTTCCGGCGTACACGCTTGCGGTGGAACCAAAGCAGACCGTCGAAGTGCTGGGGAATGCGCGCAAGCCGTTCAACGTGTTCGTGCGGGTGCACTCTTATGCGACGCAGGCGTCAAAAGCGAGCGTGGGCCTGGATGTGCCTGCCGGATGGATGGCGGGCGAGGCGCAGGGAGTCGAATTCAGCGGACAGGGTGACCAGTATCTGCGTTTCACGGTGACGCGGCCGCAGGGACTTGCGGCGGGCAGCTACACGCTTTCCGCGTATGCGAAGCGCGGCGAGGAGAAATTCACGACGTCGCTCGAGCCGCTGGCGTCACTGCCGACACAGCTCTGGAGCGAACAGGCGGAGTGCCGCGTGCGGGCCTTCGACATCCAAGTGCCGGAAAACCTGCGGGTTGGGTACGTCACGGCGGAAGGCGAGCCCATTCCCGAAGCGCTGGGGCGGCTGGGAATCCACGTGGAGATGCTCGACGCAGCGGCGCTGGCGTTCGGCGACCTCTCGAAATTCGATGCCATCGTGGTCGGCGTGCGCGCTTACGAATTGCGGCCGGACCTGGCGCCGGCGAACGCGCGGCTGCTGCACTACGCTGAACAGGGCGGCACGCTCGTCGTGCAGTACAACCGCGACTTCATCTGGGACCGGTTGCAGCCGGCGCCTTATCCGGCGAAAATCGGGAATCCGACGCCGCGGATCACCGACGAGAATTCCCCCGTGCGTTTCCTGAAGCCGGCCGATGCGCTGCTGAACGCGCCGAACAAGATCACCCAGGAGGACTTCCAGGGCTGGGTGCAGGAGCGGGGGCTCTATTACTGGAGCCAGTTCGACGCGAAGTATACCGCGGTGCTGGCGATGAACGACCCGGGCGAGGCGGAGCTGACGGGCGGGCTCGTGTACACGCGATATGGGAAGGGCGTTTACATCTACACCGGGCTGGCCTTTTTCCGGCAGTTGCCCGAGGGCGTGCCCGGAGCGTATCGGCTCTTTGTGAACCTGCTGAGCGCATCCCGCGCGCACTGACGTATCATTCTAGTGCCGCGCCCGAGCTCGACACCGGGGCAGCGGCCGGGGGGATATTTCCGATGCGTGGAACCAATGGGATGCTGCGCCTGCGCACGCTCTTCTTGATTTTTCTCTGCGGTTGCATTTTGCTCGGGGGCGCCACGCCCGCCGCGGCGCAAAAAGACAAGAAAAAGAAAAAAGTCACGACCCCGGCAGAAACTACTCTCACCCCGCCCGCGCTTCCCGACGAACAGCAAATTGACATTGCGATATCCGAGATGCTGGGAGCGTGGCAGCTCGGCGACGCGGAACGCCTGCATAAGGCGTATGCCGATGACGTGTCGGTGGTGAGCGGGGCGTGGCAGGCGCCGTTGATCGGCTGGGCGAACTTCTTCACGCAATACCAGAAACAGCGGGCGCGGGTGCAACAGGTTCGCATGGACCGCGAAAACACCTACGTGCGCGTGACCGGAAACTTCGCGTGGGCTTGCTACCAGTGGGAATTCTCGGGAGTGGTGGACGGGCAGCAGACCGGGGCGCGCGGGCAAACCTCACTGATCTTTGAAAAGCGCAACGGCATCTGGGTGATCGTGCACAACCACACTTCGCTGATCCAGTCGGTCTCTCAGCCCGTACAGGCTCCGCCCGCCGCTGTGACGCCGCCGCCAAAACCGTAGCTTCGGCCGGTGAGCCGGGTGCGGAGGGGACGCGGCGCGCTAGGGCATCAGAAATTCTTCAGCCCCTCATACAACCACAATCCAGCAATGACAAGGATCAACATGCCGGAAACGATCCCTGTGACCATGAGCGGCCGGGAAAGAGCGTTGATCTTGGCCACCAGCGCGCGCTGCTCGACAGCCATGTGCTCTTCCGCAGCGTCGAGAAAGATCTGGTCGTCTTCCCTGTTTGTCAGGAGGCTGCGCCAAATCAGGATGACAATGAAGACGGCGGTAATCAACCCCCAGGCAATCAACAGATAGATGAGATAAGGCGGATGAAGGGATTCCATAGCAACCTCCCTTGGTAACCGGTCCGAGGCAATTCAGCGAGAGGAGCGGGCGGGTTACCCGCCCTCGGCCGGGAGTATAGCACTATCGGCTCCGGAGGGTATCTGCCCCTCGCTTGGGCCGGGTCTGCTCCAAACCCGGCAGTTGGTCCCTGGCGAAAGCGCACGAACTCTTCTCTCGGATGCCCACCAGTACCGTTCCAACTTGATGCGCCTATGTATTCGTCGAAACAAACCGCCATCGCCCTGATAGGACGGTTGGTGCGGTTAAGCTCCAAAAAGTTGGAACGGCACCAGCCCGGGAAGCCGCGAAGACAGTGGGTTTCTAGAAGCTGTTCCATCGCGTTGACAAAGCGAGGGAGCGGCGGGCAGAATGGAATCACTCTAGATTGACCGCACTTATGCCCGAGTGGCGGAATTGGCAGACGCGCCAGCTTCAGGAGCTGGTTCTCGCAAGGGAGTGGAGGTTCGAGTCCTCTCTCGGGCACCATCGTTCCGGGTGGAGTAACCACAAAGGCGTGGAGTTTCCCTTCGGCAGGCTCACTTCGAAGCTCCCAGCGAAGCTCAGTGTGAACAGGGCAAGCCCTTCGGCAAGCCTTCGGGCGAGCAAGTCCTCTCTCAAGGAAGAAGTGATTTGCCTCAGGGCGAAGAGACTGTTGAAGAGAAGGCCTGAGGGCCGATTCGGGCGACGCTCTTCCCCGGCGCCTTCATCTCATCGATCACGGCGAGGCGGATGTCGCGGAGTGTCGTGACGGCGCCCACTCCGCCCGCTTTTCGCGTCAGAAACTCGATGCCCTGCTCGCCGCCGGACATCAGGAAGTCCGCGATGGCGATGCGGTAGGTTTTCTTCGGATCGAGCGGCTTCCCGGCGAGGAGCCACCCGCTCCCACCCGCGCTCGCCTCGAGATTGGCGGTTTGAAGGAATCCGCCCCGGCCAAGGTTCTTGCGCCCCGCTTCCAGCACGCGGGCAAGCAAGTGGCCTTTCATTTCGACGCCCAGGATTTTCCCGCCGAACGGCAGGATTCGGATGACGTCGTACTGCGTGATGGGGCCCGGCGGAATCTCGTCGTCGATGCGGATCGAGCCCGCATTGAAGATGGCTGCGTCCGCAAGGGGCCATTCCCGGAGCATGGCCCGACCGATGAGATCGGTCAGAGCCGTGCTGCGGTTTCGAACGCTGCTTTCTCTTCCGTCGAGTGACACCGCAGATTGGGCCACGACCTGGGCGGGCTCGAACCCCGCTGCGCGGAATGCCTGAAACGCCCGGTCGGTCCACTCCTTCACGATCTTCGCGGTCTCCGGTTCCTCCGCGATTTCGCCGGTGATCCGGCGCAGCGTGGAATCCAGATGCAATTTTCGGTTTGCGGTGTCGTAGACCAGGCGGTGGATGTACGCTGAGCGGGCATTGGCGTCGGCCTTGAAGATCGGCGTGAAATGCGTTCCCCGGTGAAGCTGCCAGTTTTCGTGTTCGTGACCGCCGAGGATCAGGTCGAGCTCGGGCACGGCGGCGGCGATTTGCTGGTCCTGTTCCAGCGAAAGATGTGTGACGGCGATCAGGACGTCCACCTGGGGCCGTAGCTCCTTGGCCTGCTGCCGCGCGACAGCGAGAGGATCGAGGTAGGTCACCCAGGGTTGTTTCGTCGAATCAATCGTCAGACCGATCAAACCGATCCGCACGGCACCACCCTTCGGCCCGTGGGCGGAGAAGATGACGTAATCCTTGACGCGGTCAAAAAGTTTGCCATCCGCATCACGCACGTTTCCGGAAAACCACACCGCATGCGACTCCGCGAGCCGCCGACGAAACTGGTCTTCCTTGAGATCGAACTCATGATTGCCAAAAGTAGCGTAGTTCAGCCCGGCCGCGTTCAGCGCGGCGACCATCTGCGCTCCGGCGACCGGCTGGCCGTCCACGACGGCCGTTCCGAGAGCCGAAGGGCTGAAAACATCTCCCGCAAGAATGAGGAATGTGTTTGGATCCTCGCGCGCGAGTTCCTGCCGGAGCGTTGCCAGCCGGGCGATTCCGCCTTCCTTGCCGCCCTGAACGGGTGAAATCTCATAGACGTCGTTAATCTGAAGGATTGTGACGGGAACGTTCTCGGCTGCCGGCCCACCGCAGCCGCAAAGGATTAAAAAGAGCAGACTCACCCAACTCCGTAATTTCACTCTCGGTTCTCCTTCCTTTGATGGTCCGCCGTCTTCGGAAGTCCACGACATGAAATAATCCCCGTTCTGTCGCAGGGGTGGACGAGTGCGGAACAAGTTCGCAACCGATGAGATTGTATGGACTGTTTGGGGACGCGTAAACAGGAGTTCGTGGATGTTCAGCCGGGCGGTGCGCCGAGGTGGCTACTCTTTGTGCAGAAAACGAGAGGAGGCGGGCCAGGTCTTCCCGCCTCCTCATATTCCCCTTGCGGGGAGTCCGGCTGGCCTGACGGAGGGTGGCCAGCCGGTCGTGTGTTGGCCTATTTCTATTAACCCGCAGGCTAAAAAAAGTTCCTTGCGGGAGAGAAAAAATGGCTAGAATCCACAGACGAAATAGCGGGCGGCGCCTCCGCCCAACCAAAAATGAACGGCCCTAACTCCATTCAAGCGGACGATGTCTTGCATTTTCTGCAAGTTAGGGATGGGCCTGCGTCCACGAACGAAATCGCAGCCGGGTTGAAACTGGACCGTCAGAACCGCCGGACACTACACAAAATCCTCGCAAAACTGAAAAGACGCCGCGCCATTGAGGAGTTGCCGGGTGGCCGATACCGTCTGGCAGGGAGACGGGATGTTCGGCAAGCGGAATCGGGCGGCCATCCGAAAACAGCCGGGCGCGGTGCGGCCGTCCCGAAAGATCGGGACGCAGTTCGCGGGCGGCTGATCCTGCACGCGGACGGCTATGGCTTCGTGGTGCCCGATACGCCGATGCCGGAACTGGACGGCGACATCTACGTTGGACGCGACGCCATCGAGGACGCCATGCACGGCGACCGCGTCCTGGTGAAGATCACGCGCAGAAGAGGGGCAGCGGGAACGCAGCGCGGCATTCCTCTTTCCGGCGCTCTTCGCGCCGAGGGAAGAATCGTGCGCGTGGAGGGGCGTGCGCACGCATCGGTGGTCGGTCTTTTCCGTTATGGCGCGCGCGGAAACGTGGTCCTGCCCTACGACACACGCATCCACCACGAGATCGCGATTCCCCCCGGCGAGGAATTGAGCCCGGCGCTGCGGGAAAAACTCGGGCTGACAAAGGGCCTGGACCGCGCGGCGCACGGCAGGCCGCCGGGGCGGTTGCCGCACTTGCCGGAGCTCGACGGCGCGGTGGTCAACGCCGAGATCCTGCGCTACCCGCGCGGAGGGGCGGGAGCGACAGGACGCGTCGTCGAAATCGTCGGCCGGCCAGGCGAGATCGGCGTGGACACGGAGATTGTGATCCGCAAGCACCATTTGCCGCACGTCTTTCCCGCCGAGGTCGCCGCAGAGGCGCAACAGCGCGCTCAGCCGGTGAGCGGCGAAGAACACGCAGGCCGCGAAGATTTCCGGCATTTGCCGATCGTGACCATTGACGGCGAGACAGCGCGTGATTTTGACGACGCGGTCTACGTCGAGCGGCGCGCGGACGGCGGATGGCGCCTGGCGGTGCACATTGCGGACGTGTCGCACTACGTGCGCGTGGGAAGCGTGCTCGATGGCGAAGCGCGGCTGCGCGGCACGAGCGTCTATTTTCCGGACCGCGCCGTGCCCATGCTGCCCGAAGAGCTTTCGAACGGGATGTGCTCGCTGAAGCCGCAGGAGGAACGGCTGGTGCTAAGCGCGCTGATGGAGTTCGACGCGGCGGGGCGAATGCAGAAATCGCGCTTCACGCCGGGCGTGATCCGCTCCGCCGAACGCATGACCTACACCAACGTCAACAAAGTCCTCGAAGGCGACGCCGAAATGACCGCGCGTTACGCCGCCCTGGCGGAGCATTTCCGGAACATGCGCGAGCTGGCGCTGCTGCTGAACGCGCGGCGCGGCGAGCACGGCTCGATTGACTTCGACCTGCCGGAGCCGGTGATTGAATTCGACGAACAGCAGCGCATGACCGGCATTACGCGCAGCGAGCGAAACATCGCCCACCGGCTGATCGAAGAGTTCATGCTGGCGGCGAACCGCGCCGTGGCGGCGTATCTCGAACAGCGCGGCATCGCTTCCCTACATCGCGCGCACGAAAAGCCGGATGTGAAGAAGGTGCTGGAATTCGAGGAGCTGGCGAGGGCCTTCGGCTATTCGCTCGGCGTGGAAGGGCTGCACGAGCGCGTCATAGCGGTGCGGCACGGACGCACGCCCGCTCCCGGGCGGCCCGGCCAGCCGGACTCCTACGCTCACGGCCGAGAGCGGCCGATGCGCATCTCACTGCCCGGCACGGGGCCCGGCGCGGAAATCCGTATCACGCCGCGGCACTATCAACACCTCGTGGAGAAGCTCTCCGGGAAGCCGGAGGAGCGCATCCTGTCCTACCTGATGTTGCGCTCGCTGAAGCAAGCGCGCTACGCGGCGGAACCCCTGGGGCATTTCGCGCTGGGCTTCGACCAGTACACCCATTTCACGTCGCCCATCCGCAGGTATCCGGACCTGGTCGTCCATCGCATCCTGAAATGGGCGCTCGCTCATCCAGGGGCGGGCGGCGCGGCGAGCCAGCGGCCCGAAACCGCTTCCGGGGCGCCGCGCGGAGCGGAGGGGGTCCTCTACACGCGCACGCACCTGGAAGAGCTCGCCACGGAAACTTCGGAGGCGGAGCGTCGCGCGGTATCGGCCGAGCGAGAACTGCTGGACTGGAAGAGGGCGCAGTTCATGGAAGAACATCTCGGCGAGGAGTACGAAGCGCTGATTATTTCAGTGCAGAAATACGGGTGCTTTGTCGAACTGTTCGAAGAGTTCGTCGAAGGGCTCCTGCCGATCGGGGCCCTCGAAGAGGCGGCGGGAGCGCGATGCGTGTACCGGGAGCAGGATCACGCCATCGTCGCGGTGAGCCCATTTTCGCGCACGCCTGCGGCGGCGCGGCGCAGCGCGAAGCCGGCGAGCGCGGCCTGGCGGCTGGGGGATCGCATCAGAGTCCGCGCGGAGAGAATCGATCCCATACGGCGGCGAGTGGAGTTTGCCCTTGCGGGGTGAGGCGGCTGAAAAGACGGTCCGGCTTCAATGCACTGGAGCGCCGAAAGGACGAAGCACCGGCAAGAGGCGACGGAGCGGGTATGCAGCGCGGAACAGCATCCGCGCGCCAAGATCCCAAATCCAGCTGTGCCGAGAGATGCCGGAAATGAGCCGTCCTAAGGCCAACTGGCGCGGTGAATCCAGATCAATGCGCTTTCCGCCCCGATAGATGCACGCGACGCGACCGAAGAGATCTTTTGCCGGCAAGAAGCCGTCGGCTTTCGGGTGAGCATCACCTTTGGCGACAAAACCGGGCGACCTTCCGCCGCGCTTCTCGATCAGGCGGTGGGCAAAGAGGCGCCCGCCCCGTTCAAAGAGGACAACGTCCCCGCAGCACGCTTCCTCCATGGCGGCAGAATGCACGAGGATCATGTCGCCGGGCCTGACCCACGGAAGCATGCTCGAGCCCTGGACGCGGATGCAGACGCAGCGGCGGCGACGAAGATCCTGGCGAATTCTCACCGTATCTCCTCGATGGCCCTCGCCAGTGAATTCCATTTCTTGCGTTTTTCGCTCCTCGTTCACAGCAGATTCGCCTCACGAACAGCCACTCGCCGAGCGGGTGAGTTCCTGACTGATTCAGGATGCAAACACTAAGACTTCTTAACCCCGCCGCCGATACAGCGACCGCCTGCACCTGGGGTCTTGCCGCAGGCGAGCGCGAGGGTCTCGTAGATCGGCTCGGACTGGACGGCCGGCTTCGAGTAGGGCTTCTTCCCCGTGCCGGAATTGGGAGCCTTTGTTTCTTCGTCTGTAGGCATTTCTTCCTCCCTGAAACTCAGTTAAATCGTGACCATAGCGTCTAACGGCATTTCTGCCGGAACCGGACGCCGCTCCGTACCCTGCTGGGCATGAAGCGCGCTCACAGGATTCGGCACACCGGCAATCCTTGCATTTTGTTCAGCCAGTTCGCATGCGCGTTCGTAGGCCCCGAGCAGGTCGCCCCCCTCCATAAAGGCCAAGCCGGGGCAGCGCTCGCAATACTTGCGGATGGAGCAGGCGGAACACACCGGCAACTGGCTCTCGCGGATTGCCCGGACGCGCTCGAGGGCGGGCGCACCGGACCAAATTTCGGCGAAGCATTCCCGGCGAAGATTCCCGGCAGATACGGGCAATTGCACGCAGGCATAGACGTCGCCGTAAGGCGAGACGTAGCAGCTATTGTGACCAGCGCTGCAGGGAAGATCGTCGTAGGCATCACTCTCGATGCCACTGGACACAGCGCTTCCCACCCCGGACGGCAGCGGAGGAGCATCCCCGGGCTGGGGCCGGCAGGAACGCAGGACGGGATCCCGGAGAATCGGCAGGAGTTGGGTCCCACTGGCGCGGTGCGCGAGGGTGCTTGCGTCGCCGTCAATCATTGGCGTGATGGTCATATCGAAAATGTAGGCGACGCCGAGCCGCTCCGCCAGAGCGAGGACCCCGCGGAAGGAAGAAAGATTTTCCGTCATCAGCGGGCAGGCGATCTTGACATGCAGGCCTTGCGCCTGCAGGAGCGGGATAGCCGCAAGCGATCGCTCGAGCGAGCCCCGGACCTTCGTGACGGCATCATGGATGGCCGGATCGTCCGAGTAGATGCTGATTTGCACTCGGCGGACGCCGAGCTCGCGCAAGCGCGCGGCACGCTCCGCGGTGACGAGCAGGGCGTTCGTTTTCAGGCTGACATCGAAATGGAGCCGCCGCGCGGCACCGAGGATTTCAAAAAGGTCCGGGCGCAGAAAAATCTCTCCACCACTGAAGGTGAGAAAGAGCGTCCCCGCAGCGGCTAAATCTTCGAGCACACCGAGGATTTCCGGAGTGGTGAGCTCCCCGTAATCTCTGTGGTCGAGATAGCAATGCACGCAGCGCTCATTGCAGCGGTAGGTCAAATCGATATGGACGCTAAGCGGGCGCCGCTGCCGGACAGTGCGCGCGATCAGCCTGTCCATCATCGGCGTAGGACCCGAAGTCGAAGCGCGCGGTACTTGCGCCAAGGTGCTCATCGATCTGCTGGTACTCCCGCCAGCCCCGCGTTCACGCCCGCCTGGAGGATCAACCGTAACGAGGCCAATTCCTGCAGAAGCGATTCCGTGTCCCGCAGCGCGGTCTCCGAAGAGACTTCGTACTCGGCAGAAAGAAGCGCGGCGATCTGAGCAGGGGTGTGCCGGCCGTCCAGAAGCTCCCAGACAAAACTTCCGGTGCCGTTCAACTCGTGCATGACGCTCTCGCCGGGCGAGATGATCACCGCCTCGCCGTCGATTTCTCGCCAGGCAAGCACGGGATTCCTCTGCCAGAGGGTGGGAGCGACGGCATTCATGCGGGTAGCGCCTCCCAGAGGCTGGCGTCGCGGCGGAATTCGAATCGGTAGCAAGGCACAGACTGCGCAAGCCTGGCAAGGAGGTCGAGGAGGCGCCGACTGGCCTCGGTGTCCTTGGAGAAAAAGAGTACGTTCGGCAGGAGCATGCGTACGGCATCGGCAGGACTCATGGGCAGGACGCGGTTGTGCGGGGCTTGCAAGAGCTGAAAAATGCCCGCGACCTTTGCGTGCACGCTCTTTCCATCGGCGTGAAATTCTCCCCAGAAAGGAGTGCCGAAAGCAGACCACTCCGCGCTTTCCTGACGGAGGAGTGAGATTTCGTCGGTAAGAACAGTGCCTTCCGGAGCGAGGGATGCCAACGTACTCTTGCCAGCGCCCGAAGGCCCGGTAAAAACGAAGGCGCGGCCGCCGCGAACAATCGTGGCTGCATGCAGCAGGAAACCCTTTTGCGGGAGAAGGGTCCACGAGAGCAGGACGCGCAGAAGCGAATCCAGCGCGTACTCATTGCGCACACCGCTGAAGACCGCATCTTCGCGGCGGCAACGGAGTGTGGCGCCCTGCCATTTGAAGGAAAAGTCGGCCGACGCGGACGCTGCCTCGCGGGCATCGAGAAGGCGAATGGGAAAAGCCGGGCCTTCCGCGGCCTCAAAGGCGCGATAGCGCTCCGCCGCGAGGCGGTGTAGGCCTTCGTCGGGAAAAAGGATCTGAAAACGCGTCGACCCGATGGACAAATCGAGCGACCACCCCAGTTCCCGCCCCAAAGTGGCATGCGCCGCCAAAGAATCCCTCATTGGGCGCGAACGCTTGCAGGGACAGTGCCGCGCCGACGCCATCACGTTTCTTACAGAGAGAGAAGCTGCTCCATTTGAACTTGCCCAAGCGTCTCCCGTCAAGTCCAAAGAGGGAATGGTTCTCCAAAATGCAAAGCGCTGCGCAAGGAGGGATTTCCCCGCCGCGGCGGGCCTGTTCTTCCGCCGTTCAGGCGAGGTCGAAAAGGAGCACTTCGGCGTCCCGGACGCCGGTGAGCAGGATGGTTTTCTCCCCGGAGAGGGCAGCGCCGTCGCCGGCGGAAAGTTCCTGGCCGTTGAGCTTCACGCTGCCGCGCGCAACCTGGACCCAAGCGTGGCGCCCGGGCTTGCCTTCCTGCCGGACGGTTTCGCCGGCGGCAAGCAGAGTGGCGTAAAGTTCGGCGTCCTGGTGAATCGTAACCGAGCCTTCACGGCCATCGGGTGAAGCAACCAGCCGCAGCCGGCCGCGCTTCTCTGCGTCCGAAAAGGCCTTCTGCTCGTAGCCGGGAGCGAGGCCGTTGCGCTCGGGATAGATCCAGATCTGCAGCAGATGGACCGGCTCGCTCTTGGAGGCGTTGTGCTCGGAGTGCGTGACGCCCGTGCCGGCGCTCATGCGCTGCACGTCGCCCGGCCGAATCACGGAGCCGTTGCCCATGCTGTCGCGATGCCGGAGGGCTCCTTCGAGAACGTAGGTGACGATCTCCATGTCGCGGTGCGGATGGGCCGGAAAGCCCTTGTCCGGCGAGACCACGTCCTCATTGAGGACGCGGAGCGCGCGGAACTCGACGTACTTCGGGTCGTGGTAATCGCCGAAAGAGAAAGTGTGATAGGTGTCGAGCCAGCCGTGGTCGAAATGGCCGCGCTCGCGGCTGCGGCGGATGTGCATCATGGCCCACCTCCGTGGAGAAGGGGAACTATACACGTTATAACGACTATTGTCAAGAGGAATATTGGCCCGCCTCCCGACCCCGGTTTGTCCGCAGCCTGGTCTTCCCCCTCCTCGCCCCGGACACCTCCCATTTCCGCCGCGCTCCGAATGTTGTAGAGTGGAGGTGTCGGCAAGTCCCTCCGCCGCGCTGGAAGACCCATGAACCCCGTTCAGTCCCCCTTGAAAGCGAAGAACGCAGAGGCGTCCAACACGCCGCGGGAAACACTCACGCTGACCGACAATCGCACCGGCAAGAGCTATGAAATCCCGATTACGCACGGGACGATCCACGCCACCGACCTGCGGCAGATCAAGGTGGACCCCGCCGAATTCGGGATGATCAGCTACGACCCTGCCTACAACAACACCGCCTCGTGCACCAGCCGGATCACTTTTATTGACGGAGACGCAGGCATCCTGCGCTACCGGGGCTACCCGATCGAGGAACTCGCGGAGAAGAGCACCTATCTCGAGACGGCCTATCTGCTGCTGCACGGCGAGTTGCCGACGCGGACGCAACTGGACGACTGGATCTGGCACATCACGCACCACACCTTCATCCACGAGAGCATCAAGAAGTTTCTCGACGGGTTCCACTACGATGCCCATCCCATGGGCATGATGATTTCGACGATTGCGGCGCTCTCCACTTTTTATCCCGAAGCGAAACGGATTTTCGATCCCGAGTCCCGGAAAAAGCAGACCTGGCGCCTGATCGGCAAGATGCCGACGCTCGCCGCCTTCGCCTACCGCCACAGCCTGGGGATGCCGTTCGCCTATCCGGACAACGAGCTGAGCTATCCCGGAAATTTTCTGAACATGCTGTTCCGGACCACGGAGCTGAAGTACCTTCCGAACCCGACGCTCGAACGGGCGCTGGACGTGCTGTTCATCCTGCACGCGGATCACGAACAGAACTGCTCGACGAGCATCATTCGCGGCGTGGGGAGCTCGCACGCGGATCCGTATTCGGCGACGGCGGCGGCGACGGCGGCGCTGTACGGTCCGCTGCACGGCGGGGCGAACGAAGAAGTGCTGCGCATGCTGACGGAAATCGGTTCCGTCCAGAAAGTGCCCGAATACATCAAGCGCGTGAAGGCCGGGGAAGTTCGGCTGATGGGGTTCGGCCACCGCGTGTACAAGAACTATGATCCCCGGGCGCGCATCATCAAGAACGTGGCCTACGAAGTTTTCGAACTGATGGGCAAGAACCCGCTGCTGGAGATCGCGCTGGAATGCGAGCGCATCGCTTTGGCCGACGATTACTTCGTGAAGCGGAAACTCTACCCGAACGTGGATTTCTACACGGGACTCATCTACCAGTCCATGGGTTTTCCGACGACGATGTTCCCGGTGCTGTTCGCCATTCCGCGGACGTCGGGCTGGATCGCGCAGTGGGAGGAGATGCTGCTCGACAGCGAGCAGAAGATCGCGCGCCCGCGGCAGATCTACCTGGGCCAGCCAACCCGCGCCTACCTGCCCATGGACGAGCGCGGTTGAGCGGCGCGATCACGAACCTCCGCACGGACAAGTAAATCCTCGGAATCAAGAATTTTCGTTTTTCAACCAGCGCGCGGAGAGCAGTGTCCGCATTGGAGATCCCGCTCTGGGCGCTCGATCCAGGTGCAGAAAAAAAGGAGGTGAAAGCCAAGAGACTTTCACCTCCCGGGGTGGGGTGGGGTGTTGCTATCCAATTCCTTCGGTGGAGCAGAAACCTGCCCTGCCAGGCAGGAATACTTCCTCACTCGCGCGTTCCTTACCGCTGCAGAGTAACGAGGCTCACCACCAAAGGACTTCTATTGGGGCCGGGTATAGCATCCGCACTCGCGGCTGTCAACGGCAAAAGCAGGGGAAGCGAAGAAGCCGGCGCGCTAAGGTTTCTCGGGCGGTTCTTCGACACGATGAAGAATGAGTGCAATGAGTCCGCCGACCAAGCCCCCGGAGATGATCACACCTTCCCAGACGAGGCCGGCGGCAAGAACCAGAGGGCCCGGGGCGCCGAACGGCGCGAGCAGAGCCACCAGGGCCGCTTCCCGCACGCCGATTCCACCCTGGGTAATCGGCAGCAACGCAGCAAGTTTGGCCAGCGGCCAGGCCAGAAGCCACGCCCGGAGGGGCAAGATCAACCCGCAGGAAATGCCGAGAAGCGCGTTGAGCGTGAGAAAGCTTCCTTGTATGAGAAGGCCCAGCATCCAGCCGAACACGAGGACGTGCGGACGCCGCGATACGCTCCGAAGCCCGTAGCGAAATCGCCCCAGCCGGCGTCGAAACCGCACCGAGCGCCCGCGCAGAATCGGCCGGCGCAGGATGAGGAGAAGCAAGGCGGCAGCCACTGCAATCGCTCCGACGATGAGCAATCGATGGCGCGCCGCGGCCTGCCAGCCGGCGGGAAGCGAACCGGGAAGCAGGAAGATGCCAGTAAGGGCGAGCGTCGCCAGCGCGGTCACGTCCAGAAAACGATCGGTGATATTTCCCGCCAGAACCGAAGCGGGGCGCGGGCTGCGGCGCAGCCCGACCGCAAGGCGCACAGCATCCCCGCCGATGATCGAGGGGAGAAAGAGAGTGCCGAACAGGCCGCCGGTATAGCACTGCGCGCTGGTGGAAAAATCCAGATCGGCTCCGGCTGCGTTCACCACCATCCGCCATTTGAAAACGCCGATGGTGTGCGCGAGCAAGTACCCGATCAGAGCGGCCAGGAAGCGCGTGCCCGGAACACGGGAGAGCGCGGCACGCAGGGGCGCAAAGGGAAGAAAATGGAAAAGCAAAGCGAGGACGGCGAGCGCCGCGATCCATCGCAAGAGAATGACGACGCGACCGCGCACTGCGGGGCGGGAATGGTGGGCGCCGATCATTCGTCAGAGTTCACGCGCGAGATCAGGCACCGAAGATCTCATTGATTTTCGCGGCAAGTTCGAAATCGAGATTGCTGATTCCATTGACGCTGTGCGTGGCGAGGTCCACGACGACTTTGTTCCAAACGTTGAACCACTCGGGATGGTGGTTCATCGACTCCGCAACGAGCGCGACGCGGGTCATGTTGCCGAAGGCGGTCACGAAATCCTTGCATTCAAAGGCGCGGTGGAGTTTGCCGTTCTGCACCGCCCAGCCCTTTGCGCCGGCCAAGCGGGTTTGAATCTCTGCTTCCGTCAGTTTCTGCGCGCTCATGTCTGTGGCCTCCAGTCTGCCGAATCGAGAGTGTAACGCAGAGCGAAGCCCCGCGGTTGTTCTCTTTCTGGCCGGGCTGCGCCGCACGCGGTTCACGGAAAGAGACCGTCGTTTTCGCGGGCGCAGGCTTTTGCGTTGCCTGGCCGGTCGATTTCCATTATCGTTAAGGTTTTCCCAGGTGCCTGGAGCTGCGGCAAGCGCCTGCGCCGCGGAGAATCCTCGGAGCGAATCGTGAAAAAGAGAATTCGCGCCATCCAGTATGGCGCCGGACCCATCGGTGCCTCCATCGCCCGCCTGCTGCGGGAAAAACAGGCGGTGGAGATTTGCGGAGCGATTGACACGGACCCGGCAAAGGAAGGACGGGACCTCGGTGAAATCGCCGGGGCAGCGGACGCCCCGTGGGGGGTGAAGATCTCCGCGGATGCCAAGGAAGTGCTGGCGCAGGCTGTGGACGTGGTGATCCACTCGACCTCGTCGTCCCTGCCGAAGGTGATGGACCAGTTGCTGGCCTGCCTGGAAGCGGAGTCGTGCGTCGTCTCGACGTGCGAAGAGCTTTCTTATCCTTACCGCACCTATCCTGAGCTGGCGGCAAAGCTCGACGCCGCGGCGAAAGAGTGGGGCGTAGCGCTGGTGGGGACGGGGATCAACCCGGGGTTTGTGATGGACAAGCTGGTGGTCACGCTGGGGGCAGTGGCACAGCGGATCGAGCACGCGCGCGCGGTGCGAATCGTGGACGCAGCGAAGCGGCGGCTGCCGCTGCAGAAAAAAATCGGCGCGGGGATGAACGTGGATGAGTTCCGCGCGCAAGTGGCGGCGGGGGTCATCAAGCACGTGGGCCTGCCGGAGTCGGTGGCGATGGTCGCGGACAGCCTGGGGCTGCCGATAGACCAGATTACGGAGACGATCGAGCCGGTGGTCGCACCGGAACGCGTGCAGACGGAATTTTTGACGGTGGAAGCCGGACAGGCCGCCGGTGTGCACCAGATTGCGCGGGGTACGGCGGGCGGAAAAGAACTCGTCCATCTCGAGTTGCTGATGTATGTGGGCGCAAAGGACCCAGGGGACACCATCGAGTTGACGGGCCATCCGAATATCCGCCTGGTGATCCCCGGCGGGGCGCACGGAGACATCGCCACGGCAGCGGTGGTGGTCAACACGATACCCGCGATTCTGGACGCTCCGGCGGGGCTGCGGACGTCGCGGGACCTGCCCATCGGGTTTTTCGCGCCAGGGGCAAGGCCGTAGCCGCCTGCGGCGGGCAGGCCCGCCCTTCGCCAGAACTGTGGCGGGCAAGCCCTCGTCGCGTAGGCTGCGGCGCGGCTCCTCTCGGGCCGCAGGGGTAACAAGGAAGGTACTCCCCCTCCCCCCTGTTTTTTGTAAGTGTTGATTGTAAAGGAGTTGAAAGCCTTTGTTTTGATACACTTTTACAAGTGTTGATTCTAAGGAACTTAGGAGAGCGCAAAGTGGTGAAGCAGAAGAAGCCTGAGGTAACGAGCGGGAGGCCTACAGCGACCTGGGACGTCAAACTCACAAACTATGTTACCACAGGTGTACTATAATTGTCAAGGAATAATTGTAAGCGATTGGCGGGAAACGGCTTTCTAGATGTCAGAGATCGGAGGCTGAGTATATTCCCGCCCACTCAAAGGGGGTGAAGAATGGAACCAAGAGTTACAATTGCCGCTACTGTAGTGATTTCTTTGATATTCGGGGGCGCAACGCTCGGAGTGTTCTTGACCAAAATCGAAGGATTCGGAAAGTATACGACAAGCGTGCTGGTACTGATCCTAGCCCTGTTTGTAGGTAGTCTCGCTCTTGCCATCGGCAAGATTGAAGCTCAACCGTTCGTGAGCCTACTATTTGCCGTCGTTGGTTACGCTGGCGGTCTAATTAGTAAGAAAGATTAGGCTGCCGCTCTGGCAGATTGATAAGCTGGTTGCGAAACTGCTTTGATCCATCGCTGAGCACGGATTGCCTGAAGCCTCGAATTGACGTGGGTAAATTATGAGCCGATCCGTACAGATTCGAGTCCACCCCCTGGTACTTAAGTGGGCGCGGGAAAGCTCAGGCGCAACGGTCGAGGATGCTGCCAAACGCGCCAAGGTGCCTTCGGGCATCTTCGCAAAGTGGGAGAACAAAGGAACCGCACTCAGCCTGACGCAGGCCAGGGGGCTGGCTGCTTACTTTAGGAGGCCACTGGCCGCGTTTCTTCTTTCCGAGCCGCCTCCCGAACCACCTATGCCGCGAGACTTTCGCACTCTTCCCCACGCTAAGGATCGCTTCGAGCGCGATACCCGCTTTGCCATCCGGAAGGCGCGGCGGCTGCAAACGGTGGCTGGGGAGCTCATGCAGTCCTTGGAGCGCGACACCTCCCCTCCCTTTGAGGGGGCCAAAGTCTCGGACGACCCCGCAGCTGTGGCGAGCCGAGAGAGGGATCGGCTGGGAGTAAGCCTTGACCAGCAGCAGGACTGGCAGAATGAGTGGGAAGCCTTCCGCGAATGGCGCGCCGCTATCGAGCGTCAAAACATCCTGACCCTCCAGTTACCCATCACGGTCGAGGATGTGCGCGGGTTTTCCTTAGGTGACCAGAAACCATATGTGATCACGGTGAGCTCATCAGATGCGGTTCGCGCACGCATCTTCACGCTGTTCCATGAATACAGCCATCTTCTCCTTCACAATGCGGGGATCTGTGCCCCAAGGTTCGAGGCTAACGGTCAGAGACAAGAATTCGAGGTCGAGCAGTGGTGCAACCGCTTTGCCGGTGAGTTTCTTGTTCCGAGATCGGCACTTGAACTTGCGTTACCAGGACGAGCCCAACTTGAAACCCAGGCACTTGCTGATGCATTAGCGGCGGGGGCCAAGACGTTCAAGGTCAGCGAAGCGGTCATGCTGTTTAGGTTGTTGCATGTGGGCCGCGTGTCGAAGACAACGTTTCGGCACACTCTTGCACAACTAGAGGTCGGAGCGCGTCGGGCCAAACATAAGGGCGGCCCCGTTCGCCCCGCAAGAAAGTGTCTCGCCGAAAACGGCGTCCTCTTTTCCTCTTTGGTTTTGGAGGCGAGAAACCGGGGCGCCATAACCCACGCCGACGTTAGCGACTTCTTGAGCGTGCGCCTGAAGCACTTACCCGAGATTGAATCGTCATTGATGGCACGCGCGGCATGAGACTTCATGGCCGATGACATATACTGCATCGACGCGAGCTCCCTGATCAAGTTGAAACAGGATTTTCGGCGGAACGTTTTCACATCGCTGTGGGACAAGCTAGAAAAGTTAATTCAAGAAGGCAGGTTGATTGCTGCAAATGAAGTGTTGGAGGAGATCAAGAAGGACGACATCCTTGGTCCATGGGCCAGGAAGAACAAGAAGGTTTTCAGAAAACTAGACCAGAAGCAAGTGGAGCTGGCGGCCGAGGTTGCAGGCAAATTCCCGGAGCTGGCGAAGCCAGGGCGGTTCGGCCCTGCAGCTGACACCTTTGTCGTCGCACTCGCGCGTGTACAAGACCAAGAGTTGGCCGGTTCGCTGCTCTCGCCGCAGTCTCGATGCGTGCTCGTGACTGAAGAGCGCGGCCCAAACAAGATACCTGGCGCTTGCAAACACTACGCTGTGACCTGTGTGAACATCGTTGATCTATTTGAGCGCGAGGGTTGGAAATTCTAGGATGCTGGTTGAGGCAGTGACCGGAACCGCTTGGGACATGGGCGGATCAGTGGGAAGGAACCTGAAGAGAGGTTCCTCGCTGCGCTCGGTCCCCGGTAGGCCCATCGGGGCGGGCCCTCAGAACCGTCCGGGATGCCCCGAACGGTCGGGGTAGACGCCAGGCGCAAATGAAGTGTTTTCCTCGAGGCACGGAATCCATTATTGGCTCTGCTCATCACAAGAGACTCAAGTGCCGCACCTCCGGCGCTGGCGATTCTCCCCGCTATTATTCCCAGCCCTCATGGGCTGGGCTATCCTCTGGCGCGCCCTCCGGGGGCTACACAGAAACGAAGATGCCCTGTACGATGCGGGGCGCTCGGGCTATAAGAGCAAAGCGGCGTCGAGCCGCCGCACTCCAAAATTATATCTTCCAGAATTACATGACGGCGGCGTGGGGCCCCGCAGATTCGTCCGGGACGCAAACGGCGCGCTCCGCTCAGGGCAAGCCGTTCGCCAGCAAAGAGGGTGGTACCCAGCAACGACCTTGCGCTGGGGGATTCGCCACCCTCCCGTATTAGGCGTACAATTGCTGCCGTTCTTGAAGTCAAAAAGGAGATTCCGGATGAGACATCGAAGATTGGGCCTTTTCGGTCTCTTACTACTCCTTGCCGGTCCCTGCGCCGCGCAAACGGCCAACCGCGTCACGATCCTGTACGACGCGTTTGGAAAAACGGAGACGCTGACCAAGGATTGGGGCTTTTCCGCTTTGATTGAATCTGGCGGAAAACGCATCCTTTTCGATACCGGAAATAGCGCGCAGATTTTCGAACACAACGTCAAAGCGCTAGGTGTGGACCTCGGAAACCTGGATTTCGTGGTGATCTCGCATCGCCACGCCGACCACACGAGCGGTCTCACCTACCTGCTGAGCGTCAACCCGACGGTGAAGATCTACACGCCAGACGAACCGTTCGGGCTCTTCGGGAAGGGAGTTCCCAACACTTTTTATCGCAAGGACCAATCCTTAGCGGCGGGCATGCGCTATTTCGATGGGAACCCGCCACAGGTGTTGTCGGCCGGGAGTCCCTGGCCAAAGGCGAACTTTGTGCCGGTGACCTCCGTGATGGAAGTCGCGCCGGGTTTTTTTCTGATCCCGACCATTTCACAGGTGACAGGGACAATCGAGCTGCGCGAGGTTTCCTTGGCGATTCGCAGCCCGGACGGGCTGATTCTGGTGGATGGCTGTTCCCATGCGGGGGTGGAAAAAATCCTCGAGGCAGTGACGAAAATAGACACGCACATTCATGTGCTGTTTGGAGGGCTGCATCTGGTACAAGCTCCTGACCCGGAAATCGAGCGTATTTCCAGCGCTCTGCGAAACCAGTGGAAAATCGATTACATCGCAATCGGGCATTGCACGGGCGAGCCGACATTTGTAGCGCTTCAAAAAACGTTTGGTGATCGCTACATTTACGCAGGCGTTGGGACCGTAGTGCAGATTCCTTCTAGCAGTCGTTAATTTGAGCTGTTTGATGACGGAAAGAAAAAGACTTAAGAGAGATTCATCGCGCGAAAGGCGCGCGATGGCGCAGAGTTCCTCGACTGCGCAGGCCGAACTTTCACCGGAGCGAAACGGGAGGACAAAACGTCGGCCTGCTCCGC
Source organism: Candidatus Acidiferrales bacterium (assembly GCA_035545075.1). Classification (GTDB taxonomy): domain Bacteria; phylum Acidobacteriota; class Terriglobia; order Acidiferrales; family UBA7541; genus Acidiferrum. The sequence continues at coordinate 34,181 of DASZZJ010000099.1, forward strand.
TCGGTCCCGCAGAACCCTCCGGGATGCAAAAGGCGCAAATGACGGGGTCGGTGGCCGGATCGGACGTGACAGCGGATCGTGCTGCGCAATCGCTATCGTTTCCAGAATTGCATGACGGCGGAGTAGTCGAGGTCTTCCTTCGCCGCGCCCTTGACGGAGCTATAGATCTCGCGGGCGGCGGCCGTGGCGGGCAGGGCGACCCCGATCTGATTCGCCAGGTCGAGCGCCAAGCCCAGGTCTTTGTGCATCAGCCGCAGCGGGAAGCTCGGCGGATATTCGCCTTTGAGGAGAAGCGGCGCTTTCATGTCCATCACGGTGGAGCGCGCCATGCTCGACTGCAGGACCTCGACGAGCTTCTCACCGGGGATGCCGGCGCCCGTGACCAGAGCCAGGGCTTCCGCGAGCGCGCCCACCTCCAGGGCGAGGATCATGTTCATGGCCAGCTTGATGGTTTGCCCGGCGCCGTTCGGCCCGAGATGAAACCACCGCTTGCCCAGGGCGCCTAGAACAGGCTCACACTCCTTCAGGGTTTCCGCCTGGCCGCCAACCATGAACACCAACTCGCCTTTTTCAGCGCCCCAGGTGCCGCCGGTGACCGGCGCATCCAGAAAGCGCACGCCATGCTCGGCGCAGGCCGCGGAGACTTTTCGAGCGAGGGCGGGAGAAATGGTGCTCGAATCGACGTACACGCTGCCGCGGCGGAGACCGCCGAGGGCGCCGTGCTGGCCCCAAAGAACCGATTCGAGGGCGGGCGGGTCGCTGACGATGGTGAAAAGGACATCGGCCGCTTCCGCCGCCGCGCGAGGAGACGATGCAAGCCGCGCACCCGCGGCAACCAGCGATTCCGCGCGCGAAGGCGTGCGGTTCCAGACCGTGAGCGGATATCCGGCCTTCAAGAGGTTCAATCCCATGGGCCGGCCCATGAGGCCCAGGCCGATCCATCCGATGCTGGGCTTTGAGCCCGAGGCGGGTATCACGAGGATCCTCCTTGTGCGCGCTCGAAAATAAGCGGCGGCCCGCCTGCGACGGGCAGGCTTGGCGGAAAGCTCTGATTGTAGCGGAAACTCGGCGCGCACCGCGCCCCGAATTATGCGCCGGGAAGGCAAGGCGAAGGGCGGTTCAGGTATTCCTGGGACGGCTCTGCAGAGGAATCTAGGGAGAGGTCATACGGGACGCCATCGCTGAGAGCACCTAGGGAGAAGTCCGCGGCTGCGGCCCAGCCGGAATTGCCGGTCCATCGGGCTGTTTCTCCGCGATGCGAATGATGCAGTGGTAGGGAATCTCCCAGCGGAAATGTTTCCGGTGCCCGCGCTCTTCGAAATGCTCTTCGAGAAAGATCGAGCGGCCAGAATCCGCGGCTAGCACTCCGGAAGCAGGCAGGATGATATCGCCGGCGCGATATTGCACCTCTACCCTGCGGCCCAAAAAGGAGGAGTAACGGGCCATAATGAAGTCAGCGTGGAATCCGTTGTAGGACCTGTCAATAGTACGAAAGAGTTTTTGCCCGCCACTGTGGAAAAAAGTTTCAGGGATGACCGCCGGAGGCGCGCTCCGGGACAGGCGCGACAAGAGGTTCCCCGGCCGCGTCCGGCTTCACGACCAGGTCCGCGTTGAGCATCAGGAAAAGAGGCGTGACGATCCCGAAGGTGAGGATGGAGGCGACGACGGGCAGCAGCCATTCGCGCAAGTCCTGCGTTCCCGCCATGGCGCGGGCTGTCCACGAAAACACCAGCCACGCCCCCACGAACCCGATCAGGCTTGCAAGCAGGCGGCTGGGGCGCGAAAGCTCGAGCGCGCGGCCGCAATGGGGGCAGTCGAGACCGTGGGAGTGAGCAACCACCGGGGAACGGGACACCTTGCCGAAACAGATTGGACAGATGCGATTGGCCATGGCGTCACCTCGCAGGCAAGCCGAGGATAGCGCAGAGATGGAAGGAAGGCCAAGCGGCCCTCACGAAAAAGAGGGACCCCCGCGGGGCGAAAGCACTAGAATACGCGATCTGATCCGTGGGAGTGACGGCGATGCGGCGGTCTCCGCTGGTTTCGGCGAATACGAGGGCGGGAATTCTCTGCTCCGTTGAGAGGGCGCCTGCGGCCAACGCTTGACTTTCCTGCGAGGCGGGCTATCGTCTTCATCCCGGCTTGTGCTTCCCTATGAAGGAGAATTCCATGCTGCGAAAAGTGGGCGGGCTCATCCTTTCCGGTTGTCTCATGGCCGTCTCGGCGTCCGGGCAGACGCAAAAGCCCGCCACGAAAACTGTCGTTCTCAAAGCGGCGCGTATGTTTGACGGAAAGAGCGACGAGCTGGTGAAGCCGGGCATTGTTGTCGTGACGGACGGCAGAATCGTGGCCGCTGGTCCCAACGCCACGGTGCCCGCCGAGGCGGAGGTCATTGACCTGGGCGACGCCACGCTCCTCCCGGGATTCATCGACGCGCACACGCATTTGACGTTCGCCTACAGCGACGACTGGAATCAAAATGAGCTGGACCGATTGAAAAAACCGATCGCGGAGCTTGCGCTGGACGCCAGCGTGAACGCGCGGAAAACGCTGATGGCGGGGTTCACGACAGTGCGGGACGTCGGCTCGATGGAGCAGCTCGATGTGGGCCTGCGCAACGCCATTCGCAGCGGGAAAGTGCCGGGGCCGCGGATGCTTGTGACGGTCCACTCGCTGGGTTCAACCGGCGGACACTGCGACGGCATGGCCGGTTTTCGGCCCGGGCTTTTCGGGCGGGAGAGCGGCCCCCTCGACGGGGTCATCAACGGAGCGGAGCAGGCGCGCTACGCAGTCCGGCTGGACCATAAATACGGCGCGGACATGATCAAGGTGTGCGCGACGGGAGGCGTCCTTTCGTCGACGGACGACGTGGATACGCCGCAACTCACCCAGGAAGAGCTGAACGCCATTGTGGATGAGGCGCACGCCCTTCGCTTGAAGACAGCCGCGCACGCACACGGCGCCGAAGGAGCCAAACGCGCCATCCGCGCCGGGATCGACTCGATTGAGCACGGCTCCTTCCTGGACGACGAGGCGCTGCGCATGATGAAACAGCGCGGCACCTATCTGGTCCCGACGCTGCTGGCGCCGCAGGGTCTGCAAGAAAAACTCGACAGGGGCATTTACATGCCGCCGGCGATTGCGGTGAAGGCCCGCAAGGCCATCGCAGCGATTCGCTTGACATTTCAACGGGCCCTGGCGAACGGCGTGAAGATCGGCCTCGGAACGGACGCGGCCGTCTATCCGCACGGGCGCAACGCAGAAGAATTTCACTTGATGACGGACCTCGGCATGAAGCCGGCGGAGGCGCTGAAAGCAGGCACTTCGCGCGATGCCGAGCTTCTCGGCTTGGCGGACAAGATCGGGACGCTCGAAGCCGGAAAGCTTGCCGACATCGTCGCCGTGCCCGGCGACCCGATCGAGAATATTCGCCAGACCGAGCACGTCTTCTTCGTCATGAAGGAAGGCGTGATTTACAAGAACGACCGCGCGGGCGCGTCACACTGAAAAACAGCAGAGGCTGGACAAGCGATCTTGGAAGGAGAACAGCACATGCCGGAGCTTGCCGTTGGAATCGGCTCGGAGCTGGCGGCGTATTACGAGAAGACTGCCGCCGAGCTGCATAAGTGGGTGGACCCTCCTTCGACCGAGCAGTTCTGGCGCAATCCCTACGGCTACGGAAACAGCGCAGGCCACCTGGTTCTGCATTTGACGGGCAACCTGAATTACTACATCGGGGCGCGCATCGCCGGGACGGGCTACGTGCGAAACCGGGACCGCGAGTTCGCGGAAACGCAGCGGCCACGAAAGGATCAGGTCCTTGAAGGGTTTGACCGCGCAATCTCCATGGTAGTGGCGACGATCCACAATCAATCGGCGGGAGACTGGATGGCCGACTATTCGGCCGAGCGCGAGCCCCATACGAAAAACCGCTTCGGTATTTTTCTGCGCTGCGCCGGGCACGCCTACCACCACGTCGGCCAAATCATTTTTCTCTCGAAAGAGCTAGCGCGGGAAGCCGGGCCGCGCAGCGTTCCGGCCTGACTCGCGGCGGTTGCGCCCCCACAGAAAGCCCACGGGCAGAATGACCGTGATTTGCTCCGTCGTTTTCCAGAGCGAAGCAAGGAGTCAGGTTTCGAGCTTGAAGCGGGTGGATGCCAGGCGGTAGAGCCGCCGCCAGACCAAGCGATTGATCAGCACGACGATCGTGGCCATGATGATCGTGGCCGCGAGCAGGAGCTCGATGCGACCGGAATCGCTCGCGCCGCTGATCGTGCTTCCCAGCCCGGGGGTCGAAAGAATCCTGCCCTGAAAATGGAAGTACTCCGCGACGATGCTCGCGTTCCACGCACCGCCGGATGCCGTCACCAGCCCCGTGACGAGATATGGAAAGATCGCCGGCAGAATCAGGCGTCTCCAACGGTTCCACGCGCTGAAGCGGAAAATGCCGGCTGCTTCCTTCAAATCGGTCGGGATGGCCATCGCTCCGGCGATGACGTTGAACAAGATGTACCACTGCGTGCCGAGCAGCATGAGCAGGATCGCGGCCCATTCCAATCCTCCGCGATGCTGCACAAAAAAAAGCAGAATCACGGGAAATAGCGCCGTCGCCGGAATCGAAGCGGCCATCTGCGCCAACGGCTGCGCGATTCGCGCCAGGCGCGGGCTCGAGCCGATCGCTACGCCGGCGGGGATCGTCCAGAGCGCGCCGAAAAACAAGGCGAGGTTGACGCGAAGGAAAGTGCGTCCGGCGCTTCGAAGCAGGTCAAAGTAATCTCCGCGGCGCAGATCGGAGAGTTCACGGCCGGCGTGATAGATCGCCAGGCAGAGCCCCGCGAGGACGGCAGCCGCGAAGAGATAGCCGAGCCAGCGCCGGCGCCGTTCCTGGCCGGGCGAAGCCAGCTTGGTTGCAGCGCGGCGCGCACCGCTCGCGAACGCCTGCGTGAGCCCATTCAGGACCGGACGGACGAACTGCCGGTAAACTCGGATCACAAGAGATTCGCGGCCCAGCAGACGCAGGAGAGTCGGCTGCGCACCTTTCGCGCTCTCGACCTGTTCGAATTTGAATTTATCCGCCCAGGCGATCACCGGCCGCCACACCACTTGATCGAGCACGACGATGACGCCGATCATCGCCGCCACGCCCCACAGAATCGCCCGCGTGTTCCCCGCACTTGCCGCGCTCTGCAGGTACGACCCGAGACCCGGCAGGCGAAAATCACGTTTGCCGAGAACGAACATTTCGCACGCCATGAGGAAGAACCAGCCGCCCGCGACCGACATCATCGAATTCCAGACCAAGCCGATGGTTGAAAACGGGAGGTCCAGCTCCACGAAGCGCTGCCACCGTGAGAAACGGTAGATGCGCGCCACTTCGTCCAGCTCGCGGGGGATCGTCTTCAGAGAGGAATAGAAGCTGAAGGCGATGTTCCACACCTGGCCGGTGAAAATCAGCAGGATCGAGCCGAGCTCGATGCCCAGCGCACGGCTCGGAAAAAGCGCCACCATGGCGAGCATCACGCCGGGGAGAAAGCTCAGCACGGGAATGGATTGAAGAATGTCCAGCAGCGGCACCAGAATCATTTCCGCGCGGGGCGAGCGCGCCGCGGCGTATCCATAGCCGAGCGCGAAGAGAAGGCTCAGCGCATAGGCCGCGGCGATGCGAACCAGGGAATAGAACGCGTACAGCGGCAGCGCGCGCGGGCTCAGCGAGATCCGTGCCGCCGGAGCGATCGGCCCCAGCCACGCCCGGCCGATCGCATAAATCCCGTAGACGGCTGCAAACACGGCGAGGAAGACCGCGACGTCAATCAGGAGATGCCAGGCCCGGAACCGCACAACAGGGCTTGCCGGTGTAGGAGGGAGAACCGGCGCGGATTTTTCGGCTGGGGCGGCGGGAGGAGGCACGGCGCGCTCAGGCCTCGGTGAGAGTGAGACGGCCGGTGGCCGCATCGTAGTCGAAAATTTCAGCGTAGCGGCCCCACTGGATGGCCGTCTCGAGTTGGCGTCGCGACTCATCTTCGCTGAAATGTTCGTCGAGTAGGTCGCGGAAGAACTCATCCTGCAGCGTCCGGTTGGACTTGGCGCGGAGAGCCTGTTCCATTTGGCGGAGAATAGGGACGTTGGCAAGCGCGCCCTTGCGGAAAAGCGCCTTGCGCTGCTGGATGTCCGCTTGGGCGAAGGTGCGCCCGTCGTCGGTGATGATGGCGTCACCCTCTTCGACCTTCAGCATGCCAAGCAGAGCGGCGGTCTCCACCGCCGGGAGCAGGTCGTCCAACGCCAGGCTGAGCTCGTCTGCCAGGCGGTGCAGGTCCGCACGTCCATCATGGTCCGCAAGGATTTCAAGCAGACCCGCCATTCCACCGGGCCGCGTGTGCGGCAGGCGGATCGCGCGGGGTGGCTGCAGCCCCGCCCCGCCCGAGGCAGGACGGAGCGCTTTGTCCTCCAACTCCGGCCGCGTGAGCACGCGATAGATAAAATCCACGAGCTCGACAAACCGCGGCGATTGGCGGTCGCGCGGGTGGGGAATTTCCACTTTGAAATCGGCGCGGATGCGGGCGGGATTCGCGGCGAGCACGATGGCCCGGTCCGCGAGAACAACCGCCTCCTCGATGTTGTGCGTGACGATGAAGATCGCCTGCGTCGGGATCTTCCGTCCGAGCCACAGCTCGAGCAGTTCGCCGCGCAGCGTCTCCGCCGTAAGCACATCCAGCGCGGAAAACGGCTCATCCATGAAGAGCACTTCGGGCTCGACCACCAGCGCGCGCGCCACACCGACGCGCTGCTTCATGCCGCCGGAGAGTTCTTTCGGATAGGCGGACTCGAAGCCATCCAGGCCGACCGCGTCGATGATGCGCAGCGCCCGCTTGTGCCGCTCGTCGGGGGGAATGCCGCGCGCCTCGAGCGGCGCTTCCACGTTTTCAAGCACCGTCAGCCAGGGAAAGAGGGCAAAGCTCTGAAAGACGATGGAGACGTTTGGATTCTCGCCGTGCGCCGGCTGGCCGTGCCACAAGACGCTCCCCGCGGAAGGGCTCGCGAGGCCCGTCAGCATGCGCAGCAGCGTGGACTTGCCGCAGCCGGACGGGCCGAGAAGCGCGATGATCTGGCCGGGATAAATAGCGAGATCGGTCGGCGTGATGACCTCGATACGGCTCCCGTCCGCCTGCAAGTAGAATTTTTCAAGTGCGCGCGCTTCGATCAACGGCGCTGAGGTTGTGACTGTGGCGCTCATGAGCCGGGGTATTATCGCTCAAGCTGCGAGCTGGCGCACGCCTCCCGGGAAGGATCGTGATTCGAGCGCGGTTGAAGCGGCCGTGTTGCAAGGTTTGGTGAAATCAAGCCACGCGGGCAGCACTCGCCGGCCAGGATGATTGACAGTAAAGAGCCCGCAGAGTAGCCTTCGTTCCATCTCGCGGAAGCTGCGTATGCATCGAAAAACTTCACTTCTCTGCTGCTCGTGCCTCGTAGCCGTGTTTTTCCTGTGGTGCACGCGGGCGGGCGCCCATGATCCGAAGCCCACGCCGGAGAACACGATCCAAATCCATCTCGCGGAGCCGGTGAAACCCCAGCCGTTTCCGCGCCCTGTGAAATTTTTCATCGGCAACGTCATAGACCGTTCAGGAAACCCGCAACCCTTGCTGGTCCTCAAGGACCGGGGCGGCGTGTTCCTCGACCGCCAGCCGACGGAGATTGCCCGGGAGGCTTTGATGGTGTCGCTGCACAGCGCGGACGCGCTCGCAACGGACCAAGATTCCGCGGACCTCGTCGTGAATATTTATCTTTTCAAATTCGGTTTGGCAGCCGGCTCAGGAATAGACTTTTTCGGCAAAGTGGAGTTCACGGCCGTGATAAAGAATCCGAAAACCGGCGAATCTAAGGAAGTGAAGGCTACGGGAACTTCCATCGCCGGCAGGGCCGTATTCAAGAAAAACATTCAGAAAAACGTGCAGGAGGATATCGGAGCCGCGCTTTCCGATGCGCTGCGAAATTTCCTGCGGGGAACCGCCCTGCGGGATGCTGTCGCCGCACTGACTCTGCCGGCGGCTCCATCGGCCGCGGCGGCAAGCCAGCCGCCCCCCGGTTTTTCGCCGGGCCTGATGCGGCCACGATTCAGATGATCCGTTCCGATGGGGCTGGATTTTTTAGAGGAGGCATTGTCATGCGAAGGATTTTCGGCCTGTTCCTGGTTGCAGCCCTGGCGCTTTCCGCCCCGGCCCTTGCAAAGGACCCGGAAAAGAAGTTCAAGACCGCGGAGGCGAAACACTTTGCGCGCGCGGAAGGAGTGGAACTATCGCCGGAGTTTTCCGATTATCTTTACGCCGAGCTGCGAAACGAGTTGGGCAAGACCAAGCTCTTTGCTCTGGTCATTGGAGAAGGAGAGGTCGTGGAGGACGCCGACGCACCAGCCTCCATCGTCATCGAGGGGACGATCACCGAATACAAGAAGGGCAGCGTTGTCAAAGACGTGCTAATCGGCTTTTCCGCCGGCTGGCGCAGCCTGCGCGTCGAGACCAAGATCACGCGCCGCAGCGACCATGCCACTCTGCAAACTCTGCAGAGCCATGTGCGCACCTCGCCTCGCTGGAACGAAAAAGTGATGGCACGGACAGTAGCCAAACAGATCGCCAAGGAAATCAAGAAGTCTTTGACGCAATCGCCGAACGGCTCCTAGCCGGGAGAATGACACCGCACCAACGGGAAACCCAGATGTTCGAGACCCTCTTTCGATTGCGACGCCGGCTGCGTTTCATCCTTCCCGTTGTGCCGATTCTATTGATCGTCCTCTTCGTGGGCGCACGAGTCAGGGGCGGGCCCTCACCCGTGAAGATGAAGGTTCGCGGCTACATCACGGCACGCCCCGACGAACACACCGCGGCGATTCTCGACGACCAGATCCATTTTTCCGCCGCCACTCGCTTGTCTCAGCACACCCTGGGCGGTGAAACGACCGCGAGCGCCGGCGCGTTGGGGGTTGGATCGCTCATCGAAGCCGAAGGCACGTGGGTCGGCAAGCACCAGTTTTCCGCGGAGCGTATCACCATCGAGGTGGATGAAATCCAGAAGCAGATTCACAACACCGCCTACCTGCAGGAAGAGCCCTCCGACACGACAAGGATTGCCGGCGGAGAACCGGCGGTGTTGAAGGCCGATGGGGAACGCCTCGTGCTGCGCGAGGAAACCAAGCGCGAGTGGAATCGTGAAAAAGCGGCCGCGCTGGTTCCGGTTTCCGGAGACAGCGGCAGCTCCCCATTTGCGGGGAGTTCATCCCTTGCGGGCTTCCAGGTGCGTTATTCCGGAAATCGCGGCCAGGACGGGCTGATCGCAGCGGAGAAGGTCGAATTGGGCCCGCCGGCCCCCCGGGATGCCTACAAGATGCCGCACGGTCTGGAGGTCGTGCGCGCGAAAGATCCGCAGACGGGAATCGACATCCTCGAGTTTCGCCGGGGCAAGAAAGTGGACGGGAGGCTGAAGCTCTTCCCCGTACGCGAAGTACAAGAATACGTCACTCAACTTGGAGTCTCGCTGCTCCCTCAGGGAAGCCAGGGCACGACGAAATCGCTCGATTTCCGGTTTTTTGTCATCGAAGATCCCAGCATCAACGCCCTAGCGCTTCCCGACGGGACTGTGTTCCTCAATACGGGGTTGCTCGGCGCGGTGGATAATGAGGCGGAGCTTGCCTTCGTCCTGAGCCACGAAATCGCGCACGTCCTTCAGGTGCATTCCTGGAGGGAGGTCCACGAAACGCGCCCGGCACGAATTGGATTGCTGGTTGCCGGGATCGCTGCGGGCGCGTTTATCGGGGACGTGGGACTTTTCCTTGCCGAGGTGGGCATGATCTCCGTCGTGAACGGCCATCAGCGCGCATTAGAGAACCAGGCGGACCGGCTCGGGCTGCAGAACGTGATCGAGCACGGCTACGATGCGCGGCAGGCGCCCAACTTCATGCGCATTATCGTGGAGCGTTATGCGAACCGCTCCACGAGCAAGATCTGGTCGAACCACGATTCCAGTCTCCTGCGCGGCAGTTTTCTTACCGTACAGTTGCTGCGCGAATATCCGCAGGCCCAGTTTGCGGGAAAAACGGTGGACACCAAGGCGTTTCGCGAAATGCGCGAGGCCATGGGCCCCGTCAAGATCGAATAGGATTTAGCGGCGGTCAGGCGCCAACCTGCGTCGTGAAGGCGAGCTGCAGCAAGGTTTTCTGCTCCAGTGCGTGCGCCTTCGCCGAGCCCGTGGCCGGGCTGGCGCTCGCCGAACGCTTCACCGATCTCACCGGCAGCCCGTGCGCAAGGCGCTCCAACCGCGGCAGAAGATAGAAGAGCGGACCCATGTTCGCCGGCTCCTCCTGCACCCAGACGATTTCACGCGCGTTCGGATGCTGCGCGATTGCTGCGCTGATCTCCTGCCGCGGAAGAGGGTAGAGCTGGTCGAGAAAGAAGATGGCACTCTGGGTGTCTTCGCGGCGGCGGCGCTCCGCGCGCAGTTCGTGGCCCACCTTGCCGCTGGCGATGAGGATTCGCTTTGCATCGTGCACATCGCGGTCGGGCACGAGCGGCAGAAAGCGCGGCTGCGTGAACTCTTCGATTGTCGAATTGGCGTCCGGGCGGCGCAGCATGCTCTTCGGCGTCATCACCACGAGCGGCTTGCGCCACCGGCGCAGCGCCTGCCGCCGCAATAAGTGAAAATACTGTGCTGCCGTGGAGGGCTGGCAGACCTGCAGGTTGTCTTCCGCCGCGAGCTGAAGGAAGCGCTCGATGCGCGCACTCGAATGTTCCGGCCCCTGCCCTTCATAGCCGTGGGGGAGCAGCAGAACCAGGCCTGACGGAAGGTTCCACTTATCCTCGCCGGCGCTGATGAACTGGTCGATGATCACCTGTCCGGCGTTGGCGAAATCGCCGAACTGGGCCTCCCAAAGAACTAGGGCCTCTGGATAGTCGCGGCTGAAGCCGTACTCGAAGCCGAGGCAACCGGCTTCGGAAAGAGATGAGTTGTGGGCCTCGCAGAAGGCCTGGCCTTCCTTCAAGTGCGCCAGCGGAAGATACTCTTGCTCCGTCTTCGTATCCACCAGGACCGCGTGCCGCTGGTTGAAGGTGCCCCGCTGCGTATCCTGCCCCGTCAGGCGGATGGGCGTGCCTTCCTGAAGCAGCGATCCGAAGGCGAGCGTTTCGGCAAAGGCAAAATCCACAGCGCGCTTGCCGTGGCCCATCTCGGCGCGCTGTTGCAGCAGCTTTACGATTTTCGGATGGACGTGAAATCCGTCCGGCGTGCGCACCAATTTTTCCGTGATTTCCGCGAGGCGTTCCCGCGTCACGCCGGTGTCCACTTCGTAGGAAGGGTCGTAGCGCCCGCTTTGATACGGAGTCCAATAAGGCGGCAGCTTCCGCATTTCGGGGATCTTTGTGAGCGTGCCCGCCCGGAGTTGTTCCGCTTCGTACTCGCTGCGGATCGCCCCGGCCATCTGCGCGGCGTCAACCCCGATATGCCCGGCGTAGATTTTCCAGAGCGGGGCGTGCTTCTGGATGCGCTCATAGAGCAGCGGTTGCGTAATCGTCGGGTCGTCCACTTCGCTGTGGCCGTGGCGGCGATAGCCGATGATGTCCACCACCACCTCGCCGCCGAACTTCGCACGGTACTCCGCGGCCAGCCGCCCCACGCGCACGACGGCGTCCGGATCCTCAGCGTTGACGTGGAACACGGGCACGGATTGCCGCTTGGCGATGTCCGAGGCAAAGCGCGAGGAATGCTCCTGCGCGGGTGGTGTCGTGAATCCGATCAGATTGTTCACGATGATGTGGATCGTGCCGCCGACGTTGTAAGCCTTGAGTTCCGCCAGGTTGAGCGTCTCCGCCCAGATGCCCTGTCCGGCAAACGCCGCGTCGCCGTGCATCACGATGGGCACCACTTTGTTCCGCACGACATCCAGACCGCTATCCACATTGCCACGCGCGTATCGCGTCAGCTTTGCGCGGGCGCGTCCCATCGCCACGGGGTCCACCGCTTCCAAGTGGCTGGGATTCGAAACCAGGTGAATCCCGACCTTCGCTCCGCTTGAAGTGACATATGTCCCGGTGGCGCCGACGTGGTATTTCACATCGCCCGCGCCCAGGACGCTGCGCGGGTCCACGTCTTCAAATCCAGCCACGACCTCGTGCGGCGTCTTGCCTGCGGCGTGCACCATCACGTTCAGCCGCCCGCGGTGGCTCATCGCCATGACTGATTCCACCGCGCCGTTCTCCACGGCCGTGTCCAGGATCGCGTCGAGCAGCGGGATCAACGCCGTCACGCCCTCGAGTGAATATCGCTTCGTGCCCAAATAGCGCGACTGGAGAACCTGCTCGAAAAGTTCGGCCCGAATCAGGCGCTCGAGGATCTTTTTCTGGTCCACGGCCGGGGCTTGGGTTTCAATCCTCTCGGCAATCCACCGCCGGCGCTCCGGGTCGTGGAGGTGCATGAACTCCGCGCCGATCGTTCCGCAATAGTAGCGGCGCGCCTCGTCGGCGTCTTCGCCGGCCAGTCCAAGATCGGGATGCTTCAGAGGTTCGAAAAACCCGAGAGGGTCGAGAGTCGCTTCGTAATAGCCCCAACGGCGAAAAGTGTCGAAGACGCGCTCGCGCTCTTGGCTCGTTGGCCCCTTCGTTCTCCGTGCCGTTGGACTTTGTGACATAAGAAATTCATTCTCCCACACTACGCGAGGCCGTGCGCCGCACACGACCGCAGGATGGTTCGAAGAACCGTCGCACGTTAGAACACAATCTACGGCTTCAAAGGGAGCGCACGCGGGATTCGAGTTCGCGCGCGACCTCATCAGGTGGCGTTCCCGGAGGAAAGAGAACCGGAGCGCCAATCCGCACGGTGACCTCTCCGAAGCGCGCCAGCCGCCGCCGCTCGCGCTTCATCCCCCAAACGCCATCCATGCGCATCGGGACGATGGGGATGCCCAGGTTCTCGGCCAACAGGCCGATGCCGCGCTGAAACGGCGCCATCGTGCCGTCGTTCGTCACCTCGCCTTCGGGAAAGACCAGGACGCTGTAGCCGCGGTCCACCGTTTCTCCGGCAAAGCGGAAACTCTCCCGGAATCCTGAATATTGCGGCAGCGGAAATACGTTGAAGAGCCCCGTGGCAAGCCAGTAGCCCAACTGATAGCTCCAGCGCTTCAGGAAAAACCACTCACGCGGCGGGCGCCGCATATTCAAAAGCCTCTCGCCCCCCATCGCCGTGGCCAGCCAATGGCGGAAGCGCAACGGCAGCCCCATCAGGATCAACCCGATGTCCGCGCGCCGTGTGATGTGGTTGCACACGACCAGCACCGGCCCGCGGAGCCCACGCAGGTTTTCCCGGCCGACAATTCTCGGATGGGCAAGGATCTGCGTCGCCGGCCACGCCAGCGCGTAGTACACGGCAAGCCGCAGCCATCGCACCAGCCCGCGCTGCGTCCAGCGCGGGTAAACGTAGTGCATGCGTTGCGCGGCCGGTTGATGCAGCAGTTGTTCCACATCGGCCACGGTTCTTGCGTCAGCGAACGTAGTTTCGTTCAACTCGACTTGGTAGCGCTCTTCGAGGGCGCTCATCAGCTCGACGCGGTCAAGCGAGCTCAGATTCAGTTCGCGCTCCAGATGCCCCGGCAGGGAGGCTGCAGCGCCCGAGGGACGCGCAAAACGTTGCAGCAGAGCCTCCAGCGCGTTTCGGTGGCCCGCAGGCCGCGCCGCACCGCCCAGCAGCTCCGCTGCACGCGCGGCGAGCTCACCGAGCCGGGGTTTTCCCGTCGCCGTGCGCGGAAAATCCGGCTCCGGCCAGATAACCCATTCCCGAATCCGTTGATAGTCGGCGAGAGAGGCATTCGCCTGGCGAACAGCGTTCCGCGCAGCCTCCTCGCTACTGTCGGCCAGCAGCAGCACTGCGCACGGTTCGAAATTTTCGTGGCGTTCGAGAGGCACAACGGCGCAATCACGAATGGAAGGAAAACGCCGCAGCGCCGCTTCGAGGTCTTCGGGATAGACATTCAGGCCCGCCGGCGTGACGATGACGCCCTTCTTCCTCCCACGGAGCCGCAGATTGCCTTCGGCGTCGATCTCGCCAAGATCGCCCGTCTTCAGCCAACCTTCTTCCCCGGATGGACGCAACGACCCTTTTTCCCAGTATCCTGCCGCGACATTTTCCCCGCGCACGAGGATCTCACCATCTTCGCCGAGGCGGAATTCGCGCCCCGGCAGAATCTTCCCGACCGTCCCCTGCGCCGCGCGGAAGGGATGGTTGAGGCTTATGAGCGATGCCGTCTCCGTCATCCCGTAACCCTGCACGACGGCATACCCTATGCGGCGGAAAAAGGCCTCGGTCTCTGCTCCCAGCGCGGCCCCGCCGGAGATGAAGGCCCAGAACTTCCAGCCGAACTTCCGGTGTAGCTTGCGAAAGCGCCACACGCGGCGGAGAAAAGGCTTCCCGTCGGCGGCGGCATACCTCCGCCCAAAAGACTCACGTTTTCCCCGCGCGTCGATTTCGCGCTCGAGTCCGTTGCGCAGCGCGTCCAGCATCCGCGGCACGGCAATCAGGGCCGTTGCGCGCTCCCGCTTCACCGTGCGAATGATCTCCGCCGGATTCGCGGAGTTTTCAAACACCACGGCGGCGCCCAGCAGGGGCGGCACAAGCAGCGCCATGAACTGCCCAAAGACATGGCTGAGCGGCACGAGCGTCACAAACCGCAGGGGGTGAAACCAGCGTTCATACTTGCGGTATGCCTCCATGCCGCGCTCGACCGGTTCAAGATTCGCCAGAAAGTTGCCGTGGGTCAGGACGACGCCGCGCGGCTCGCCTGTCGTTCCGCTGGTGAACAGGATTTGCGCGATGTGACTTCGCGTGAGGGGTTCATCGGCTAGTTTTTCCAGAAGATAATGCCCAGCTTCGCCGGGCGCCTCGGTCCCGGCCGCGGGGACAAGGCAAGGGGCTCTGCCGCCGACATCCTCCAATTTGAGAATGTTCACGGAAGGCGCAGTTGCCGAATTCCACCGCGAAACGACGGTCAGCTTGACGGCAGCATCGGCCGCAACGCGCGCTGCAAATTCGGGCGTGGCGCCGGCGTCGATCGGCACGATCACCGCTCCGCGCAGGATGCAACCCCAAAAGGCTGTCACCCATTCCGCCGAATTCGGGCCCCAGAGGAGGACGCGATCGCCGGTGCAAAGCCCGCGCTTTCTCAACTCGATGGCGAAGCGCACCGCGCGGCGTGCCAGTTCGGCATAGGTCCACACCTCACGCCGGTAGCCCCAGCGCTGCACGATGGCGGGGCCCCCGCCAAATTGTTGAAACCGGGCGAAAAAGTAAGCTAGCGAATCCATTTAAGTCCCAAGTAGAGCAAACCGGGTTCCGATTCTACGCCCCCTGCCGGGCCACCGTGGAGGTGGGGAAGAGAGTATTCCGACCACTAATCTACTGCTGCGGCGCTACGGTATCTAACTCGCTTAAATTCTTATAGTTACATAAAGCGGCGGCGTTCTTCACCTCCTCCGGCTGTAGACAATTTGGCCAATTTGTTGTATGCTTTTTATGCGTTTGTTGCTCTTGTATTACCTTTTGACTCGTTCAAGGGGCCGCAAGAACAAATTTGCTGGCCCTTTTTTTGCGGTCTGGAGGCTGCCAAGCCGCCGGAGACTCCCGGCAGTGAGGCGCAAGAGAGACAAATAGATTCTAGAAAAGAATGAGGAAACAAGAAGTGAAGGAACAAGGAACAGTTAAGTGGTTCAATGCTTCGAAGGGCTACGGGTTCATCCAGCGCCAGAGCGGTGAAGATGTATTCGTCCATTTCTCGGCGATCCAGATGGACGGTTACAAGTCCTTGAACGAGGGTCAGACGGTGGAATTCGAAGTGACGACGGGCCCAAAGGGCCTGCAGGCGGAGAACGTCACCAGCGTTTAGTGTGGGTTTGGGTCATTCCGGTTGTGGCCGTGACGCCCACCACAGAAAGCGCTCCAGCCTCTGCGATGGTCCGGGATCGGCCGAGCAATTCTAAGGAGGATATCGTGCAGGTACTACAGGAAGGCCAGAACCTCAAGCACGGGGTGTACGGTTTAGGCGTGGTGACCTCGTCGGATCTCGAGCGCACCGCGATTGATTTCGAAGACCACGGTCCCAAGCTCTTTGTGACCAGCATCATGACCGCTGAGCTCATCGGAGAGGCCCCGGCTAATCCGGTCAAGCCCAAGCGGCGCCGCAAGCCTTCCGCGTCCGCGAAATCTGCGAAAAAGGCCGCCGCAACAGCCCGCTAAGGGCCGTTCCAACTCGATGCGTCAATGTGTACGTCAGACCAAACCGCCATCGCTCTGGGCGGACGGATCGGTTTAGCTCCGATCATTTAAGACGCCACTAGGGTATTTCACCCGACAATCCAGGCACTTCCTGTGCCCACCCGCCGCGCCGTGCTGTTGGACAACTGGAGCAACGCCGCCCCAAATTAACTACGGCGTGCCGCGCCGCTCGAACGATGGCCGGAGGTTTCTATCGGTGGACGGATGCGGTCTGTTCGAAGGCGTGATAGGAAGAGCGCACGAGCGGGCCCGATTCAACGTGCTGGAAGCCCAAGGCTTCGCCGAGCAGTTTGAACTCGGCGAATTCGTCCGGATGCACATAGCGGAAGATCGGCAGGTGCTCGGGCGTCGGCTGAAGATACTGGCCCAGCGTCAGGAGGTCCGTGCCCTGTGCGGCAAGTTCCTGCATGGTGGCGAGCACTTCGCTCTTCTCCTCACCGAGACCCAGCATCAAGCCAGTCTTTGTCGGCACTTCCGGATGGGCTTCCTT
Source organism: Candidatus Acidiferrales bacterium (assembly GCA_035545075.1). GTDB lineage: Bacteria > Acidobacteriota > Terriglobia > Acidiferrales > UBA7541 > Acidiferrum. Next base: position 50,967 of record DASZZJ010000099.1, read on the forward strand.
CGCCCGCCGCAGCAGTTCGAGCGACCTCTCGTACACGGCTCCCTTGCGCACCTGCCGGTAAAGCCGCGGCACCGTCTCCGTATTGTGGTTGAGCACGTCCGGGCGGGCCGCCAGGACCACATTCAATGCCCCCCAATCCCCGCGAAAATCCGGGATCAGGACTTCGACTTTGCAGCCCGGCACGCGCCGGCGGATCTCATGGATGGTGCGCGCGAAGAGATGTGCGCCGCCGTCGGGCTGGTCGTCGCGGTTCACCGAAGTGACCACCGCATAGCGTAAACCCATTCGCTCGGCCGCTTCCGCTACCCGGTGGGGTTCGTCCTCATCGGGCGGGCCAACCGGCTTCCCCGAAGGCACGGCGCAGAACCCGCACGCCCGCGTGCAGATGTCGCCCAGAATCATGAACGTCGCTGTGCGGTGCTCCCAGCACTCGCCCATGTTCGGGCAGCGCGCGCTCTCGCATACTGTGTGCAGTCCGAGCGTGCGCATGATGCGCTTAAGATCCTGATAGTTCTGCCCGCCGAAAAACTTCACCCGCAGCCAATCCGGGCGCGGATGCGCCTGCGGCGGCGGCACGGGCTGATGCGGGAGTATATGGAAAGGAGACGCCATAAAGGGGGCTCAAGAGCCTTAGTCTACCGCGTCCCGGTAGCGCCCTCAACTCGCAGGTCTAGAAACTCCCTCCATGGAACTCTAATTAGCTTTGTTTTGCATACTTGTCGGGAGCGGCGTCGAACTTTCCCTTGCAAACCTCCGCCATTTGACAGAAGTAGTAGGTCTTACCCTTGTAGATGGACGTTGCCTTCTTCGCTGAATCGGACGGCATCCCACAAACCGGGCAGGTCAGCGCCTGGGCATAGATCGCGTTCGAGCTTGGGTCCTTCCACCCTTGGCCCTGATACTCCAGGTTGTAGGCGGTGTCTTCCGCTACTTTCCTCCCAAAATATCTTTCGACCACACGCAAGGCAAGATCGAGGCCTGAGGCCAGGCCCCCAGACGTAGCAAGGTTGCCTTCCTCGACAAACCGAACGCCGCGTACGAGATGGACCTTGGGAAACTCCTTGGCGAAGTCCTTGTATGCATCGTGGTGAGTGGTGGCCGACTTCCCGTTCAACAGCCCAGTTCTCGCCAGCACGTATGCGCCCACGCAAACCGACATGGTTAGGTCGGCACCTACCGATGATTTGCGAATCCATTGCAGCCTTGCTTCAGAGGCATCCTGCGCTGGAATCACGATAATTTTAGGTTGTGGGGCAGTTTCATAGGTGTAATCAGGCACGACGGTCAAACCCGATTCTGTGACTAACGGAGCCTTGGTCTCCGCGACGGAATATTGATGAAACGGCGACGTCATATCAACGCCGGGAAGCATTACGGAGCCGAAAATACCCCAAGGTCCCGTAAAGTCAATGTCGATCACTCCGCGGGAAAGTGGATATGCGACCGTGATACTCCCGCTCTTGGGAGGTTTCAGAGGGTTCTGAGCGGCTGCTGATACGGACGATTCCGCGCCACCGATCCATGCCGAGGCGCCGAGACCGGCGATCCTCTTAGCGGCCAGTGAAAATGGAACCGCAGCCATGAAGCCGGCAGCGGCAGATCTTTTGAGCAATTCTCTTCGATTCATATTAAGTGTCCTCAGTTCTTGGAGTTGCTTCTCGTGCCAATGCTGTGTTGGCGAACTACAACTGCTCGGCAACGTGCGCCGCCACATCCCGCACCGGTCTACCGGTCACCGTCTTCATGCTGTGTTCTCATTCTTGCCGGAGCGCGGTGACCGGATCGATTGCCTCCCCCGTGCCGCTTAAGAGCCTCCTACCCCATGGTGGCCGCCGTGGCGCAATTGCGCGTAGGTGGCGATTTGCTCCTTCGTCAGCAATTTGGCAGCCGCCAGGTGCCCGCGCAGGTGAACCCAGCGCAACTCCCCGCGCAGTGAGGCCACCCGAAGAACCTGCTCGCGCAATTCCGCCTCGGGCCGGTTATCGCGGAACCTCCGTTCGAGTTCGTCCTCGGCTTGTAGAACCTCTTGGCCGCGGGCCAGTGCTTGCTGTTTCATCTCGTCGAATAGCTTTTGTACGGCGGCAGTCTGATCGGGGGTGAGTTTGAGTTCGGTTTGCAGGTCCAGGATGTGCCTCGGACCTGGGTAACCGTTGTGGTCCGCCGCGAAAGCCATTCCGAAGCCCTCGCCGCGCCCGATCGCCCCACGCTCCTCATCGAGGAGCGCGTGATGGCGCTGCTCCGCCGATTGGGCCAGCGCCCCGGCGGCCGTGTCCTGATTCTTCGCGGCGTGCTGATGCATATCTTGCATGGAGCAGGGAGACTGCATGTCTTGCTGTGCTTGCTGGGGGAAAAATGCGAGCCAGGCCAGCAACGTGATGCTGAAAACGTAGTTCATGACTTTTTTCTCCTGTACTTTTGGAGGAGCCCCTTGGTTCTGGCCGGGTGTTCCTTTCCGGCCAGGGAGTCCAGCAAATAGGCTTTTTGCCCTGGAGGTGTCTTCCGCAAACGAGTGGCCCAATCCCGCGCGAGCTTTGCCAAGAAAGCTTTGAGCTCCTGCAGGCGCAGAATCTGTTGATCGAGTGAGCGAATCTTCTGCCGCGCCAGGGAATGGACCATGCGGCAGGGCGCGCCACCGTGTTCCCGCAGGCCGAGGATGCGGGCCAGTTCGGCCAGCGAAAAACCGGCGCGGACCGCGCTTTGCAATACGAGCACTCGATTAAGAGAAACGGCGGAGTAGACCCGGTAACCGTTGCTTGCGCGCGGCGGACGTACTAGGACACCGATACGCTCGTAGTGGCGAAGCGTGTCCGTGCTAACCCCGGCCAGCCGGGCCAGTTCTCCGGAACGATAGACCTTCTCTCTCGTCATGCGGTCACCTGATACCAGTGTGGACCCTGGAATGCGTTTCAGGGTCAAGCACTAATTTAGATGCACGGAGACGACAAGCAGCGCGCAAGAGAGATTCCTAGCGGATGCGGGCGATGCGGCCTTGCGCTTCGGCGGGGAACTTCTGGAATTGGAGCGGGTCGTGGCCAGGGACGACGCGGTCGGGCGAGCCGGCAAGCTGGATCATGCGCTCCTGCTGCTTGATGTTGGCGGGCTGGTCGGCGTCGGAAAACGTCGCGCTGGCCTTGTGCTCGGCGAGATTCCGGTAGAGGTAGCAATTGTCCGATGCCAGAACGAACGGCGGATTGCCGTCCACGCGAATATATTGTGACGCAAAAGTATGGCGCGAACCGGTGTAGGCGCGGATGCCCGGCAGAATTTCCACGTTGTCGCCATCCACCAGCCGCAGTCGTCCCTGCGTGTTAAGTTCGACAAGAAACTTGACGTCTTCCGGCTCGATGCCGCCGTGTTTGCCACCGGGTTGCCAGGCTTCGCCGGTGTAATAGGCAAATTCCTGCTTCTGAATCCAGACGATGGCCTTCGGGAAAAGATCGATACCGTCCATGTGATCCCAGTGCGCGTGGCTGATGATGATGTCGGTGACTTCCTCGGGCTTCACACCGGCGAGTTTTACGGCTTCGTCGGGGCGCAGATAGTCTTTTTCCTGGAAGGCCTTTAACCATTTCTCGCGGTGGAATCCGCTGTCGAAGAGAATTGTCCGCCCGCCGCCGCGGATGAGCCAGAGAACCATGGCGATGTCCAGCTTTTCGTCTTTCGGAGCGCCCCTCACAAGCTCCGAGACCGGAAACCCCGGAACCGTCGAATAGCGGATGGCGTGGATCGAATAGTCGGGCGTGGGGGCGGCTGGCAGCAGGAAGCTCAGCAGGGCCAATAACGCGATACGTTTCATGGTTTCCTCCCCGGGCGGTCGTGGATGCGCATTCTAGCCGAGGAAGGAGAGATGCTCGGGGAAAAAAGCGAGGATGCCGCCCTTCCCGGCACAAACCGCCGGGACGCGAACGGCGCGAAAGGGCGGCGCTACAAAGGCAAGTGCGGCTGATGAAGATGGCGGCATAAAGCCGCCGCTACAGACAGAGAACAGAAGGGGAAGCCGCGCGTTAAGTGGGGCGGCGCGAAACGAGAGCAAAATCGCGCAGGGCGGACACGTTCGGCCCATACGCGCCAATGCGTCCGGCATCCACCGGCAGGCCTAGCCGTTCGGCCAAATCCAGATTGATACCGGCGTCATCCAGTTCCGAGAGGCTGAAGCCGGCCGCCGGCAGTACGCGGTTAATCCCCGTGGGATATACGGGCCGCGGGGGCCGCAGCCTCTGCCCGGGACGGCGGGCGATTTCGAAGAATTGCCGCCAGTCGCGTTTGTGCCAGGTCGTCATACTCATTCTCACTGTGCCGCTACTGCCCGATTGGATGCTTGAATCCCCTCCAAGGTTCCCTGCTTCTTCCTCTTCGGTCTGTGTACGCCCGGGCATGGCACATATCCATATACTCCTGAACTCGCTGCGCAAGTGATTTTCCTTGCCTATTGTTTCAAACACGTTACGTGCCTGGAAGTTTCGCGCCAACCCGGGTTCGGGCCAGTATCAGGCAGCCGGCATAGGGCGTATTCGCGGCACTGGTATACTGGGCGGGAAGCCCACTCCGGGGTGCGAAAAACGCATGGCCACTGCGCACATCGTCGTCCATTACCACGAGCTCTGGCTCAAGGGGGGAAACCGCAAGTTTTTTCAAAGCAAGATGCGGATCGGCCTGAAGCGCGCCCTCGAAGGGCTTCGTGTCGCCCGGATCACGGAGCCGGGCAGCCGTTATGTGGTGGAACTCGCCGATGCCTCCCAACTGGCTGAAGCTCTAGCGCGGCTGGAACGCGTCTTTGGCATCGCCAATCTCGGCGTGGCGCGTGCCGTTCAGCGCGAGAAACAGGGCATGGCGAACACCGTGACTCCCGGCGAATTTTCGGACGACCCGCTCGGACCGCTGCGCGAAGCGGCCTGGGAGGAGGTCCGCGGCGAACAATTCACTACTTTTGCCGTGCGCGCGAAACGCAGCGACAAGCGCTTTCCGGCCGATGCACTGACGATCGAGCGCCAAGTGGGCGGCTACCTGCACGACCAGTTGGTCGCCGCCGGGCGCCAGGTCCGCGTGGACCTGCGAAAGCCTGAGCTCACCTGCCGGATCGAGATCACGCCGGGCCCCATTTTCATCTATGCCCGGCGAATCCCGGGGGCGGGCGGTCTGCCCGCCAACACGGCCGGCCGGCTGACCTGTCTTCTCTCCGGTGGGTTCGATTCCGCGGTCGCCGCGTTCAAACTGATGCGGCGAGGCGCGCATGTGGATTTCGTGCATTTCTGGGGAGGCGGGGCGCGGCCCGGTGAATCCTCCGTTCACGTGGCGCGTGAGCTGGTGAAGCGGCTCGTTCCCTGGCAGCACACGGCAAGACTCTATCTCGTTCCGTTCGAACCTATGCAGCGCGAGATCGTCCGCAGCGCCCCGGAGCGTTTTCGCATCCTGCTCTACCGCCGGCTGATGTTGCGCATCGCCACCCGCATTGGGCGCGCCGGACGCTCCAAAGGGCTGATCACCGGAGACAGCCTTGGCCAGGTCGCCTCGCAGACGCTGCAGAACATGGCTGCCGTGGGGGCAGCGACCCGGCTTCCGATCTACCGGCCGCTCGCCGGCGACGACAAGCTGGAAATCCTCGCGCTCGCCCGGAAAATCGGCACGCACGACATCTCCGCCGAGCCATTCCACGACTGCTGCCCGGTTTTTCAACCGAAAGCGCCAGCCCTCTTCGCCACGCCGGAGGAGTTGGACGCGGCGGAATCGCAACTGGATTTGGAGGAGATGGTGAGAAGCGCTCTGGCCACCACGACCGTGATGCGCTACCGCTACACGGGTGGGAGGGTCGAGGCCGCTGAGGTTTTGCGCAAGGCAACAGCCTAGTATTGTTTAGACTAGATGTGTCGCTGTGTTCGCCGAACCAAACTGCCATCGCCCTCGACGGACGATCAGCTCAGTTTAGCTGCAAAGAGTTGGAACAAGAATCGTCGCGGAATGCACACACCCGCAAAGGGGTCTGCTCCGTAGACGAGGAGAAGGAGGGAAGTTGCGGATTACCAGCGGTTGCCGCGGTCGCCGCGATCCCCGCCGCCACGTCCGCGCCCACCTCCGCCGCCATGTCCGCGGCCGCCGCCTCCGCCGCCGAACCCGCGGCCGCCGCCTCCGCCGCCGCGCTCGGTCTGCGGCCGGGCTTCGTTGACGACGAGGTTTCGCCCACCGAAATTCTGGCCATTGAGCGAAGTAATCGCGCGCTCCGCTTCTTCATCGCTTGTGATCTCCACGAACGCGAAGCCGCGTGACTGGCCGGTGAAACGGTCTCGAACGAGGTTGATTGCCGAGGGATTACAGCCCGCCTGAGTGAACCATTCCTGAAGCTGTTCTTCCGTGGCTGAAAACGGAAGATTCCCAACGTATAGCTTCTTCACCTGCTGACTCCTTCTGCCATCTGCCCAGAACGCCTTTGCGAGCCGAGGCACACTGAAGAGATAGAGTTCGGTCGCGGGCAGTCCGGAAAGAGCCAGGCCACCGCGGGCGCGAGACTGTACTTCAGCGTTCCCTTGCATCCTCTCGAAAAATTGACGACTTGGCAACTGGAAAGAACCGGAAGCGGCCTCCGCCGCACGGGGCTTCCCCGGGCGGGCTCCCAAGCGGATCCGCGGCCCGGCGAGCAGCCGGATTAAGTGATAGGATGCGAGGAAGTCTGGATTTTCCTCGTGAGGTCACGATGCGCGGAACGATGATGCAGTTTCCGCTGACTCTGCCCACAATCCTCGAACGGGCTGGAAAGATATTCTCCAATGTGGAGATCGTTTCCCGCCGCCCGGACAGGACGGCCGTCCGCACCACGTTCGGCGCGTTCTACCGCCGCGCCCGCCGGCTGGCTTCGGCGCTGACCCTCCTCGGCCTGCGGCGCGGCGACCGCGTCGCCTCACTCATGTGGAACCACTCCGGCCATCTGGAAGCGTTTTTCGGAGTGCCCTGCGCCGGTGGCATCCTCCACACGCTCAATCTCCGCCTTCATCCGCAGGAGATCGCCGCCATCGCCAAGCATGCCCGCGACCGGTTCCTCCTCATTGACGACGTCCTGCTTCCCCACTTCGAGAAGTTCCGCGGAGACTATTCCTTCGAACGCGTCATCGTCGTCCCCTACGGCGGCTGCGGCGTGCCGGAGGGCTTTCTGGACTATGAAGAATTACTCGCCACCGCCGGCGAGGATTTCCGTTACCCCGAACTCGACGAAAACGACGGCGCGGCGATGTGTTTTACGTCCGGCACGACGGGGGCCTCCAAGGGTGTGATCTACTCTCACCGCGCTCTCGTCCTGCATTCCTTCGCGCAGGGACTCGTGGACTCCTTCGGCATCGGACACCACGACACCGTTTTGAGCGTCGCACCGATGTTCCACGCGAATGCATGGGGCCTGCCCTACACCTGCGCGATGCTGGGGGCCCGGCTCATCCTTCCCGGCCCCAACGTGGACCCGGAGAGCGTGCTGGACCTGCTTGTTCAGGAGCGCGTGACGATCGCCTGCGGCGTCCCCACCGTTTGGATCGGAGTCCTCGACGCGCTCGAGAAAAAACCCGGCCGCTGGAGATTCCCCGCGCCCGTCCGCCTCTGCGTCGGCGGAACCGCCCCGCCGCTCGAGCTAATCCGGCGGCTCGACCAGTTCGGGCTCCGCATCATGCATCTCTGGGGCATGACGGAGACGACCCCGATCGCCACCACCAGCCGGCTGAAAGCGTCCATGCTCGATTGGTCTGAAGAAAAACAGTATGAAGTCCGCGCGAAACAGGGCTGGCCCCTGCCGTTCGTCGAGCTCCGCGTCATGCGCCCGGAGGGCGAGGCGCCGTGGGACGGCGAAACACCTGGAGAGCTCGAAGTGCGCGGGCCCTGGGTCGCCGGCTGCTACTACGACGCGCCGGACGAGGCCCACCGCTGGACCGCCGACGGCTGGTTCAAGACCGGCGACATCGCCACGATGGATTCCGAAGGCATTGTGAAGATCGTGGATCGCGCGAAAGACCTCGTGAAATCCGGCGGCGAATGGATCAGCTCGGTGGATCTGGAAAACACGCTGATGGGGCATCCCGCCGTGAAGGAGGCCGCCGTCATTGGCATCCCGCACCCCAAGTGGCAGGAGCGCCCGCTCGCAGCCGTCGTTCTGAAAGACGGGGCAAAAGTCACTGAGCAGGAGCTTCACGCATTCCTCGCGCAATCCTTCGCGAAGTGGCAGCTCCCCGACGCCTTTGTCTTCCTGGAAGCCCTTCCACGCACCTCGGTCGGCAAGTTCAAAAAGAACGCTCTTCGCGAGCAGTTCATCGATTGGAAGTGGGAGAGCTGAATTCCCCAGTCCTGGTCAGGTCCGGTAGCTCGCGTTGATGCGGACGTATTCAGCGGTGAAATCGCAAGTCCAGACGCGCGCCGTGGCACGCCCCTCGCGCAGGTCCACGCGGATCGGCACTTTTTCCGCCAGCAATCTCCTGTGCGCGGCGGCTTCATTGAAGGGCAGCGCGCGGCCGCGGCGATACACGGGAATCCCAGCCATGGCAATGCTAGTCTCGTCGGGATTGAATTTGACGCCTGAACGTCCCGCTGCGGCGAGGATGCGTCCCCAGTTTGGATCGCCACCGGCGAAGGCTGTCTTGACTAGCGGCGAAGTCGCAATCGTTTCCGCAACGCGCCGCGCCGCGGCTTCCGTCCGCGCGCCGCGCACTTCGATCTCGATGATCCGTTGCGCGCCCTCGCCGTCCGCGACGATCTGCAGCGCCAGCGATTTACAGAGTTTCTCGAGCGCATTTCGAAACGCGGCGTGCCCCGAAGTTCCGGCGGTGATCCGCTTCGCTCCCGAACTTCCGTTCGCGAGCACGAGCACGGTGTCGTTGGTCGAGCTGTCGCCGTCCACGGTGATCGAATTGAACGTCTGCGCGTTGGCCGCGACGAGCGTGCGCTGCAGCAGGCCCGGCGCGATGGCCGCGTCCGTCACGATGAACGCCAGCATCGTCGCCAGGCGCGGGTGAATCATCCCGGCGCCCTTCGCACATCCGGCGAACCGCACCGTTTTCCCGCCGATGCGGCAGGAAGCCGCAGCCCACTTCGGCCGCGTGTCAGTGGTGAGAATCGCGTGCGCAAACTCGGTGAACGAGCGCGTTGAGTCCCGGCCGGCGCGCGTCACCCGCGGCATCGCCGCGAGGATTTTTCCGACCGGCAGCGCGACACCGATCACTCCCGTCGAGCAGACAAATACCTGCTCGGGCGCGCAGCGGAGCTCGGCCGCGGCTCGCACCGCAGTCGCCTGCGAAGCAGCAGCGGCGCTTGGTCCGACCGAGCAGTTGGCGTTCCCGGAATTGACGATCGCCGCGCGCATGCGTCCCTTCGACGCGCGTAGATGCTCGCGGCAAAGGAGCACGGGAGCGGCCTTCACAAGATTGGAAGTGAAGAGCGCCGCGGCCGACGCCGGCTCATCGCTCACGAGCAGGCCAAGGTCGAGAGCGCCTGTCTTTTTCAAGCCGCAGGCCGTGGCGGCAAAGCGGAATCCACGCGGTAGGACGGCGGGCGGCTGCGGCGGCCTCATGCTGAAGCTCCGTGCCGGGAGAGCCGGTTCCGCAACTCCGCAATCTCGGCTCGCACCGCTTCCACCGACGTGCCGCCGGGCACCACGCGGACCGCAATCGCCGCATCGACCGATGCGCCTCCTAAGAAATCCTTCTCAAAAGCGGGCGAGATTCTCCGGACCTCTTCCAGTGAGAGTTCCGTCCAGGGCTTGCCCTGGCGTTCGGCTTCGCGCAAAACCTTTCCCACTAGGTCATGTGCCTGGCGGAATGGCACCCCGCGATGCACCAGGTAATCGGCGGCTTCCGTAGCGAGCAGCGCTGGGTCGGACGCAGCCGCGCGCAGCCGCGCTTCGTTGAACTTCGTGCCGTACACAGCCCCCATCGCTACACAGAGCATCAAGTTCATTTGGTCGTGCGCGGCAAAGATTGGTTCCTTGTCCTCCTGCAGATCGCGCTGGTAGCCGGAGGGCAGGCCCTTGAGCGTGGTGAAAAGGCTGAAGAGCGCCCCGGTGATCCTTCCCGTCTTCCCGCGGATCAGCTCCCAAGCATCCGGATTCTTCTTCTGCGGCATGAGGCTGCTTCCGGTCGAAAACTCGTCGGGAAGGATGGCGTAGCCGAACTCCTGCGAGGCAAACAATACGAAATCCTCGGCGAGGCGCGAAAGGTGCGTGGCGATGTCCGCCAGGGCGTACAGGTAATCAAGCGCAAAGTCCCGGTCGCCGACCGCATCCAGGCTGTTCGCAGTGATCCGCGAAAAACCAAGTTCGCGCGCGATGGCCGAGCGGTCCACCGGGAAAGCGCAGCCCGCCAGCGCGCCCGAACCCATCGGGCAGGCATCGGCGCTCGCGGCGGCAGCCTCGAGGCGCGTCAAATCCCGCGTGAAAGCCTCGGCGTGTGCGAGAAGGAAATGAGAGAGCAAAATCGGCTGAGCGTGCTGCATGTGGGTCATGCCGGCCATGGGCACGCCGAGGTTTGTTTGCGCTTGGTCGAGCAGGGCCTTCGCCAAAGCGGCGACCGCACGCTGTGTCTCCGCCGCAGCATCCATCACAAAGAGGCGAAAATCCGTGGCGATTAGCTCGTTGCGGCTGCGGCCTGTGTGCACTTTCCAGCCGAGCGCGCCGAGTTCTTCAACCAGCGCCTTTTCCGTGAAGTGGTGGAGATCTTCGGCTTCCGACTGCGCGACCCAAGCGGGGTCGCTCTGGATGCGTTCGGCGATACGGTCCAGCGCGACGTGTACCTGTTTTACTTCCGTCGCCGAAAGGACGCCCACGTGTTCAAGCGCCTTTGCCCAGGCGCGGTTCACCCTCAGTTCGTAGGGCAGGAGCCGGCGGTCAAACGAGAAGGATCGCTGGAAGGAATCGAACGTCTCGTTGGGTCCGCGGTCGAAGCGTCCGCCCCAGAGCTTGTCGTCTTTTCGCTCGGTCATCTGCACGGACTCACGAACCGCTCTCGGCCTTGGCCTTCGGACGCACGGTCACGGGCAGCGCGAAAAGGTTGATGAAGCCCTCGGCGTCCTTCGGGTTGTAGCGGCCCATCGTGAAGCTGGCGAGGTCGGTGCGGTAGAGAGAGAAGGGAGAGACGCGCCGCGTGACGCTCATCGTGCCCTTCCAGAGTTTCAGCCCGACGGCGCCGGTAACGCGCTGCTGCGATACGCTGTAAAAGCCGTCAAGGGCGGCGCGCAGCGGCGAAAACCACAGGCCGTAATAGACCAGCTCGGCGTAGCGCACCGCCAGACCCTGCTGGAAATGGAGCGTCTCGCGGTCGAGCGCCAATGCCTCCAGCTCGCGATGCGCTGTGACGAGCAGCGTCCCGCCCGGTGTTTCATACGCGCCGCGGGACTTCATCCCCACCAGCCGGTTCTCCACCAGGTCCGCGCGGCCAATGCCGTGCTTCGCCGCGACCTCGTTCAACGTGTTCAACAGCTCCACCGGCCCGAGATTGCTTCCGTTCACCGACACCGGCGCGCCCGCCTCAAAACCGATCTCCACCTCCTCGGCTTTGTCCGGCGCTTTCTCCGGTGAGACGACCCACTGCCACATCGCCTCGTTTGGCGCGTTGGCCGGGTCCTCCAGATCGCCTCCTTCATGGCTGAGGTGCCAGATGTTGCGGTCGCGGCTGTAGATATTCCTTTTCGACTGTTCGATGGGAACGTGATGCGCCCGCGCGTAGGCGATGGCGTCTTCGCGCGAACGGATGCTCCACTCCCGCCAGGGCGCGATGATGGTCAAGTTCGGAGCGATCGCCTTGTACGCCAGCTCGAAGCGCACCTGATCGTTGCCTTTGCCGGTGCAGCCGTGCGCCAAGCCGTCGGCGCCGAGCTGCAGCGCCAGTTCCGCCTGCCGTTTCGCCAGCACCGGCCGCGCCATCGAAGTGCCCAGCAGGTAGGTGTGCTCGTACACGGCGCCCGCGCGAAGCGTCGGCCAGATGTATCCACGGACGAACTCATCGCGAAGATCTTCGACATAAGCGGAGGAAGCGCCGGTCGCCAGCGCCTTCTGGCGTGCGGCCTCCAGGTCTTCCTGTTGGCCGACGTCGCCGATCATGGCGATCACTTCGCAGCCGTAGTTCTCCTTCAGCCAGGGAATGATGATGGAGGTATCGAGTCCCCCCGAATACGCAAGCACCACCTTTTTCGGCTTGTTCACCGGCCCTCTTTCGTGGATTAGCTGAGCAGCGTCAGCAGGATGGCCTTCTGCACGTGCAAGCGGTTCTCCGCCTGGTCGAAAACGATTGAGCGCGGGCCGTCCAGCACCTCTTCCGTTACCTCCGACCCGCGGTGCGCCGGCAGGCAGTGCATGAACACCGCGTCCGGCGCGGCAAGGGCCATCAGCTTCTCGTTGACCTGGAATCCTTCGAATGCGGCCTCTCGCTGCGCAGTCTCTTCTTCAAATCCCATGCTCGTCCAGGTGTCCGTATAGACAGCCTGCGCGCCAGCCACGGCTTCCGCAGGATTTTCGAAGAGCTCGATCTTGCCTTTCGTTTCCCGCGCCGTGCGCCGAGCCTCCGCGACGATCTCCGCCGCGGGGGCGTACCCCGCCGGCGTGGCGATGCGCAGATGCGCCCCGAGCCGCGCTCCAGCGATGAGCAGCGAATGGCAGACGTTGTTGCCGTCGCCGACGTAGGCCAGTTTGAGGCCGCGCGTAGCGCCGAACTTTTCCTCCAGTGTGAAAAAATCCGTCAGCGACTGGCACGGGTGGTAGCGATCCGAGAGCGCGTTGATGACGGGGATTTTGGCCTGAGAGGCGAGAAGCTCCAGCGCCGATTGCCGGAAGACGCGCGCGACGATTCCGTGCACCCAGCGCTCCAGGCTGCGCGCCACATCCGGGATCGATTCCCGCTCGCCGAGGTGCGATTGCGTGTGGTCCAGGAAGACGGCCGAGCCGCCCATGCTCTGGATGCCGACTTCAAAGGTCACGCGCGTCCGCAGGGACGGCTTCTCGAAGATGAGCGCGAGCACGCGCCCGCCGAGCGCGCCCCTGTAGCGGTCGGGACGGGCCTTGATGTCCGCGGCGAGCTGCATCAGAACGCGCGTCGCGGCGGCGTTCCATTCTGCTCCGGTCAGGAGGTCGCTCGACATTAGGAGTTGCGTAGCCAGAGTGGTCGCAGTCATGTTCACCTCGCCGCGGCCTTGGCCATGCAAACCCCGTCCGCCGCTGGGGCGGATTCGGGCTCGGTGACCACTCGCGGGGTTTTGGCAAGAACCATCTCGAACAAGCGCAGGAACTCGCGCACCTGCGCCGACGTCACGGTGAAGGGCGGCAGCAGCCGCAGCGTGCGTTCGTGCGTGCAGTTGATCAGGAGTCCGCGGCGCAGCGCCTCGGCCACGAACGGCGCGCCCTCCACGTCCAGTTCGACGCCAATCATCAGGCCTTCGGCGCGCACCTCCCGGATAACTGGAAACTTCCCGGCAAGCTCTTCGATTCCCGCGCGAAGCTGCTCGCCGCGCGCGCGGACGTTTTTGAGCAGCCCTTCCTCTTCGACCGTACGCAGGAACTCCAGAGCGGCGGCGCAGACCAGCGGGCCCCCTCCGAACGTCGTGCCGTGCAACCCGGGCGAAACCGCCTCGGCGACCTCCTGCGTCGTCAGGATGGCGCCGAGCGGCAGGCCCGCGGCGAGCGGCTTCGCCACCAGGACCATGTCCGGCATCGAAGAAAATTTCTGGTAGGCGAAATAGCGCCCCGTCCGCCCCAGCCCGCACTGGATTTCATCCGCAATCAGAAGCGCGCCGTACCGCGTCGTCAGTTGCCGCGCGAGGTTCCAGAACGCCTCGCTCACCGGGTGAATGCCACCCTCGCCCTGAATCGTCTCCAGGATCAGGGCGCAGATAGACGAGTCCAATTTCGCTTCCAGGTCGGCAGTGTCGTTGAAGCGCACGAAATCCACGCCGGGAACGAGCGGCTCGAACGGGCGCCGGTATTTCTCCATGGCCGTGACGGAGAGCGCGCCAAACGTCCTCCCGTGAAATGCATTGTCCAGCGCGAGAATGCGAGAACGCGGCGTTTTTCGGAAATCCGCAAATAGCCGCGCCAGCTTCAGCGCGCCGTCCACCGCTTCCGTGCCGCTGTTTGCAAAAAACACCCGCTCCAGCCCCGACCACCGGGCCAGCTTGCGCGCCAACGGCCCCTGGTAAACATTGTGAAAAAGGTTCGAGAGGTGAATCGCGCGCCCCGCTTCGCGCCGGACGACCCGCACGATCCGCGGGTGCGCATGGCCCAGCGCGTTTACCGCGATGCCTCCCAGAAAATCCAAATAGGTCTTGCCCTTCGCGTCGAATACCAGCGAGCCACGCCCATGCGTGAACACCACCCGCGGCCGCTTGTAGGTCGGGAGAAGATATTGCTCCGCCTCACGCAGTGCGGCCGCGGCGCTCCTGCCCATCGCTGTTTTCGCTTTTTTCGTTTGCGACATCTTCATTTTTCTTGCGCTGCCACGGCGCGTCATGCAGCGCTCAACGCCGCCGCGGAAACGGTGGAGAGAGGCTCGCGCGTCACGAGCGTCCCGGGCACGTCCGGATTTTTTTCTCCAGTGCCGGCTCCCGCTGCGTGCGCCGCGCACAAAAGCGCTTCCGGCGCCGTGCCCCCCACGATGCGCACGCCGCCGACTCCGCCTTCCAGGGCACGCTTCGCTGCCTCGAGCTTCAGAACCATGCCTCCCGACACGATGCGGCTTTCCACCAACGTTCCGATATCTCCGCAAGATACCGCGGGCAAAAGCCGCTCCCCGTGCAGCACCCCGGCGACGTCCGTCAGGTAGATGAGCGCGTCGGCGCGGAGATATTCCGCGCACGCCGCGGCCATGTGGTCGGCGTTGATGTTGTAGAGTTCGCCGTCCGCGCCCATCCCGAGGCACGGCGCGACGGGCACGAGCCCTTCGCGCCACAGCGACTCGAGGAACGGGGCGTTCACTCCCGTAAGGTAGCCGACAAAACCGAGCCCCCCGGGCACCTCGTTGTGGACCAATGGATCCGCCCGAAAGCACTGCGCGTCAGCCGCGGAAATCCCCACCGCAGGCTGCCCGGCCGCAGAGATCGCCGCGGCCAACCGTTTGTTGAGCAGCCCGGCGAAGACCATCACCGCGGCATCCCGTGTTTCGCGGTCGGTCACGCGCAGCCCCGCAACGAACCGGCTTTCCAAACCCAGGCGCTTCAGCGTTGCGGTGAACAGCCGCCCGCCGCCGTGCACGATGAGGATCTCGTGTCCCGCGCGAGCGAGCGCCGCCACCTGCTGCGTCAGCGAAGCCACCGCCTCCGCGTCTTCCAGCAATGCTCCGGCAAACTTGATGACCAGTCTCATTGAAGTGCTGTCTGCTCCTCGATTCCCAGGATGTGATTGAAGTTCTGGACCGCCTGCCCCGCTGCGCCTTTGCCGAGGTTGTCCAGGCAGGAGACGACGATCAGCCGCTCGCCCGCCGCGTCCAGAGCGAACCCGATGTCGCAGAAATTCGTGTGCGCCACGTGCTGCAGCTCCGGCAGTTTCCCCGCCGGCCAGATGCGCACCATCGGACGCCCCGCGTAGAACTTCCGGAAAAGGGCTTCCACCTCCGCGGCCTCGCGCGGCGCATCCAGCCAGACGTAAATCGTCGAAAGGATTCCGCGCGCCAGCGGCAGCAGGTGCGTCGAAAACATCACCTGCCCGCCCGTGAGGCCCGTGTGCTCGAGAATCTCCGGCGTATGCTGGTGCGTGAAGAGCCCGTAAGCACGGAAATTTTCATCCACCTCGACGAACTGCAAATCGCGCCGCAGTTCCTTGCCGGCGCCGCTCGCGCCGGACTTGCAATCGCAGATCACGCCGCGCTCGGCCGCAATCCAGCCGGCATCCGCCAGCGGGCGCAGCGCGAGGATCACCGACGTCGCATAGCAGCCGGGGTTCGCGACGAGTTGCGCGCGGGAGATCTCTTTCCCATACAGTTCGGGCAGGCCGTACACGGCTTTTTCGAGCCAGGCCGCAGGAGGCGCGGGCTGGTTGTACCAGGCGGAAAACGTCTCCCCCGACCGGAACCGGAACGACCCGCTCAGGTCCACCACGCGGAGCCCGGCTTCGCTCAAGGCCGGCGCCAGCTCCCGCGACACTTCGTGCGGCGTAGCAAGAAACGCGACGCCGGCGCCGCTCCCGGCGATCACCCCGGTGGAGAGGGTCTTCACCGGCGCTTCCCCGGCACCGCGGAGCTGCGGAAACAGCTCCCCCAGGCATTGCGCGCCGCCCGTCTCGCGCAGGTAGAAAACCGGCTGGCGGACAGCGGGATGGCGCAACAGAATCCGCGCGAGTTCGAGCCCCGTGTATCCGGAGACACCTACGACGGCCACTTGCTTCGGGTCTCTCATCTCAACTCTTCTTCAATCTTTTTTTGCAGGGACTCCCGGCTCTTCCGCTTGGGGGTGACGATCAGTACGGTGTCGTCGCCCGCGATCGTGCCGGCGACCTCCGGAAGCTTCGCGGCATCGAGCGCAGCGGCCAGAGGCTGCGCGCCTCCCGGGGGCGTCTTCAGGATGAGCAGATTCTCCGCCGGGCGGAGATCCAGCAGAAACTCGCGCAGGGCGCGCGCCAGCGAGGGCAGCGGAGCGCCTTCTTCGGCCAGCGCGGCGGCCGTCCTGTATCCTTTCGGCGTCTTGACCAGTTTCAGCTCCTGCAGATCGCGGGAGAGCGTCGCCTGCGTCACCCGCAGCTTGCGGTGCACCAGCAGGCGGCGAAGCTCATCCTGGCTCGTGACCGGCTCGGCGGTGATCAGGTTCAGGATCTGCCCGTGACGGAATTTCTTTCCGTTGCTCATGGGAACCGTGGAAATATGCATCTCACTGTATATTTATACGGACACGCGCCGCGCTGTCAAACCTTTTTTTACGCGGACGTGCACCGGAGCCGTTCCGCCCGCGCCGGCTGGCCCCTGCCCGTTTCGCGACATCCGCTCCGCGTACTCTGGATTTTCCCGCCGCGGAGTGTTACGAATCTTGTTAGCCCCTGTGATGACCGCCCCCTGCAAATCGCTTGGTTGCAAGACGACGGTGCCCGCTGCTCTCGAGGAACAGCATCTTTGCATCCTCCACTTCACTCTCTTGCTCGAGCAGGGCTGCGCCGACATGCGCCGCGAGACGGCCCTCGGCAAAGCCCCGCATGAACGCCAGAAAGAAATCATCAGCTACATCACGGAGAACGGCGAGCGGCTCGCCCGCGTTGCCACCAGCGGGCTGCATCTGAGCGACGACATCAAGGCGCGCATCCTGAGCACGTTCTTGACTCTGATGAACCTGCGGGAGAACCTCGACCGCGCGGCCATGCGCACACCCTTTGGACGCACGGGCATTCCGCGCTGAATCCCCCCGGACCTGCGGACTGATTCTTAAGCGCCGATATAGCGCGCGTAGAGTGAGCGCGCCACGGATGGGTCGCGGGTGCCCTTGATGATGGCCCGGCCGTCGGTGAAGACAGTTATTTCATAGGGCGGCACGCGGAAGCGGAGCAGGTACTCATTACTGCTCACGCCGGAGACCGCCGCTGCGAGCCGCTCGCGCAGCGCGAGGAGGTCAAGACGGCGTCCCCGCTCGTGAATCTGCACGGAATCCCGCCCGCACATGGTGAGGTGTGGCTGCGCTTTCCCTTCGAGATAGCGGAATTTGCGCCCCGTACACACGGGGCAATCCGGAACTCGCGCGACGCGGACCGACTGCCAGCGCCCGCTCCATACATCGCAGGCCACCAGCCGCCCGTGCAGCGCGTCTTCGCGTCCCGCGAGCAGCTTGATCGCTTCGCCGGCCTCGAACGAAGCGATCAGGCCGACAATGGCGCCGAGCACCCCAATCGTGTCACAGGTCTCTTCGACCCCCGGCGAACCGCTCTCCAGCAGGCACGCGAGGCACGGCGAAATCCCCGGCCGGATCACCATAGAAACCCCGTAGCTCGCCACCGCCGCCGCGTAGATCCACGGCTTGCCGTTTTTCACGGCAAAGTCATTCAGCAAGAACCGCGTCTCGAAATTGTCCGTGCCATCGAGAATCAGGTCGTGCCCGCCAAGGAGTTCTTCCGCGTTTTTCGGAATCAGGTCGGCAATCCTGCCCTCGACCGTCACGCCGGAGTTGATGGCGCGCAGCTTCCGCTCCGCGGCGACGGCTTTCGGCAGGGCTTCCCGCGCGTCGGCCTCGTCAAACAGAAGCTGCCGCTGGAGATTGGACGGCTCGACGTAATCCCGGTCAATCACGCGCAGGCGTCCCACCCCCGCGCGCGCCAGGAGGTTCGCCGCTGCCCCGCCGATGGCGCCGCAGCCGGCGATCACTACGCTCGAAGCGCACAGGCGTTTCTGTCCAGCCTCGCCGATTTCGGCGAAGAGCATCTGCCGGGAGTATTTTTCCTCGAGTCTGGGGTCCACGCGTTGTCCGGCAAAAGAACGGGCGAAATCTCTCCGTCGCTTCTGCGAATGGAAATCATAGCGCCAAAGCCCGCCGGGCGGGCAACGCCCGCATGCTCACCTTCGTCTGAGCGAATCCTCGCTTGAAGAAGGCATGGGCCCAGCGAAGCGGAGCGCAATGACAAGAGACACTCGGGCCTCTCCTAACGCGATTTTTTCGGGAATCCTTGTGCTCGGGGAAGAGAGGAGTCTATTGCTGACGCCGGTCGCCGCGCTCGAAACGCTGCGCCTGCGCGAGGTCAGGGTTCTGCTCGCGCAGATCCTTCCATGCCTCCCGGCCCGCCTGCTGGCTCAGCGACAATCCTGCCGTCTGCGCTTCTTGCGTCAGCTTCGGCATCTCCGCGGCAAACTTCTGCCCGACGGGCGAGCCGTAGAACTGCAGCAACTGCCTGATCTCTTCGTCGGTGAAGTGTTTGTCGTAAAGGTGCACGAGCTGGTTCGTCAGTTCATCCGAGGCAAAATGCGCCTTATAGCGCTCGACAAACGCCGTCGAGAGCTTCTGCGCGCGGCCCTTGTCCGGCATCAGGGTCTCGATCCGTTGCGTGAATTGTCCCCCTGATTTCAATGTGGCGTCCTCGATCAGATCGCCCGATCCGTTCAGCTCGAGCAGCGAGCGGATGGCGGCTTCCTTCACGGGGTCCATGGGCGCGGCCGCCGGAGATTTAACCAGTTGGTCTTGGGCAGCGGAGTCTGGCTTACCCTGCTCCGCGCTTTGCGACGGACCCGCAATGACTACCAGGAACGTACCCACATAAAGAATGACCAGAGCCAAGACCGCTTTCATGACCGCCTCCCAAGATGCCGCGGACTCTCGTTCCCGCCGCGTGCAAGACGTCCTCTCGACGCCGACATTGTAATTTTAGGAAGCGCGCCGTCCTGCAGTGTGCACTTGGAAGAACAGCCATGCTTGTTCAGCTACTGTCCCAAAGTGCAGCTCGTGTGGACGAGTCCGCGGTCGAATCTCGGCGTTTGTCGCCACAGCACGGTCCGCCCATCCGGTTTCTGCTAGGATTGCGCCCCATGGCTGACAAGTCCTTCCCGGCCCAGCCCGCGCCAAACAACTCCACGCACTCCGCAATCCTTGAGCGCGAAGCGGGCCTCCACCGCAGCCTTACGCCGCGCCAGCTTTCGATGATCGCCATCGGCGGCGCCATCGGCACGGGCCTCTTCCTCGGCAGCGCCATCTCGGTGAAACTCGCCGGACCCGGCGTCATCTTGAGCTACTGCGCCGGCGCGCTGATCGCTCTCACCGTCATGTGGGCCCTCGCGGAGATGTCCGTCGCGCATCCAGTAGCCGGCTCCTTCGGCGTCTTTGCGGAGATGTACATCCACCCCTGGGCCGGATACGTTGTCCGCTATACCTACTGGCTCTGCCAGGTCGTCGCCATCGGCAGCGAAGTCGTCGCCGCCTCCATCTATTGCAAGCTCTTTTTCCCCGGAGTTCCCTCCTGGCTCTGGATCGCCGCGTTTTCCGCTTCGCTGGTTTACGTGAACGCCCGCAGCGTGGCCAGCTTCGGCTCGTTCGAGTACTGGTTCGCGATGATCAAGGTCGTCACCATCAGCGTTTTTCTGGTTCTCGGCGCCGCTCTTCTCTTCGGCATTGGCTTCCAGCGCATCGGCCCCGTTCACTACACTGCACACGGCGGGTTTCTCCCGCACGGGTGGACGGGAGTCTGGCTCGGCGTTGCCATGGCTATCTTCAGCTACCTGGGCCTCGAGGTCGTCGCCGTCACCTCCGGCGAAGCCGCGCACCCTGAAATCGCCGTGCCCCGCGCCATGCGCTGGACGCTCCTGCGTCTCGGCATCTTCTACATCGCCGGCCTGTCCGTGGTGGTTGGCGTCGTCCCGTGGAACCAGGTCGGCCTCGGCGAAAGCCCGTTTGTCCGCGTCTTCCAAACGGTAGGCATTCCCTCCGCGGCGGCCCTCATGAACTTCGTCGTCCTCACCGCCGCCCTCTCCAGCGTGAACTGCAATCTCTACCTCACCTCGCGGATGATCTTCTCTCTGGCTCGCGGCGGCTATGCTCCCTCCGCGCTGGGCTCACTCAGCCGCCGCGGCACGCCCGTTCCGGCGCTGCTCGTTTCCAGCGTCGGAATGTTAGCGGCCATCGTCCTCGACCACTGGTTTCACGAAACGGCATACGTCTACATGCTGGGTTCGGCCTTTTTCGGCGGCATCTTCGTCTGGATCATGATCCTGGTCACTCACCTGGCCTTCCGTCGCGCCGCCGCGCGCGCGCCCAACCCGCCCCGGCGCTTCGCGCCGCCCGGCCCGTGGGGCTCTCTCTCCGGTCTGGCCGCGCTTATGGGCGTGCTGATCTCCACATGGTTCATCCCGGACCTGCGCATCACCCTCAAAGCCGGCCTCCCCTGGCTCGCCTTTATCTCCGTGTGCTACCTTGGATGGAGACGCTTGGACCTCCGCAAGCCCTCCGCAGGAGAGGCATTCCATGGATGAACTTCTGAACTGGCGCCCCGAGTTTCCCATCCTCGAGCGCACCACCTATATGATCAGCAATTCGCTCGGCGCCATGCCCCGCGCCGTCTATGACGAGATGCGCGCCTACGCCGATTCCTGGGCCCAGCGCGGCGTCCGCGCCTGGGAAGAAGGCTGGTTCGAGATGGCCGTGGACGTCGGCGACAAGATCGCTCCGCTCATCGGCGTGCGTCCCGGAGAGATTTCGCTCCACCAGAACGTCACCATCGCGCAAGCCATCATCTCTTCCTGCTTCGACTATCGCGGCCCGCGCAACAAGGTCGTCCTGACCGATCTCGAGTTTCCTTCCATCCAATACTTCTACAACGAGCAGCGCCGCTTCGGCGCCCGCGTCGAAACCGTGCCGAGCGACGACGCCATCCGCCTCCCGCTCGAAAAGTTCCTCGCCGCCATTGACGAAACCACCCTCCTCGTTCCCATCTCGCAGGTCCTTTTTCGCAGTGCCTTCATCGTGGACGCCAAAGCCATCATCGAGCGCGCCCACCGCGTCGGCGCTCACGTCATCCTCGATTGCTTCCAGGCTGCCGGCACGATTCCCCTCGACGTCCGGGCCCTCGGCGCCGATTTCGCCGTCGGCGGCGTCCTGAAGTGGCTCTGCGGGGGTCCCGGCGTCGGCTATCTCTATATCCGCGAAGATCTCCGATCGAAATTACGGCCCGCGCTCACCGGCTGGCTCGCCCACCAACGCCCCTTCGATTTCGAAATTGGCGCCATCGAGCCTCGCGAGGATTCCTACCGCTATCTGAACGGCACCACGCACATCCCGGCGCTTTTCGCCTGCCGGCCCGGCCTCGACATCCTGAATCAGGCCGGCATCCACGCGATCCGCGAAAAATCCATGCGCCTTACCCGCCGCATCTTCGAGGGCGCCCTCGCGCGCGGCTGGCGCGTCAATACGCCGGAACACCCCGCGGAACGCGCCGGCACAGTCTCCGTCGATTGCCCCAATGCTCCCGAAGTCTGCCGCGAACTCCTCGCCCGCGAAATCCTGGTGGACTATCGGCCGAAAGCCGGCATTCGCCTTTCGCCCCACTTCTACAACCGCGAGGACGAGTGTGATTTTGCTCTCGACCAGATCGCGGACATTCTCGCGACAAGCGCCTGGGAACGCCACGCGGCGGCTGCGTCGCGCGCCTGATCCAGTGGATTCCTCGGCTCATCCTTCGGACCCTTCATCTTGCGATTCGCCGGACAAACCTCTCTCCCGCGCGCAGGAAGAATTTGCCTCTGCCCGCCGCGACATGATCGAGAAGCAGCTTCGCCGCCGTGGAATCACCGATGAACGAGTCCTGGCGGCAATGGCCGCCGTCCCCCGCGAGGAATTTGTTCCCGCCGAACTGCGCGCTCGCGCTTACGAGGATTCGCCGCTGCCAATCGGTGAAGAGCAGACCATTTCGCAGCCCTATATTGTGGCGGCGATGACTTCCGCTTTGCGCTTGACCGGCACCGAGCGAGTCCTCGAGGTCGGCGCCGGCTGCGGCTACCAGTCCGCCGTTTTGTCGCTCCTCGCCGCGGAGGTCTTTGCCGTCGAATTCCGCGCCTCCCTGGCGCGCGCCGCCGCCGCACGCCTGGAGCACCTGGGTTATTCCAATATCCATGTCCACTGCGGCGATGGCACGCTCGGCCTGCCGGAATTTGCTCCCTACTCCGCGATTCTCGCTGCGGCGGCCGCCCCCGCTGTCCCTCCGCCGCTGATTGCCCAGCTCGCGGACGGCGGGCGTATGGTCCTCCCCATTGGCGGCACAGAAGAGCAGGAATTACGCCTCATCGAGAAGAGCGCGGGAGGGCTCAGCACGCGCGTGCTGGATCCCTGCCGCTTCGTGCCGCTCACCGGGCGCTATGGTTGGAGGCAGACATCCTCACGATGACCGCCGCCGCCCCCGAACTCTCCATCGTGATACCCGCGTTCAACGAGGAGGCTCGTCTCTCCGAAACTCTCCGCCGCATCGTCGCGTACGGGCACGCGAGGGGCCGAGAGACGGAGGTTCTCGTCGTGGACGACGGCTCGAGCGATCGCACCGCCGCCATCGCTGAATCTTTCCGCCCGGAAATTCCCGCCCTGCGCCTCCTCTCGAATGGCATCAACCGCGGCAAGGGCTTCAGCATCCGCCACGGCATGCTCGAGGCCCGCGGCCGCATCGTGCTCTTCACCGACGCGGACCTCTCCGCGCCCATCGAGGAGGCGGACAAACTCATCGCCGCCCTTGACGCGCACGAAGTCGCCATCGGCTCCCGCGCTCTCGACCGCAGCCTGATCGCCGTCCACGAATCCCTCTTCCGTGAATTCGCCGGCATCGTCTTCAATATGATCGTGCGCCTCGTCTTGCGTTTACCCTTCGTCGATACCCAGTGCGGCTTCAAAGCCTTCCGCCGCGAGCCCTGCCGCATCCTGTTCGAGCAGCAGCGCATCGAGCGCTTCGGCTTCGACCCGGAACTCCTCTACCTCGCGCGCCGCCACGGTCTCCGCGCCGTCGAAATCCCCGTACGCTGGGCCCACAGCCCCGTCTCCAAGGTCCACATGCTGCGCGACAGTATCCAGATGTTCCTCGACGTCTTCACCATCCGCTGGAATGCACTCCGCGGCCGTTATCCGCGTTCTCCCCGGTCTTCCACTTCCTGAGGCCATTTTCAGGAGAGGCGCACCTTCACTTTATGTCACAAAGTACTTGACAGAGTCTCCCGCCCCTGTTACCTTGTCTCCTATGGCCGCCGGATCCGTTCACTCCACTCGACGCGAGCCCATCCCCATTGACGCCCGCGCCGCCGACCACCTCCGCTACATCCGCGAGACGATGCAGCGCGCCGGAGAATTTACGGCCGTGCCGGGATGGGGTGGCGTTGCGATGGGATTCACCGCGCTCGCCGCGGCGCTGATTGCCGCGCGCCAAACCGCCCCGCGCGCATGGCTTGCCATCTGGCTCATCGAAGCGCTCGTTGCTTTCGCCATTGCCGCACCCGCCGCGGCCTTCAAGGCTCATCGCGCGAACACGCCCCTGTTCTCCGGGCCGGGACGCAAGTTCCTGCTCAGCTTTGCGCCGCCCCTTCTGGCGGGCGGGTTGTTGACCTTCGTTCTCTTCCGCGCCGGCGCATTCGCGGCGTTGCCTGGACTCTGGCTGCTCCTTTACGGCACGGCGGTCGTCGCCGGAGGCGCCTTCTCCGTGCGCATCGTTCCCGTAATGGGTGCCTGCCTGATGGCACTCGGCGCCGCGGCGCTCTTTGCCCCGGCGCACTGGGGCGACATTTTCATGGCCATCGGATTCGGCGCGGTGCAGATCGGTTTTGGCGGATGGATCG